>CP064999.1:941000-1254666 GCA_016700115.1 Sphingobacteriales bacterium | reverse complement strand
CCAACCCGGATGTTCGGAGAGAGTGTGGTTGTATTCGAAAAAAGCATACAGCAATGTTCCCACTACGAGCAGTATCAATGTAGTATAAACGACAATTTTGGTATTGAGCGAAACCACAGGGCGGTTGTAATAATATCGCTCAGATTTGACTAAGCGGTAAAACTTATCTTTAAGGATGTTTTTGAGATAGGTGTAATAGTCAAACAGTATGACAAAACCAATTCCACCTAAAATGATGAGCATGGCGACTATCAAATGGATATTGTAATTGTAACGGATAGGCTCCTCATATAGTCCGGATGAAAAAGTCGAAAAACCTGCATTGCAAAAGGCGGAAACTGCGTGAAATACAGAAAAAAACAAACGCTCATTCAGAGAAGGCATGACATTGGCATCCAAACTGAAAAAAATAAGAGCAGCGCCAAGCAACTCGATGCTGAAAGTAACGACAATGATTTTTATCAGGGTTTTAAATACCTGTCCAATCTGTTCTGCGTTGATCAGGTCTTTGACTAAAAGCTGGTTTTGAAATGAGGAGGCTCCTTTGAAAAAATAGGCGAAGAAATTGGTAAAAGTCATAATCCCTAACCCGCCAATTTGAATCAAAAACATGATAATTACCTGTCCTAATTGGGTAAAATCTTTGGAGGTATCAACCACCACCAACCCGGTTACGCAAACAGCGCTTGTTGCGGTAAAAAAAGCATCTACAAAGGTGAGGCGGTTTCCGGTGGTACTCATAATACCGGTAGAAGCATTGGGAAGCATGAGCAACAAAGCGCCGATAAATATGATCAGCGCAAAACTGATAGAGAAGATAACGGCCGGATTGCCGGCCAAAATTTGAATATTTGCACTGCGGTTTGACACTTCTTCGATAAATACCAGCATAATGATGATATAGATCAAAGCATTGGTCAGCATGGCATCTACATCTTTGTGGTAGGATTTAAATAAGTCGGGCCAAAACAGAACTCCCATCAGAAACAGAAAACTGAGCAACAACAGACCCAACTGCCCCCAGTTGTCTTTAAAAACAAAGGATTTTCCGACAAAAGCCACCAAATTCCGAAACAGGAAAGCAACGAAAAAGATAGCAATAAAAACGATATAAGCAGTAAAAATCTGTGCTTTGGTTTCAGGAAGTTTGGTAAACCCGATGTCGTAAATTGTCAGCAACAAAGCCGTCAGGCTAATCCAAAACAAGGTGGCATCTACCAGAAGAGTAATGAGCTTTCTGAATTGAGCGATAAGTTTTTTGGCTTTTTCGGGAAAAGCAGACCACTCCGGCATGGAACAGGGAGATTGGTGAAGTTGAAAGCAAAATAAGATTGCAAAGGTATATAGACCTAATTGAAATTTGTTTTTTTTAGAACAAATAAATAGCAAAACCGCTACTTGGGTGATGCGAAGAACGGCAGTTGTTTATTTGTAAAATCTAAAAACGGGTAAGTATGGAAACACTTTTTTGGAGTTCCTGAAATTTATTCTTCAGCAACTTCTTCCCGATTGGTTGTTTCAGGGTTGGTTTCGGAATTTTCAGGAATGGCAGAGTTAGACTCTTCTTCAAAGGTCAGTTCAATCGTTTTTAACAATTCGTACCATCGGATTAGTTTTTGGATATCGCTGACATAAATCCTGGAATGGTCGGCATTGGGCAAAACGGTGGTTAAGAAATTTCGAATTACATCGGGGTTGTCTTTGTGAGAGGGCAAAACAGCACCGGCATTTGCAGCTTCGTATTCTTGTATCTTTTTAATGACCACTTCCAGCAATTCGCTGTCGGTGTCGGTGGTATAAACAGATATTTTATCCAGCGGTGAAAAATTGTGCATCCGGCTTGAAACAAACTGGGTTTTACCATCCTGAAGCGAGCGCACAATTGCCCCATTGGTTTTGGCAGTAATCATTTCATACAACCCGGGCAATTTGCTGATGGCTATGATGTCTTTAAATTTCATAATTTCAACTTGAAGTTTTTAGGTAATAATAGTACCGGCAATACTCTTAAATATACCGCAAAGCTACAAATTTTTTGTTCAATTTTCTGGGGCACTGTGTTGATATGTTTCTGAACAAAGTGAGGTTGGGAATTTAACCCATATTTTGCAAGGCTTAAGTGATGTTTCGCAATAAATTGGATGGTATTAGATTAATTATGTTCAATGGGGATAAAATCAGATGGTAATTATATAAGAATTTACATTAAGTTTATATAAACCGGAAAACTTACCGTTGTTTGTTTACTCAAAATCAACACCTACTACAATCCCGAAAAAGAATTCCAACTTCTCGTTACAAACGGATTTTAATCAACGACTTGCGGACACTTAACTGACCTGAGTGGCAATGTTTTTTTACCGCAAAGGGCACAAAGTAAGCCGCAGAGTTTCAGTGAGTTTTTAACACGAACAATTGGTGTAATATGGTAGCAGTTATACTTCTTTTGCTCCTACTGTTTCTTTTTCCGATACAAGTATCAGAACTTCCTGATAGGAAACCCTGTTGACGTTTGCAACACCAACAGGTTTGAAAACAAGGCAGTTTCTATCGGTTAAAGCCAGCCACTTTTCACTTTTAGTTTTTCACTTTTCACTTACCAAAATCTTCCCTGTACTCTCATACCGTTCATACCCGCCCGGCAACGACAGCCGCCACACGTACATGCCCGGAGGCAGCCCCGATAAATCGAGGGTCTGCGTAAAAGTCCCCTTCAGGGGATTTAGGGGTGATTGGGTTTGGGGAGAAGGGGTTAGGGACGAGCCGCCGGCCGGCAACACCTGATACCACACCTTTTGCCCTTGTAAATTATACAGCTCCACCACGCCAAAGGGCAACTGCGGGGGGAGGGAATAGGTGATTGTTGTACTGCCTTTGACGGGGTTGGGATACACCTGCGCCTGAACAACCGGCTTGCTGCCCTGCCCTCCTGCCACAGGAGGTAATACACTGTTTACAAACAAGCTATCTAAACAAGGGGCAACCCCGCAGTACTCGCCATTGGGTCCTAATTTTACTACCCAACTGCTTTGCGGCACGGTATAATTAAACCCTGCTAATATAAACCCGCCATCGGGAGCAAGTTCGAGGTCGCGGATGTAATCCTCGCCGGGTAAGCCGCTGCTGATGGGGGTTTCTTGAACTATGTATCCCGAATTGTCGAAAATGGTAAAAGCGACTTCCCATGTAGGCGGAGGACCGTAACTTAACGTCACCAACGCCAATCTGTCGTCAGAAAGCAGTAAGGGTGAACTGCCGGGACTGTACTTGTCGTACTTTTGGTGTGTTATGCTGTACAGTACATCGCCGTTTGCGGGATTTAAAATCGCATAATACAATTTACTAGTGGTAACCTCACCCCGTATAACCCCGGTTAAAATAATTAATCCGTCAGAACGTTGAACAGCCCTGCTGCCTCCGTCATTTTGAGGAGTGCCGTAGGTTTTTTCCCATTCTACCTCACCGTTGGCGTTGGTTTTAACCACATACATATCGTAGCCGGTAGCGGCATTGTACTGATAGCCCGATATGATGAACCCGCCGTCAAGGGTTTGCTCGGAGTATAAAGGGGTAGCATTAGGGCTTATGTGCTGATGCCATATAGGTTCTCCGATAGAATCAGTTTTTAATAGGTTTATATAGGTTGGGTCTTGGCTTCCAAACTCGGTTTCAGATATATACACAAGCAAATATTCATTATTCAACAGAGGCATTACTTGCAAGTATGAGTTCCAACCAGTATCTTCATAAGTTCTAGTCCAGACAGGAAAGCCATTATTGGAAAATTTAATCAATATTATTTGTGTTTCATAAGAATTGATTCCTTTTTCTCCAACAACTATTAATTGGTTATCTGTTGTTTTACTCATTGAATTTCCCAAGTGAATAGCTCTGTGAAAGGTTCCTTCTTCTAATATGTGTGTCCATAATACCTGCCCCGTTTCATTAATACTCCTAACAAAAAAGGCAGAATATTGATTAACACTATTTAATACTCCAACTGATATATATATGCTTTCTACACACTTAATATTTGTTGAAACCTGATTACAAGTATCTTCTTGCTCAATTATATTAAATATAAATGAAGATGTTTGGGCTTTAACTGCTAAAAAGCAAAAATGTAGCACAAGATATGCTGCGTGTAGTATTCTCATTTTTGTAGTTGTTTTTAATAACCCAAGACAAGGATACGGCAGCGCATCCTTGTCTTGGGTTGGTTTGTGAGAAAATGATTTACGGCAATATCACCAATTTTTGGCTGCCTATGTATTGGCTGCCTATATGCAACACACAAATATAGATACCTGTTGGCAGGTCGGCTACCGAAATGGTTTCGTTGTTTTTTAAGCCCTTAACTTGCCGCAACAAGGCACCATTAAAATTGTATATGCTAACATCTGCTCTGTGCTGCCCTGCCAAAAGACCCTGTTTAATGCTAAGTGTTACCTGTTGGTGTTTGGTAGGATTTGGCAGTAAACTCCATAAGACGGCAGGCTGCTGTGCCGGAGTGCCTTTTAGCAAAACACCGTCCGCGTTTTTATTAAAAAGGCTGTTGTAGTAAGCGTTCATCACCACTTCTGCCATTGCTGCCACAGTTTTGTTGGCTTTGTTGGCGGTAGTACGTATCATTTGCTCTTGTTCACTCATGGTTTTACCACTGCCGGCAGGGGGCTGTATGCCTTCCAGAATCTCTAAATATAGGTTGAAAAAAGCAATGTTGTCGTCGCTATCCAAAGGTAGTTCGTACAGCTTAATCCATGCACTGTCGGCATTGCCTTCTTTGGTATAGGTGGCAATAAGGGCTTTTAGTGCTGCCTCGCGCTGTTCGGCATCTAAATCTTGTTTGGCGGCTTCAAACTGTTCTAACTCGATGCGTTTTTGCAATAATCCGGTATAGGCTTCTATCAATTCCCTTTCATTATTTGCTCCCTGTATCATTCCGGCAAAACAGTTGGGGTCGCAGCCTTCGGGGTACATGCGGCGGTCTATATAGGTGCCTACCAATAATTTATATGCCCAGTCTTCGGCTATGCTCTGGAGAAATAACGTCCGAAACATGATTTACGGGATTTTGAAGATGAACTCGGTTTATCTGTTTTTCCAACCGAAAGATAGGTAATGTTTTTCAATTAAATATCTTCCTTGCAAACCCTGTTGACGTTTGCAACACCAACAGGGTTGAAAACAAGGCAGTTTCTATCGGTTAAAGCCAGCCACTTTTCACTTTTAGTTTTTCACTTTTCACTTACCAAAATCTTCCCGCTCGCCACCGCCTGACCCGATGTTGGAAGCACAACCCGATAATAGTAGATACCCACCGGCAGATGTGCTACCGAAACTTCTGCTACCCCTTCGTTGCCCTGCAATGTTTCCTCTACAACCTGCCTGCCGAGAGAATCGTACAAACGCCACATTGAGCCACCGGAGGGTAAAATACCGGCAGGTATTTGGTAGCGGATAAAGAGATGGGTTGATGCCGGAACGGGATAGACCAATGCCTCTACTGCCAAGGTTGAATTGGAAGGGATGCCGGGCAGCACTTCCACCACTACTGTGCTGTCGCATCCTATATAGCTGCATGTGTTGCCCAGGCTGTCTATTTTTAATACCCATGCAGTTTGTGGGCTGCTGTACTGATAGCCTGCCAGAACATAGCCGCCATTAGTAGTGGGTTGGAGGTCTTTTAGGTAGCAGGATTTGTCGGGATTGAGAGTATAGTTTTTTTGCCAAGCTATGGTACCATTCGAGTCGAATTTTAAAACTTTAGTGCTTGGAGTGTAGCCATTTGTTAAATAAAATCCCGTGCCGATGAAACTTTTATCAGGTGCAATAATAGGAGGTGTTTGCAACAACAGCCATTTTGCAAGAGATGTATAGTTGTGCTCCCAAATAATATCACCCATTTCATTGATTTTGGCTATATATAGATAATCCACATGTCCAAACAAGGGGTCCGGCTCGGTGCTTTCCCAACAGCCAGTAAGTAAATACTCTATTGGAACACCATTTAAGTATTCCTGATAAGTGGTTAAGGGCACAACGTAACCGGCGCAATCATTTTTACTGCTACCATACCTTTTCGTCCAAAGAGTATCACCATTAGCAGTGGTTTTAACCACAAACATATCGTAGCCTGTGGTAGCGGAGTAGCCCATGCCGCCAAAGATGAAACCGCCATCCCAAGGGGTGTGTTGAACGGTGAAAAAACGGGCATCGTTGCCCATCAGGTAGCGTTTGTCCCATTCAAAGTTGCCCTCGCTGTCTATTTTGAGGGCGTAGGCTTTTACGGTGTCGACGGTTGAGTTTTGCTCCATTCCTGCAATTATAAAACCATTGTCGGGTGTAGAAATTATTTGTTTTCCCAGTTGCCAACCCGATTGAATATATTTTTTATGCAAAATAGTATCACCATCTAAGTTAAATTTTGTGAAGCAGATATTTTTGGCTCGCTCATAGACTGCTATTAATGAGTTATTTACGATTCGCACTTGTCCTCCCCATTCAATAATTCCTAAATCAGCCAAGTTTTCTATGATTTCGAAGGGTTTTATCCAATCCGTCTCACCCGTCAAATTTAGCTTTCGTATGTATAAGACATAGTTTTCGGAAGTAGCATAGCCACCCAAAGTCAAATATCCGTCTTCTATTGGTTGTATCGCCTGTGCCAATATATTCATGGTGTCACTGGATAACACCTTGTTAAAATAAATAAACTGGGCAACTTGAGCTTTTGCATGAAAGACACATAGAATCAATATGATGAAAAAGAACTGTTTTTTCATAATGAGGGGTTTAAAAAAAACTAAAGGCGCAGATGAAAACATCCATCTGCGCCTTTAAGAAAAAATGCTACCGGACAATGACTAATTTTACAACGTCTGCTTCCTCAGACAAACGACAGAAATATATACCGGTTTGCAACTTGGCAACATTTACAAGGGTGTTTTGTGCAATATCTTTTTGTATCAGAACCAATCTACCTTGCAAATCAAATATTTTCATTGTTTGGTTGGGTTTGACATATCTGGTAAACATAACAGTAACTTGGTCTTGCGCCGGATTGGGGAGCAGATTAAATGCTGATACCTGTAAACGACCACTGTTTGGAAGGTTTATAGGTGCGCCATGCCTTATATAATCAGCACCATTATATATTGCCAAAACGCTTTGGGCTAATGTTTTGTGTGTTGAAACAGCATTATCTGCTATTGTATTTACCGTAACAATAGCTGCCGATGATTTACCGCTACCTTCCAAACCTCCCTCAATAATGGCTTGATACAGGGCTATGAACTCAGCATTTTCTGGCGTGTTCGGCAAGTTTTGAAGTTCCTCCAAGGCTTGTTCATAAAGGTGTTCATCTACATAAGTGCCTACTAAGAGGCGAATTGCCCATTCGGTATCTATACAGTGCAATAGGGCGAGCAGGCAAAATATCTGAACCATGATTTTAAAGGAGGAACTTGATTAATACACTTTCCCAGCCACAAGATACTTAATATCTGATAATACGGTGGCTTATTTGCAAACTCTGTCAGCGTTTGCAACGCTGACAGAGTTGAAACAAACAGGCGGCTACTCACTAACCATTACCTTCCCGCTTGCCAATGTTTGCCCCGATGCAGGGAACACCACCCGGTAATAGTAGATACCCGCCAACAGGTGTTCTACCGGTACTTGTTCTGTCCCTGTGCTGCCTTGTAATGTTTCTTCTGCTACCTGTCTGCCGAGAGCATCGTACAAACGCCATACTGCACCACCTGAGGGTGAAATGCCGACAGGTATTTGGTAGCGTATAAAGAGGTGGGTAGAAGCCGGAACGGGATAGACCATTGCCGAAACCTTTGTGTTTGTATTGGAGGGAATACCAGGTAGCACTTCTACCACCACCGTGCTGTCGCAACCTATAAAGCTGCAGGTATTGCCGAGGCTGTCTATCTTTAATACCCATGCGGTTTGAGGGCTGCTGTATTGATAGCCTGCCAATATATAACCGCCATCGGGGGTGGGTTGTAGGTCTCTTAGGTAAACCTGCTTTTCGGGATTGACGGTGGGGGTTACTACCCAATTTAAATTTCCATCAGCGTGAAAAGCAGCTACATAAGGTTGGGGAATGAAGCCATTATGTAAATAATAACCACTTCCGATGAAGCCTTTATCGGGTTTGATAATGGGAAGTGCTTGAAAACTACTTATATCAGGTAGAAATCCATGTTTTTTTTCCCATTTTATTATTCCGTTTCCATCTATTACTGCGAGGTAGAGTTTTTTTGTAATTCCTTCTTTAAAACACCCTGTCATTAAATAGTCGGGTTCTTGTCCTGCCAACCAATCTTCATAAGATGTCAAATTGATTACCTGTGCTGCACAGTCATTTAATTCATTACCATATCTTTTCGTCCAGAGGGTATCGCCGTTTGCGGCGGTTTTTACCACAAACATATCGTAGCCGGTGATGGTAGAGTAGCCCATGCCGCCAAAGATGTAGCCACCATCCCAAGGTGTGTGCTGAACGGTAAAAAAACGGGCATCATTACCCATCAGGTAGCGTTTGTCCCATTCAAAGTTACCTTCGCTGTCTATTTTGAGGGCGTAGGCTTTTACGGTGTCGGCGGTTGTGTTTTGTTCTAATCCGCCAATTAAAAACCCTTCATCAATTGTATTAATAATCATATGCCCGGCTTGCCAAGTAATAACTTCAAATTGACTTTGCCATATAACATTGCCCCCAAAATCAAGTTTTAATACATAAATGTTCTTTTGTTTCCCGTACATCAGGATTATATTGTCTTGAACTCTTATAACTTGTGTACCCACTGAAATTCCCATTTGTTGAAAGGTTGGCGTTTCATCTAATTTTTTAATCCATTGAAAATTCCCCAAAGCATCTGTTTTCATACAATATAGCCCATAGGGAATGGTATTGGTTCCATAATTACCAAAAACTAAAACTCCATCCTCTACCTGCTGCACTGCCTGCGCCAGTATATTTATGGTGTCATTGCCACCATAAGTTTTGTTATAATATACAAATGAGGTTTGTGCTTGTAAAACAAAAGTAGAAAATAGCATCACTATGCCTAATGTTAAACCAGTATTTGCATTCATTATTCTGTGTTTCAAATTGGTAAAAGGAAAGCAGTAATGGCTTAAAATCAGCCATTACTGCTGTTAAGAATGCTACTTAATAACAACTAATTTTGAGGTAGTAGTACCTGTACTTAAACGGCAGAAATAAATACCTGTAGCCAAATTTTCAATATTCAGGTGCAGGGCTGTGCTATTTGCAGAGACTTCTACATTTTTGACGAATCGACCATTTAAATGACAGATTTGTAAATGACATTTTTCGGTTATTGGGTTTCTAAATAAGATTTTTACCATATTGCTTGCAGGATTTGGCGCTAAGTCAAAATCAGGCAGAATAGTATTGTACTTTAAGTTGGTTCGAATTGGCATTCCATGTCTTACATAATCGGCACTTTTATAAACTGCCAATACACTTTGAGCTAACGATTGGTGTGTTGATAATACATCATCAGCTAATTGACTTACTTTAGCAGCAGACTCTGATGTTTTACCATTACCTTCCAAACCGCCTTCAATAATGGCCTGATACAACGCTATAAACTCTGCATTTTCTGGTGTGTTGGGCAAGTTTTGCAGTTCGTCTAATGCATGTTCATAAAGACCTTCATCTACATAAGTGCCTACCAACAAACGGATTGCCCACTCCGTATCAATACAGTGTAGTAGAGCGAGGAGACTATCGCGTTGGTTGTAGCGCAAAAAGTTGTAAATACGTTGTTCTATATCGTTTTCGTTATTACAATCTGCCATTCCTGCACCTTCAATAGGAATTGGTACTGTACAGGACATATTTTGGAAAAAAGGATCAAGTGGATCACATTGTTGCACATTAACGTTCCCTGTCACATAAGGCAGAGGAGTGCCCCCATATATAGGATCCGACTGTACGCTATTATCAATGTTTAGGTTGAGTGTGAAGGCTAAATTATCGTTGATGATGTGATAGTTGTTGTAGCCAATGGTAGAACCAATTTCGTTTACATAATGCCAGTGGGTCCGGAGAGCGAGATCGGCATCTGCTGGGTCACATATTCCCTGATCAGGCAAAATAGCATCGGTTGCAAGGTGCCAGTCAAGATCGCAATCGTCATAGGCGTTGCAGTTGGTGTAGAGGCGGTTGTTGCTGCCTATAAACTGGGTGGCGGGGTTTAGCCGGCTGTCGAAAAAGTTGTTTCTTACATGCGATACAAAACTACCATATTCGGTGTTGTCAAAAATTGCGCCGAAAGTGAAGGGGTTGTATTGGGCTTCCTGTGCCTGAAATTGATTGTCTTCAACTGTAAGCCCTATGCTGCCGTAGGTTAGCAGCCCGTAGGTATCTTCTGCCAGCGAAATGCCGGGAGGTACTGAAAACGTGTTGTTGGTAACCTTGCTGCCAACCGTTCCGTTTAGGGTAATTCCTTTTTGGGTTGATTGGAAGTTTTGATTGGTAATGTTTACCTCTTTCATCACGGTCAGGGTGTTATAGACATCTATACCCTTGCTCAGTCCGCTAAACTCAAAGATTTCCGGATTGTCGGGGTCGGTAATGATATGGGTTTCGGTCAGCATGTCGTTTTGAAAGAGGCATAAGAGGAACAAACCTATTATCTGAACCATAACATGCAGGGTTTAATGATGAACAACAGGATAAAAGTAACGTTTTTTGTAAAACGAAAACAACGAAATCTGATTTAGTTAAACGGTAAAATTGTTTGGTGCCATGCCTATCGGCATTATCCGGTAGAGACAAGGCATGCCTTGTCTCTACTACCTGCCCACCACCACCTTCCCACTCGCCACCACCTGTCCCGATAAGGGCAACAACACCTGATAGTAGTAAATACCAGCCGGCAAATGTTCTACCGAAATCTCCTCAATGCAGTTGTTGCCGGTTAAGGTGGTTTCGGCTACCTGCCTGCCGGTTATGTCGTACAAATACCATCCGGCATTGCCCGAAGGAAGGATGCCGGATGGTATTTGCAGCGGATGTTGAGATAGGTAGAAGCAGGAACGGGATAGACCATTGCCGATATTTCAGGGCTTGAATTGGAGGTGATGCCGGGCAGCACTTCTACCACTACGGTGCTGTCGCAACCCACATAACTGCATGTATTGCCAAGGCTGTCTATTTTTAACACCCATGCGGTTTGGGGGTCGTTGTATTGATAACCTGCTAAAACGTAGCCGCCATCAGGAGTGGGTTGGAGATCTTTGATATATACATGTTTAGTCGGATTTAATGTAGGGGTTACTACCCAATCTAAATTTCCATTGTGATGAAAAGATGCAATGAATGGACGAGGTGTAATATTATCAGGTAAATAATAACCACTTCCAATAAAACTCTTGTTAGATTTGATTAATGGTAACACTTGAAAGCTGCTTATTTCAGGTAAAAAATTATGCTTCTTTTCCCATATGATAACTCCATTTTCATCAATAACTGAAAGATAAAGTTTTTTAACTATCCCTTCTTTGATGCAACCGGTCGTTAGATAGTTAGGCTCTTCTCCTGATAACCATTCTTCATAAGTTGTTAAATTAACTACTTTTGCAGCACAATCATTTAATTCATTGCCATAGTGTTTAGTCCAAAGGGTATCACCATTAGCGAGAGTTTTAACAACAAACATATCGTAGCCGTTTGTCGTGGAGTAGCCCCATCCTCCTAAAATGTATCCTCCATCCCAAGGAGTTTGTTGAATACTAAAAGCTCTTGAATCATGTTCTAACATATAAGTTTTTGACCACTCGTAATTACCATAAGCATCTGTTTTTATCAAAACAAAACGAGCAGTATCTTGTACATATCTATATCCAACCATTGCAAATCCATTATCATAGGTTTGAATTATTGATCGTGTAAACTGTGAATATTCATTGGGGTATGACTGATGCCAGATGGTATCACCACTTGAATTAAACTTGAATAAATGAGGTATAAGTTTTAGAGTAGGATTGTAAGAAATTTCTGCTAAAGTACAAACAAAATTTCCATCTGAAGTAGGTTTAACAAAACTGCCATCTTCTACTACACCCCACTCAGTACCGACTGCCAAATTCTTAAATGTTAATTCATTGCCTTGCTCATCAATATTCATTACAAATATTGAATGTTCAATGTTTTGAGTACCATAACTACCAATAACTAAATAGCCACCAGAAACGGGTTGAACAACTTGTGCAAGCATATTAGAAGTATCGCCTCCAAATACTTTATTGAAATAAGTAAATTGGGTTTGAGTTATCGCCTCAATTGAGCATAAACATACAAGCAGTACTATTAAAATAATTTTCATAATAAAGTGGTGAAATATAAAAATTGGGTTTGTCTTTTGGAATTAGACAAACCCAATTTAATAATTTACTATTTAACAACAACTAATTTTTGGACAGAACCGCTACCTTCCAAACGACAAAAGTAAATGCCATTATTTAACAGGTCTATGTTAACATTTGTCTGCAAACTTGCAATAGGAACAAAAACACTTATCGCTATTTTTCCACTACAATCATAAATAAATAAGCGACAATTCTGATCTAATGGTTCTACAAACTTGCAAACTATAGAAGAAGCAGCTGGATTAGGTATAATTTGGAAATAACTTTTATCTTTTGGGGTTATTAATAATTTTAAATTAACGGGTTGCCCATGTCGGATATACTCTTTATTTCTGTAATTAGCTAATACACTTTCAGCTAGTATATAAAATGGTGAATTGCTATTCTCAGCAATTGAGTTCATTGTACTTATAGCTACATCAGATTTACCACTTCCTTCTATACCACCTTGTATTATAGCTTGGTACAAAGCTATAAATTCAGCATTTTCCGGTGTTTCCGGCAAGTTTTGCAGTTCGTGTAATGCTTGTTCAAAAAGACCCTCATCAACATAAGTACCAACCAACAAGCGTATTGCCCATTCAGTGTCTAAACAGTGTAACAACGCAAGCAAGCTATCCTGTTGATTGTTGCGCAAAAAAATGTAAATACGCCCTTCTATATTTTCTTCGTCATCACAGACCGCCATTCCTATACCTTCAATAGGAATTGTTACTGTGCAAGATGTATTATAAACAGGAGATGTTGGAGTTCCACAAAATTGTACATTAACAACCCCAGCAACATACATAGAGGATGGATTGCCTTCGAAAGGGTCAGACTGAGGGCTGTTGTCTATATTCAGGTAGAGGGTTGAAGAACTTTCGTTGATGATGTGGTAGTCATCGTAATCTATCGTAGAAAAGGGTTCCTCTACAAAATGCCAATGGGTGCGGTGGGCTTTGCCTGCATCGTCAATGTCGCATATTCCTTGTGGTGGCAGGGTGGCGTATTCGGCGAGGTGCCAGTCAATATCGCAGTCGTCGTAGGCGTTGCAGTTGGTGAGCAGGCGTCCGTTGTAGCCTATAAACTGAGTGGCGGGGTTTAGGCGGCTGTCGAAAAAGTTGTTTCTTACATGAGTTACAAAGCTGCCATATTCGGTGTTGTCAAAAATAGCACCGAAAGTGTAGGGGTTGTATTCGGCTTCTTCTGCCCGAAACAGATTGTTTTCAATGACTAGCCCTATGCTACCATAGGTTAGCAGCCCGTAGGTATCGTCTGCTTGCGAACTGCCGGGAGGAACGGTAAAAGTGTTTCCGGTAATGATGCTGCCGACTGTTCCGTTCAGGGTTACTTGTTTTTTGGTGGTTTGGAAGTTTTGGTCGGAGATGTTCACGTTTTTCATGACGGTCAGGGTGTTATAGACATCTATGCCCTTGCTCAGTCCGCTAAACTCAAAGATTTCCGGATTGTCGGGGTCGGTTTCGGGGTCTGCGGTTATCAAAGTAGCCACATTGTTCAACCTCATTCCGATACCGCTTTTGGTTTCCGTCATGGTGCTATGAAACCGGTTGTTGTACAACGGATTTATCAGTTTCATGGCAGTAGCCCATAAACCTATGGGTTGATTTGCATTTGAATCCCACCAGAATTCAGGAGCGTTTTCAGGGGGATTGTTTTGGGTAAAGGTTACCGTACAATTTTGTATATCGTGAACCTGATGATTGGAAGGTGCAAATTTCTCCAATTTAATAGCAATCCCGTTGTCTTTAAACTCGGTGTTGTTCAAACGAATTAAGCCTCCTGCTGCGGTGATGGAATTGTCTGTAAGCAATCCGTTACAAGAACCGATACGGGCGTTTTCTATTTTTGAATTTGTAGCCACTAAAACTCCGTAATTGCCGGTGGCGGCTTCGGTTTCGAAACCGGTATCGTTGCCATAGGGTATCTCTGAACCCATTACACTGATGCCTTTCCAAAATTTGTCATTACAATTATCTGCTTTCAGTGTAGCTTGATTTATTTCAAGTCGTCCGCCGGGTTCTATGATGATTTCTGAATTTTCACCACCTCTCATTTCTATGACACTTTCATCTATTATGAGTGTTTGTTCGGCAGGTACGATAATTTTGCCTGCAAATTTCAGAACCAAACCCGTCCATGTTTCAGTATTATTTCCGATGTCATAGTTGCTAAACGGTTCTCCTGTGGTAGTGCCAACCCGATAAACACCTTCATTATTGTCGGGTGGGGAGAGCAGGTCTTGGGGTTGAACGTTGTATTGCGCTTGTGCAATGCAGTCGTTGGCATCGGTAACGTTGATATAGTATATGCCGGGGATATTTACCGTAATTTCGGTTGTAGTTTCTAAGTTAGGCGACCATTGGTAAGAATAACCAGGTGTACCTTCTGAAGCGGTTGCTGTTAGTATGGCAGTACAGTACTCGCTTCCTGTGCCTGTTTCAATATCAACTTGCGGGTTGTCGAAAACGGTTACGGTGGTTGTGGCAGAGGCGGTGCAGCCGTTGGTGTCGGTTACGGTTACGTAATAGGTGGTAGTGCCTATTTCGTTCGCAATGCCCGTTACTTCATTGGTCGTTGAAACAGTATTCGTCCAATCATAACTGACATAGCTTTCTTCAATAGTTAATGTAGCCGGGTCATTTAAACAGTATACACCATTTTCAGTCGGTTGTATAAAAGTAATAGTAGGGGTAGCTATTACAGTGACGGTGATTTCGTCTGCTATTGGCATTCCTTCACACATTCCCCAAATTGAATAAGTGCCCGAAACGGGGTCGGTTACGGTCAGGCTTCCGTCTGTATTCGGGGTCAGCACATTGCCGGCAGGATCTTTCCACACTAAGCCGGTAACGCTCGAATGGTAAGAATGGGTGAGGGTTAAGGGTGCGTTATAGCATAAATATAGGGGGTTATCCTGGTTAATAATAAGAGGCTTGACTTCAATTTGTACCGGCTTTTCTAAAGAACAAATAATTGACGTTTCATCATCGGTGTAGTAATCAACTTGGGCTTTAAAATTAAATGTTCCGTTTTCTAAGCCTTCAAATACATACTCTGCTACATCGGGTGCGCCTGACGAAGGATTGTACACCGATTCGTCTGGTTTTATCCATTTAACATCGCCATAAATACTGGAAGCATGAAGAGTATAGCTATTACCAAGACATATTTTAACATTGGGATTGTAATTTGCAACCACAAAGTCAGCTTCTCCTACGTGTACAGTTGACCACGCATTGAGTATTTGTGCCTTTACAAAGTTGCTTTCGTTAATAAAACTTTCGTTTATACTCCCTCCTGCAATTATTATATCATCTATTGCAGCTATAGTATGATTACGCAATTTTAAGTGGTCTCCGCTTTCAGATAAAACATCTTCTGATATAATATTTTCAGAATCAACATCATTTTTTATTCGATGAAGAGCCTCAAAAACTACCCTCGCAGCTCTTTGATCTCCTATGCCACAAATAAAAACAGGCAATAATGCGGATCCTTGAGTTACTTCTGTTGGGCCTTCTTCCAATAAATAAAACCAATGAGTTACAGCCCTTAGACGAAAATATTTATCAGACGAATTCAAAAAATCAGTATTTAGTATGCCTAAGAAGTTTTTTGCATCTCTAAAGGATACGTAGTTCGGGTCAAATGTTTTCTGAGATTGATGGCTAGGATATTCACTTACATCGTAACCATTTTGATCTAAAATAAATTTTTCTATACAAGTCCCAAATATATCACAAAAGGCTTCATCGAATTCTTCATTTACATTACTCACTAATCGGTGAGTAACTTCATGACCAATTATTGTTAAGGTTGCACCTCTATTGACAATTTGTGTAGGACCTGAACCTCCAAAATTTCCGCTTAGAGGGGAATATCTCATAAAAGGATAAGTTATCCAGTTATAGTCTAAATTATGTTTTTGATAGAAGTAATCCAGCGAGCCGGTAAATCCCACATGAGTGGTAATAGCATTAATATTATTTTGATAATCCGGATCAGAAGAGTTACTAGATGTCCAAGGAAATAAAGTTTCAGTGATACCAGAATAATAATCTACCCAAGGAAGTAACTGTTCTGTAAACAATCCTGTGCAAGAAGAATTAAAGGTTAAAAATGGAGAGGGTTGTCTGAAATAAGTTACGCCATTATTTGAGTAAGTTAGTGATGGTGTTTTTTCATTCACATATCTTGGTACTGTATTAAAGGAGATATTTGTACCTGTGGGTGTATATGACAGAATGTTGTACGAACAATTTGATAAGTTTGAATTTACTGTTCCTAAACTAGGAGTTGCAGTATAAAGCCAGCCAAGATCAGTTAAACTAAAACTACAAGGAAATGTAGCTTCAGCTAATTGCGTATCGGTTCCAACCGGTGATACCAAAAAATCAAAGGCGGGACCATCAGAAGCTAAAGCCAATACATCAAAATTTGAAGAAGTGCCATTGATTTTAGGCAGCGATACAAAATTCAATAGTTGATTACTTAAACCGTTGTGATAAACTAAAGCAATGGCAAAGCGCAAAAAGAACATATCATCACTACATTCACTAATAACTGTAGTGGTAACATTGCTTAAAGCTGCAATGGTGCTAAAATCAACAAGATGTGTCTCGCCTGAATTAATATTGCCGCTTAACTCAAAACTATATCTTTCAGATATCAAGATTGCACCTTCTGTATTGCAACCTGCATAAAAAACTAATGAGTAATTGCTTAAGTCAACCGGATCGGCATCTTCAGATAACGTTAATTCAATTGAATATCCCCAGCGATTTTCATAGGGAATATCTTCAGGAAGGGCTTCTTCGGGCGGAGCTAATTCATAGCCAACTTCAGTGATATATAGTCCACGGTCAATGGGCTCATAATAAACATTTGCTAATATTGGCGTATTACTACTAGCCAAGGTACTGGGATTGATAAGTAAATCTGCTTGTTGAGTTTGTGCTATAATAGGAATTGCATACCCAATAAATAAAGATACTTGTAGCAAAAACAAAAGCATTTTAAAAATAATAGCATTTACACCAAACTTCTTCACCCTTCTAGTGAAATAACTTGCGGGGGGGGGGCAGGAATCTAAATAAAACTCTTTCTTTTTCATAGTTTCGTTGATTTATAGTTTTTAAAAAATAGGTAGTTGTTATGTTGTGGTCATAAACTTTGGTCTCATCTTTTAGCAAACATCCTTTATTGCGAATACTTGTATAACAAAAGCTAGAACGAAGCTAACTTTTTATATAATAACTTGTATCTCATATAGGAAGATTATTTCCAAATAAGCAGGATGCGCCTGACAACTATTCCCCTGCTACGGGTTTAGATTAAGGGTAATACAGTCCGACTGAAATTTATAATTTACCGTAACTTTGCCCTTCGAAAACCTGAATATAGGGCTATGTTACAACCTAAGATTCTGACCACGCTTAAAAACTACAACCGGCAACAGTTTGTCTCCGACCTGATAGCCGGTATTATTGTCGGAATTGTTGCTTTGCCTTTGGCCATTGCGTTTGGAATTGCATCGGGTGTTTCGCCACAAAACGGGTTGATTACCGCCATTGTTGCCGGGTTTATTATTTCGTTATTAGGCGGCAGCCGCGTGCAGATAGGCGGCCCGACCGGGGCATTCATTGTTGTAGTGTATGGTGTTGTTGACAAGTTCGGATTAGATGGGTTGTTGATTGCAACCTTTATGGCGGGGGTGATGCTGGTGTTGATGGGTTTGTTCAGGTTAGGCACGGTGATTAAATTTATGCCCTATCCGGTCGTTGTCGGGTTTACGAGCGGCATTGCGGTGGTCATTTTTTCGTCTCAGATAAAAGATTTTCTGGGATTGCCTATTGACAAAGTACCTGCCGATTTTTTTGAAAAATGGGTAATATACTTGCAATATATCGGCAACATCAATTGGTTTGCTTTTGGCATGGCACTCACCTCGGTTCTGCTGATTGTTTATTTTCCCCGCATCAGCCGCACCATACCCGGATCGTTGGCAGCCATTGTACTGACCACTGCTGCAACCCTGATCTGGAACATTCCGGTAGAAACCATCGGCAGCCGGTTCGGGCAAATAGCAAGTGTGCTTCCAACCTTGCAAATTCCTGAGATAGAGAGTTTTGAAGTTTTAAAATCGCTGATTCAGCCGGCCTTTACCATTGCCATGCTTGGTGCCGTAGAATCTTTACTTTCTGCTATGGTAGCCGATGGCATTATCGGCGGCAACCACCGTTCAAATATGGAATTAGTGGCACAGGGGGCTGCCAATATGATTGTTCCTTTGGTGGGAGGTATTCCGGCCACCGGTGCGATTGCCCGCACCATGACCAACATCAAAAACGGCGGACGAACCCCCGTTGCCGGCATTGTTCATGCCCTTACTTTGCTCGTCATCATGTTGTTTTTAGGCAAATGGGCACAGCTTATCCCGATGCCTTGTTTGGCCGGTATTTTGGTGATGGTGGCTTACAACATGAGCGAGTGGCGTTCGTTCAGAGACCTGCTTTCTCATCCAAAGAGCGATGTAGCGGTATTGTTGACCACGTTTTTTTTGACGGTCGTTTTGGATTTAACCATCGCCATTCAGATTGGAGTGATAATGGCTTTGGTGCTGTTTGTCAAACGAACGGCGGAAACGTCAGAGATACAGGTGATTAAAAATCAGTTCAATGCCGAAACATCGGACGAGTTGACCGACTCGGGCGATAACCTCAGCCTTGCCCTCCCTCCCGACACCGAAGTTTATGAAATAAACGGCCCGTTTTTCTTTGGCGCTGCCAACAAATTTGATGAAGCCCTGCGAAGGGTGGGCAGTCGTCGCCCTAAGGTGCGGATTATCCGGATGTCGAAAGCGCCGTTTATCGACTCAACGGGATTAAACAACCTGCGAAGTTTGTGCAAAAAATCGAAAACCGAGCAAATACAAGTGATATTGGCAGAGGTAAACGAACAGCCCCTGTCGGTCATCTTAAAAGCCGGGATTGATCAACTTCTGGGAGAAAACAATATCTGCCCCTCTATCGAAACGGCATTGGAGCGGGCGCGTCAGCTTACCGGTTCGAGTGGCTGAGTGTTTCCGGCAGTGTGTCAGTTTCCTGTTTTACCTCTATATGTGCAGGCACCTGATATCCCCATTCATTCATGGCAAACCCCCATTCGTCCAAAATACGGTTCAGGATGTTGGAGTCTATTAAAAAACGGTTTTTCTGGTAGCTTTTTTCCTTGGTAGCATATTTTGCAAATTTAGGGGCTGCCTGTTCAAACCCCGGCAAGCTAAGCTCGGTATATATGCGATGAAGTTCTTCGGTGGGATTTTGTTCAAACGTTTCAAAACAAACTTCCGAAAGTTGACCTTTGGGAATTAGGGAGCGCGTATTCAGATATTTGGTCATTATTTTTTTGTACACCTCAAAAATATTGTCGGTAATCAGTTGGTCGTTCATGGTTTCCAACTGAAGGCTGGGCATCATGCTGGTAATAAACTTTTTGGTGGACAAAAACACCTCTACCGGGTTGCGGTAAATGTGAATGAACCGCGCATTGGGAAACATTTCAAGCAGCAGTTTGATTCTGCCGGTATTGGGCGGGTTTTTTGAAACAAATTGCTCGCCTTTGGTATTGAGCAGTGCTTTTTTGATCAGTCGGCCATATTCTGTTTTCCAGATGTTCAACTCTGATGGACGAATGCCCTCAAAATCAATATAGCGCTTGTAATAGTCGAGCGTTCTCGAAGGGAAATACCAGAAATTGTAATAACATAAAGCGTGGATATTGCCCAAAGCAAATTCTTCTTCCTGCGGAAAGTCTGCATTCATCACCACATTGTCGCCTTGCCGCTTTTTGGGAAGGGCAAACCGCATGAAACTTTCAAAAATGAATCTTGCAGGTTGAACAAACAGCATTTCGGGAAACACGGAATGATAGGTGGACACATACCCCATTCTGGGATCTTTGCCGATAAAATTGTGCAGATGCGTGGTGCCGCTTCGCCAGTGACCGATTATAAATACCGGCGGTTGGTTTAAGGGCTTGCTATCCAATGTTTGGTTAAAGCGCATTCGCTCAATTATCCGGAACGGCTCTGTCAGGGCGCTCATAAAAAACGAGGCAATCACCCGTCCATAGTATTGGGTTGAAACTTTCCCCTGACGAATGGTTTTAAACAAGGCTTTGATGTTTCCTCCGCTGATGGCGGGCAAGGCTATCTGACTTTTGTAGTTGGCTATTGCCTTTAACATACTCATAAGATTAAGTTGAGCGCTGTATTTTTTAAAATAACTAATACCGGGTTCTTAGTGATCTGTCTTTTATATTGTGTCTGCCCATAATGCCGGAATTGCCCCTTTCCGGTTGCCGGTGTAAAGCTAAGAAGTTAAGCGGTTAGCGCATTTCCCGAGCGCAAAAATGACAATCAGGTTTGTTATTTATGGCTTTTAATGTACTTTTGGCGTGAAGAAAACAATTATTGTAACTCCTGCTGATCCATTGACCCCTTTACAGACGTTAAAAGAATATTTTGGTTACTCGACATTCAGACCGATGCAGGCCGACATTATTGATTCGGTGTTGAGTGGCAACGATACTTTGGTGCTGATGCCGACCGGTGGCGGCAAATCGGTTTGTTATCAGCTTCCTGCCATGATGATGCAGGGAATTGGCATTGTTGTTTCGCCGCTCATTGCCCTGATGAAAGATCAGGTAGAAGCACTCAGACTTAACGGAATTCCGGCGGCATATATCAACAGTTCACAGGAACTCGACTCTCTGATCAGAACAGAACAGGAATGTCTTTCCGGCAAAATTAAGTTGTTGTATGTATCGCCCGAAAAAGTACAAACCGATGGTTTTCAGAATTTTTTATCTCGACTTCAGATTAACCTGTTTGCCATTGACGAAGCGCACTGCATCTCGTTTTGGGGACACGATTTCAGACCCGAATACGGACAGTTGCGGGTTCTCAGAAAGCAGTTTCCGCAAATTCCGTTTATCGCTCTGACTGCCACTGCCGACAAGGTAACCCGAACCGATATTGTGCAGCAATTGGGATTAACAAACGCAAAGACATTTATCACTTCTTTCGACCGGCCAAACCTCAGCTTAGCTGTACTCCCCGCTATTGACCGGATAAAACATATCGTCCGGTTTTTGGATGAACACCCCCGACAGGCAGGCATTATCTACTGCATCAGCAGAGGCGGAACAGAAAGTCTGGCCGAAAAACTGCGGCAGCGGGGGTTTAATGCCGCTGCTTATCATGCCGGATTGTCTGCTGACGAACGCAACCGGGTACAGGAAGCGTTTTTGAGGGATGATATTACCATTGTTTGTGCAACGGTTGCATTTGGGATGGGCATAGACAAGTCGAATGTGCGGTTTGTTCTGCACTATAACCTGCCTGCCAATATAGAAAGCTATTATCAGGAAATCGGCAGGGCAGGTCGGGACGGTTTGCCCGGCAAAGCAATTATGTTCTATACTATTTCGGATGTGATGCAGCGCCGGAAATTTATTGAAGATGACGGGGGAGCAGTCAAAGAACTCAAATTAGCAAAACTGCAACTCTTACAGCGTTTTGCAGAAGCGCAACTCTGCCGCCGCCGCATATTGCTCAACTACTTCGGCCAACATTCCGGCAGCGACTGCGGAAACTGTGATATTTGCCGGCATCCGAAACACCCTTTTGACGGTACTGAGTTGGCGCAGAAAGCACTTTCGGCCGTTGCACGTTTAAAAGAAGCTGCTCCGATGAGTACGGTTGTTGATGTGTTGAGAGGGGTGAGAACTTCGGGGGTGGTAAAAAACCGGTATGACCAAATCAAAACCTTCGGTGCAGGAAAAGACCTCAAACCTTCTGAATGGTCGGACTATATTATTCAGCTCATACAGTTAGGGCTGTTAGAAATAGCCTATCAGCAACACTACGCCCTCACCCTGACCCCTGAAAGCAAGGCTGTGCTGTTTGAAGGGAAAAGGGTGAATTTGGTGAAAAATGCTCCTCCTGTCGCTTCTGAACCTCAAAAACATCCAAAAACTGGGAAACAGCCTATTTCAAAAACAAACCAGCAAGTCAATGATTTATTTGAGCGTTTAAGGCAAGTTCGTAAAAAACTGGCAGATGAGCAAAAGGTTCCTGCTTTTGTGGTTTTTTCTGATGCTGTTTTGTATGAAATGGTCAGATACCTGCCCCAAACAACGGACGATATGTTAAAGATTAACGGCATTGGCTTTAGAAAAATGACCGATTACGGAGACATTTTCCTAAAGGAAATTAAAGACTATCTGAACGAAAATAATCAGCATATTTAGACAATCGGGTCTTGATACTTTTTAATACACATTAATACAATGCTCAAAAATTGGGCAGATTTTCCAATAAACACAAATTCCGGTTAATTTTGAACCAAAAATTACTTTATCCCATATCCCGATTTTTTTATGACACCAACACAATTACATACTCAAACAGACGAAACCGGCATTTTAACCATCACCATTAACCGCGAAGAAAAACTAAACGCACTCAACACCACCCTACTCAGCGAATTGGTTCAGGTACTGCAAAACCATCGCGACAGTGATACCGTAAAAGGGGTTATCCTGACCGGAGCAGGTTCAAAAGCATTTGCGGCAGGTGCAGATATTTCTGAATTTGCCGGGTTTAACGCTAAGGAAGGGAAAGAAATGGTTGAGCGGGGATACCGGATTTTTAAAACAGTGGAGCAATACCCCAAACCCATCATTGCAGCCGTCAACGGATTTGCCTTAGGCGGTGGTTGTGAGTTGGCCATGGCCTGTCATCTGAGGGTAGCTTCGCCAAATGCCAAATTCGGACAGCCCGAGGTCAATCTCGGCATTATACCCGGCTACGGGGGCACGCAAAGACTCATCCAATTGGTAGGGAAAGGCAAAGCCCTTGAGCTACTGATGACTGCCGACATCATTGCAGCAGACGAGGCACTGCGCCTGGGCTTGGTAAATTATGTAGTACCGCAGGAAGAACTGATGACTAAATGCCGGGAAATTTTGGGTAAAATAACTGCTAAAGCACCCCTCGCGATTAAAAAGGTTATCGCTTGTGTGGACTCATACTTCACCGCCGGTGAAAATGGCTATGAAACCGAAATGGAATTATTTGCTTCCTGTTTTGGAACCCACGATTTTAAGGAAGGCACCGAGGCTTTTATGACGAAAAGAAAAGCCAATTTTACCGGAAGCTAAAAGGATAGCGGTTCCGGCAATTCACAAAAGCCGGCTTTTAAAGTTGTTGTTCAAAGAGATAGAAGTACAAGCCTTGTCAACTCAGGGTTTAGGTGCGGGGTTTGCTTAATTTAGATATAGCAACGGCGATGCCGATAATAGCAGGAATGGCAAGTGTTAACAGGTAGATCAACATGGCTTAAAAAATTTTGAATTTTACAAAACAACAATTAAGTCGGGCAAAGTTAAGAACAATTGCCTGAAATAGGACATTCAGACAGGCAAAAAAGTTGAACGGGTTTTTCGGCAAATAGGCTGTTGCAGTTTTTATTAGGGCAGGCGAAGGGCAGAGGTAAAAAAAGAATCCTCCAATTTGGCTCGCAATAACGGGTATTACTTTGATAAATTGCAATTTCAGACCAAATAAGCCCGCAAACACCCTCCGCAATGCTTCAAAGCCACTTTACATAAAGTTAGAATCCCCCTGCATTGGGTTAATGCACCCCTGCAATGGCTTTATGTACCTCTGCATTGAGTTAATGCACCCCTGCAATGACTTAAATCGCCTTTGCAATGACTTAATGCACCTCTGCATGGACTCATTGCACCCCTGTTTTAACTTAATTCACCCCTGCAATAACTCATTGCACCCTTGCATTAGCTTAATTCACCCCTGCATTGACTTAGAGTCCCCCTGCAATGGCTTAATGCACCCCTGCAATAACCCGTTGTCAACCGAATTTTTGCAAGGGTTGATGGTGCTTGGGCGGCTGTTTTTCTGAGTAAGGCAGGTGCTTTTTGCCTTTTGGCGGCTGTTTTTTGAGGACAGGTCGCTGTTTTTTTGAGGCAAGAGTTATCAACTCAATCCGATTCCCCCAAAATCCAATCTATTCGGACATCCTGTGATTGCATAAATATTTTTGACCCTATAGAATCCATGGTAACTGCCCTTGCTATGTTTTCTTCATTACCGGTATATTCAAACCCGACCAACCATTTTTTTTGGTCGTATTGTCGCGCACCTGTTGCCTTTGGTTTCAACATATTAAACCGCCCTTTGAGAACTCCGGCAGAATCGGAGGCGTATTCGTTTTTTTCAAACTGCAGGGCAACTTTGGACAAATCGGGTTGTTTGCCCGTATAACCTTGTGCAGCGACAAAAGCTTCGGCAAGGGCAATGGCTTCTTGTTCACTCATAGCCGATATTCGTTCTGTTACCGGCAGCCCGGTCGGGGTTCGCACTTTGAACTCTGAAACAGAAACCGGGGAGTCATTTTGTTTACAGGCCATAACTGACAGTACTCCCCAAAAAAGCAACCCCAAAATTTTTTGCCGTATCAGATGGGACATGAGCAGGATGATTCTTTTAGCGAATAGCGGTTTAACCCCTAAAGGTAACCGCATTTGTTTTATATCGGGTAGGGGAGTAATGATGAGCAAGGTTTTTTTGTTTGGATTGGGGCAGGCTATTACTTTAATGCCATGAAAAATACCTGTTGTTTCCTGACTCATTTTACGAACAAAAATATCACCCCTTCGGAGTTTGATAAACATTGGAAATGCACGGTAATACAATTATTACAGGCCTTCGGGATTACAATAATGGGTTGCGATTGGTAAATGTCTAACTACAAACGGCTATAAAAGAAAACTGTTTGACAGTAGGTTTTACAAGCCTGTCAATACAATAAATCCCGAAGGGATGACAGGATTATAAATTGCTGTCTTGTTTTCTGAAAACCATTTCAACGGTTGCGCCTTTTTTGAAAGCCGATTCCAAGGCATCAGACAGTATAAAAAGCGGGAAAGTAGCTTTGAAAAACAGGGACTGAAGCATCAGTGCGGCAGTCGAAAAATTACCCACATATTGTCTGTTGCCCTTTAAATGTTCGAACAACAGTTCTCTTTTAGGTGACACCATATTGAGCAAACTTTGCTGCATCCCAAAAGGGTTGTATTCGGGGTTAAAATATCGTTCTTTTTCCAATTGAAAGCCCAATTGTTGCATTTCGTGTTGTAAATGTCGGGGGGACAAAAAGAAAACATGGCGCGGGGGGTCTAAATGCAACCATTTTCCTTTAAAAAGGCGGCTTTGCCAGCTATCAATATTGGGCATGGAGATATAGGCAATTCCTCCGGGCTTCACAATTTGCCCGATGATTTGGAGGGTTTGACGGGGTTGGTCGAGATGCTCTATAACGTGGAACATGGTAACCGCATCTAAAGAAGAATCCTGAAAATCACCGGGTTCTAATTTACCCTGTTTCAAAATCAAACCTTCCACTTTTGAGGCTCTTTCTGCCGCTTTTCCGGGCAATTCAATGCCGTATGCTTCGTAATTGCCCTTTTTCAAAAGATGGTATAAAAACCTGCCGTTGCCACATCCAATATCCAAAACCTTTGCCGTTGAAGGAATATAACCGCTGATTATTCCGGCGCGCTGTTTCCGGAAAAAATCAACGACCCGCTCCACCAAAGTATTGAATTTCTGTTCCTGCTCTCCGTAGTAAGATTCGGAATAAGCCTGTTCCAACTGTTCGGGGGTAGGGTTGGGCGAAAGAAACACGGTGTTACAGTTATTGCATTGATTGACCTGAAAGGTATGGTCATACATATCCAGGGTTTCATACAACTTGCGGCTGTTGTCGGCAAAGCAGTAAGGACAATGCCGGCCGGTATCGGTGGAAGCGCTCATAAAGTTTCTGGCAGATTGGGGATAAACCTTGCAAATATAGCAATCGGGCGAGGTGAAGTGTTACTCTGTTTCTGCCTTTGACCTCATGCGTAGAATCTGGTTAAAAAATCCAAGTCCGTTTTCGTTCAGGGGCATTTCGTACTTTTTGCCTTCGACCGGAACAGACACGCGGTTGCAACCGTTCAGAATATTGAGTTCCATCCCCAATTTGATATCTCCGTTGTTGTCTTTAAACACCACACTTCCGTCATATTTGCCGGGTTTGCAGTTGGTAACATTAGCAGGTTGATCCATGATATAGCTAAAAAACCGCATCACCTCTTCGTTGCTTTCGGTTTCAAACGAAATGCCCATATCGTACAACAAATATTCAACTTTTACACAGTTTGCAAGAATTTGTTGCACCTTAGGAAGGGGCGAATCCCAGGAAGCAGCCGCAGAAGTTGACGGATTGGTTTTGGTATTTGTTTTCTGATCGGGGTCTGATTTTTGGTTACAGGCAGATATAGCCATCAACAGGCACAAAACTACAATAACAACGGGTTGGGATTTCATAAAACAAAAAGGAGATTTATAGGTGAAAATACCGGTTTAGTTGGTCCGCTGAACTTGACATTTCTTGCATATCCCGCGCACTAAAAAATTGGAATCTATATACGTAAACCCTTCGGGTAAGGTGATGACCGGAACACTGAGTGCATCTATACAGATGGTATTATCGCATTTAATACATTTAAAATGGACATGCTCGTCTTCATGACGATGTTCATTACATTCGCCCGCACAAAGCGCATATTTAGTCAAGCCCGAATCGTCCAAAACTCTGTGGATAATGCCTTTGTTTAAAAAAGTGCTGAGCGTTCTGTACAGCGTAACGCGGTCGTAACGATCGAGTTGATGCTCCAACTCAGGTTGGCTGACTGCATGATGTCTGGAAAAAAAAATTTCGATGACTTCTTTCCGGCAATCGGTCAATCTCAAATTGTTGTGCTTCAACAGGCTTATAGCTTCTAAATCGGGCATAAAACGGAAAATTTTGATAAAGGTACATTTTTTTATTAAAAAATCATTGAACAAGTTTGCAACTTTGTTGCAAAAGACCTACTTTTGTTGTCCAATTATTTCTTTATGTTTAAAGAAGCACGCATGTATCTATTAGAAAAAGGATTACCCTCTGCAGGTACATTCCTGACTCTGCTTTGTGCAGTTCACTGTATGGCGGTTCCTTTGTTTTTGTTGTCAGGTTCGGTGTTTGCGGTGTCGCTGCTCACAAATCCCTGGGTCGAATTGATGTTGCTCCCTCCTGCCTTTGCATTAGTAGGATACACTCTCTATAAACACTATCGCCACCACCGCCGAAGGTTGCCCATCCACCTCTTTATTGCCGGTGCTCTTGCCGGAACATTCGGGCTTTTATTTCATATTCATATCCTCATCGGAATCAGTGCGGTTTTGATTTTGATTGCTCAGTTTTTTAACCACAAACTACACAAGGTTTACTGCGCTCATTAAGGTTTGCAAAATTGTGTTTTTTAACCTTACTTTGCTCCGGCATCGTTCACCCTTAATGATTATCAGCTTTGTTCGCTCCTCATATTTTTGATGATAAAATAGTCGTAGTTACCGGCGGCGGTAGTGGTATCGGTATGGCCATTGCCGGTCAATTTTTAAAATACGGCGCAAAAGTATATATCGCTTCACGCAAGGAAGAGCGATTGCAGGAATCCCTGAAAACTTTGCAACCTTTGGGCAATTGCGATGCCTTTGCCTTAGACATCCGAAACCCCGAACAGGCAGAGCAGTTTGCCAACTACATCAAGGAAAAAGACGGGAGATTAGATATTCTGATCAACAATGCCGGAGGGCAGTTTCCTTCGGCTGCCGAAATGATTTCGACCAACGGTTGGAACGCCGTCATTAACACCAATCTGAACGGCACATTTTACCTCACCCGTCAGATGTTCCTCTCCTTTTTTATGAACCAACAACACGGAACGGTGGTCAATATTATTGCCAATATTTATCGCGGTTTCCCCGGAATGGCACATACCGGCGCTGCCCGTGCCGGAGTGGACAACCTGACCAAAACGCTTGCGGTGGAATGGTCGCCCTACAATGTGCGCATCAATGCCATTGCCCCCGGCATCATCAAATCTTCCGGTTTAGACCAATATCCTCCCGATATGCTCAAGGGTATTACCGATAAAATCCCCCTGAAACGGTTGGGCGAAACCTCGGAAGTGGCCTACCTCACCCTGTTTCTCAGCAGCCCTATGGCAGGTTTTATTACCGGAGAAACCGTATATATTGACGGAGGCCAACGGCTTTGGGGCGATATGTGGGAAATGTGAGGGAATGTTTATCTCTGATGTTAAAAACGTTTGTAAATAGAACTTAACCGGCGTTTTATTTTTTTAAAAGAACCCACCCCTCGCCCCCAGGGAAAACGCATCAGGAAATCTTTAATGTGCTTTCGAGATATGCATCACTAAACAGGCATTTTCTGAATTTTCGTTTTGTGTTGACTTTTAGGTCATCGTGATTTTTAATGATGTTGAGAGCTATTTTTGTAGAACAGAAAAATTGGCACCGGTATTTCCGGCACGTTTTTTACTCTTATCCTCTCCCATAACGGCATCTAAAACCCAATGCAGTTTGTTTTCTATCCCCCAATGTTCTCGTGTTATCCTGCATGCCCGCTCGGGAATCATCTCTATACTTGCTATGTAATAACGCTTTTCCGAAGTGCTTTTGCCGGTTGCTTTTACTTTTCTGAAGCTGCATATCATGATTAAACACATCAACCCTTCCCATTTATCCAATACCGCCTTGTGCGGCTCAATTAGGGATTGGTCATTTTTGATAAATTGACCACTTTGCAGGTTCGCTGCTCCAAACGACCATGACTGTCTTCTTCTTTCCCTGCATAAGTTTCGGTATTACTGTCTTGTGAAAGAAGTTGCTCTGCTGCTGCAAGCAATTTTGGTTGATTCTTTTTTACTCCCATCACATAGTCGGCTTGTGCTTCAATAATCTCCTTGGCTACATCAGTGTAGCAATAGCCCGCATCTAAAGTTAAAATGCAATTGCTTAAATCCAACACTTCCAATATCTCCGTTATTGCGTTCTTCTCTCCTGCCTTACCCGATACCTCGATACTCGCCAAACAGGCTTTAACGGCATCACAATAGACATTTACCATCACGACAGCATGACGACCGCCCTCCGTATTCTTGGTTTGCTGCTCCTTTATCGTTGCACTTCCCGACAACCTTTTACCGTCTATATTCACTATCGAGCCATTTGTCAGATGAATAGAATATTGACATATACCGGATAACACTTTTTCTAATTGCTTGGTATTCAAGATGCTCAACAAACGATTGATCGTGTCGTGACTGGGAATACCTTTCTTGTATGGTAAGTGTTTGCGGAGCCAATCCAACTTAAGCTGACCAAAGTCGGATATCTCTTCAAAAGAACTGCAACCGCAAAGTAAAGAACAAAATACCAAAAAAAGCACCTCCGAAAGTTCATAATAAACCTTAAAAGGTTTGCGGTTATCGGGAAACTTCTTGAAACCGGTAATGATTACGGAGGTTAACGGGACTTTCTCTGTCATTGCTTCCATGATAAATAAAAAAGTAGTCGTAAAATGAAAATTGTCCGAAAAATTATCCGGTTTTCATGTTCCTTAACTCAACCCGGGAGATAAATACACTATGCCTGATTGGCGTTTTATCATAGCTGTTGATGCATTTGAAAACTCGAAAATCCAAAATCGTCTTGATTGGCTGTAAAACAAAGTTTTAAGTCCAAAATACTTAAATTACAACTATTTAACAATAAATTTTTCCAGATGCGTTTTCCCTGCCCCTTCCCCCTCTCCCCGAACAACAACGCATAGTTTCCATATTAGATGCCGCAGGTGCCGCCATAGCCAAGGCAAAAGCCAATGCCGAACAAAACCTCAAAAACGCCAAAGAACTTTTTGAAAGCTATTTGCAGGGAGTGTTTGAGAATGGGAATTGGGATTATGTAAAGCTGTCAGAAATGGCAACCGATATTTCTGATGGCGACCATATGCCACCACCTAAATCTGAATTTGGGTTGCCTTTCATAACCATTTCAAATATCAATAAACAAACACATAAAATTGATTTCTCCTACACATTCAAAGTTCCGCAGAAATACTATGATGATTTAAAACCAAATAAAAAGCCGATTAAAGGAGATGTTCTATATACGGTTACAGGTTCTTACGGAATACCAGTTTTAATAGACGATAATTTTCAGTTTTGCTTTCAACGACACATTGGCTTAATAAGACCAAGCAAAAACCTTGATAGTAAATTGCTCTACTATTGGATTTTATCACCACAAGCAATTTCTCAAGCGAATGAAACAGCAACAGGAACAGCACAAAAACAGTTTCATTGAAATCATTAAGGAATTTCTCTTTCCCGAATATTCCACTCAAAGAACAACAAGCCATCGTCCGCCAATTAGATGCCCTGCGAGCCGAAACACAAAAGTTAGAAGCCGTGTATCAAAAGAAAATTGATGATTTGGAAGAACTGAAAAAATCCATCTTGCAAAAGGCGTTTGCGGGGGAATTGAAAACTGAAAAAGCAGAAATGATAAAAACCTAAACTCGTATCGGTGGCTTGTGCGTCCCGCCTGTCCCACAAGTCCCCCAAAAAGCAACCAATGAAAGAAGAAGAAAACACCCAAGGCTTTATCCCCACCCACGGTGGTTACCGCAACCTGCTCAGTTATCAGAAAGCGGAAATCATCTTTGATGGCACCCACTATTTTACCAAACGCTTTTTTAAGAAATACGACCGCACCATCGACCAAATGGTACAGGCCGCCCGCAGCGGCAAACAAAACATTGCAGAGGCCAGCATAGCAAGCGCCACCTCAAAAGAAACAGAAATAAAACTGACCAATGTAGCCCGCGCCAGTTTAGAAGAACTGCAAATAGATTATGAAGATTTTTTAAGAACACAGAAGCTGCCCCTTTGGGACAAAGAACACAAGTTAGTAGCCCGCCTGCGCGAGCTTAACAAAAGCACAGACTGTGCTACTTATGAAACCTTTAAAAAAGCTATTGAGCACGAAAGCCCGGAGATATGTGCCAATACGATGATTACTTTGATTAAAATTTGCACCTATCTGCTGAAACAGCAGATAAAGCAATTGGAAGCTGCTTTTATCAAAGAAGGTGGTTTAAGAGAACGAATGACCAAGGCAAGAATAGAAGAGAGAAAGAAAAAGAAGTAACAACCTTTGGTGGGACTCGGGTGACAGCATCCCACGAAGTCCCACAAGTCCCACAAACAGAACAACAGCAAAAAATGAATGAAGCAGAAACCAGAGCAGAACTCATAGATCCTAAACTAAGGGCAGCCGGTTGGGGCGTTGTGGAAGGGTCTAAAGTCCTTCGTGAATACAACATTACGGCAGGTAAAATTCAAACAGGCGGGGGAAGAGGTAAACGGGAAATTGCCGATTATGTGTTGGTTTACAAAGGCATTAAGTTGGCGGCAATCGAAGCCAAGGGCGATGAATTAGAAGTTGGAGAAGGGGTGATGCAAGCTAAAAAGTATGCAAACAAACTAAAAGTTGAAACCACTTACAGCACCAACGGAAAGGCCATTTACCAAATCTGTATGAAAACAGGTGAAGAAGGTTTGGTAACCGATTTTCTTAGCCCGGATGAACTTTGGAAAAAAACATTTCCAATTGAAAATGGGCAATTGGCAATTGAAAATGAATGGAGAGAAAAATTTGCCAATGTTCCATTTGAAGACAAAAGCGGAAGTTGGCAGTTAAGATACTATCAGGAAATAGCAGTGCAACGCACCGTTGAAGCCATTGCACAAAACAAGAACAGAATTTTACTGACCCTTGCCACAGGAACAGGAAAAACAGCCATTGCTTTTCAAATTGCGTGGAAACTGTTTCAAACCCGTTGGAACCTTTCGGTAATGAACAATGGAAAATTGACATTGGACAATGAAAATGTTTCTGAAAATAATTCTCCATTATCAACTATCAATTATCCATTAAATAGAAGACCACGGATTTTATTTTTAGCCGACCGAAACATTTTAGCCGACCAAGCCTACAATTCATTTTCGGCATTTCCCGAAGATGCGTTGGTGCGGATAAAACCCAATGAGATAAAGAAAAGCGGAAAAGTGCCCACCAACGGCAGCATTTTCTTTACCATTTTTCAAACATTTATGACTTCTCTAATGGATAATGGAGAATTGACAATGTACAATGAAAACACACCTGCAAACATTGCAGCCAAACTTACTCCGAATTATCCATTATCAACTGTCAATTATCAATTATACCCGGCCGACTATTTTGATTTTATCATCATTGACGAGTGCCACCGTGGCGGAGCCAATGACGAAAGCAATTGGCGGGGCATTTTAGAATATTTCAGTCCGGCAGTGCAATTGGGTTTAACCGCCACACCCAAGCGAAAAGACAATGTGGATACCTACAAATATTTTGGCGAGCCTGTTTACATCTATTCGCTGAAAGAAGGCATCAATGACGGTTTCCTAACACCTTTTAAAGTAAAACGCATCAAAACTACGTTGGACGATTACCGCTACACTTCGGACGACACGATTGTGGAAGGAGAAATTGAAGAAGGCAAACTCTATGAAGAAAAAGACTTTAACCGCACCATTGAAATTGTAGAACGGGAAGCCAAGCGGGTAAACATCTTTTTAGATGAAGCCAACCAAAAAGAAAAGGCAATTATTTTTTGTGCCAATCAAGCACATGCAGCATTGATACGGGATTTGGTAAACCAAAATGCCAAAAGCAAAGACCCTTTTTATTGTGTTCGGGTTACTGCCAATGACGGTGAAGAAGGCGAAAGATTGTTACGGGAATTTCAGGACAATGAAAAAACAATCCCGACCATTCTGACCACTTCGCAAAAACTTTCCACGGGAGTTGATGCAAGAAACATTCGCAATATCGTTTTGCTTCGTCCGGTTAATTCAATGATTGAGTTTAAACAAATCGTTGGTCGCGGCACAAGATTGTTTGACGGCAAAGATTTTTTTACCATTTACGACTTTGTTGACGCTTATAAACATTTTAACGACCCTGAATGGGACGGTGAGCCCATTGCAGAAGAACAATCTGGCGAAAACACCGTCCCGCCTGTCCCACAAATCCCCCTTGAAACCAAAGAACCCACAGAACCTTATGAGCCAAAAAGAAAAATTAAAGTTAAACTGGCTCATGGTAAAGAAAGAGAAATAAAGCACATGGTATCCACTTCGTTTTGGAGTGCAGACGGTAAACCTATTTCTGCAGAAGAATTTTTGAACGACTTATTTGGTGAGTTACCCAAACTTTTCAAGGACGAGGAAGAATTGCGGAAACTATGGAGCAATCCGGTTACTCGAAAGACATTATTAGAAAAATTAGAAGAAGCAGGTTTTCCAAAAGACGATTTACTGACTTTACAAAAATTGGTAGATATGGAAAAAAGCGACTTGTATGATGTGTTAGAATATGTTTTCAATGGCGACTATATCGCCATGACAAGAGAAGCACGAGCCAAAGCAGCCGAAGCGACAATATTTGCTTTGCTTAACGACAAACAGAAAGAGTTTATCATGTTCGTGTTGAGTAAATACATTGAAACCGGTGTGGACGAACTCGATCAGGAAAAACTTCCAATTTTGCTGACAAACAAGTATCAATCATTGGAAGATGCCAGAATAGCATTAGGAGATCTTAGTAACATCAAAAAACTGTTTATAGAGTTTCAGGAGCATCTCTACAAGCAGAATGTAGCATAATGACAAGGCAAACAAATCCTGAAATTCAATAACCCACACATCAGGTTTTCGGCATTGATGCTGTTCTCCAAACAGAATATTTGCATCTGCCAACGAGGTATTCTTAACAGGTATGGCATCGCTCAAAATACTATTGTATTTTTGTAACCGGTATTTTCAAAGGCCGACATTGTTGGTGGCTTATTTGAAATGACCGTGCTACCCCAAAAATTCACAAGACCTGTTAAACCATCAAAATGAAGCAAAAAATATATCAGATAGACGCATTTACCGACAAGGTTTTCTCAGGAAATTCCGCAGCCGTTTGTCCGCTTGACCATTGGTTGAGTGATGAGATTTTACAAAAAATAGCAATGGAAAACAATCTTGCCGAAACTGTCTTTTATGTAAAACAAGACGACAAACAATATCAGATACGATGGTTTACACCGACCGTTGAAGTGGACCTTTGCGGACATGCAACTTTGGCAGCCGCTTATGTTTTGTTCAATCACGAACATCACAAGGAAAATATCATTCACTTTTATTCTTCAAGAAGCGGAGCATTAACCGTAACTAAACAAGACAAATTGCTGATACTGAATTTTCCCACGGACAACATTGAACAAATAGAAGTATCTGACGAGATAACCCGATGTTTTGACCTTAAACCTCAATTGGCTTTTAAAGGTAAAACAGACTATTTGCTTGTGTTTGACAATGAAGAGGAGATAAGAAAAGTTACTCCCGTATTTGACTTAATTTCGAAATTAAATGTGCGTGGGGTTATCATCACAGCAAAAGGCGATACAGTTGATTTCGTATCGAGATTTTTTGCTCCGCAAACGGGAATTAACGAAGACCCGGTAACAGGTTCGGCACATACTACATTAACCCCATATTGGGCAAAACAGCTTGGTAAAACCGAACTGACAGCAATGCAACTATCAGAGCGCAAAGGATATTTACAATGCACCTATTTAAACGACCGGGTTGAAATTAGCGGACAAGGGAAGTTATATTTAATCGGAGAAATATACCTGGAATAGAAAAACTACCGACAACAAGGGTATTTACCGCACAACTACTCAAAACACACTGAAATTCTCTTGCTCCTAACCCTTTTTACCCGATGCCGGAAATACACTTGCAAAATGTAGGTAAGTGATATAAAGCCCCTCGAAGGGCGCGCTTGTTTGTTTTTCCGAAAAGTCAACATATTTAAGACTGTATTTTCCCCCAATTGGAGCATGCAATTTTCTCCCCTTTCAAAGCACAATTGATATAAACGTTGCCTAAATCGCTTATATTTGGCTTTAATTTGAGCCTTTCTATGGCATTCCAGAAGTTTGATAGATGGAATTATACCATTACATTGTCAAAAATAATCCACCCAATTTAAAGACTTTAACTAATCATGTGTGGTGCAAAATCAAATCATAATTGGTATTAAATGTCTGTGGATGACTTAAATAGTTGACTTAGCCTGTTCAGAATAATGGAAAAAGGCTGCACTCTTTTAGGTGACAAGCCGAGTAGTTTGTTTTTATCACCACCTTATTACCTTAGTAACCAACTAAATACACAACCAAAAAAACCTTATTACCTTATAGTCCGAAGTGCATACATTCCTTTTTTATACTTTCATTTAAATTAGGTAATAAGGTTTGTGAGTTTACTTGTTACATATTTTACTAAGGTAATAAGGATATACCATTACATTGTCAAAAATAACCCACCCCAATTTAAAGACATTAACCAATCATGTGTGGTTCAAAATTAAATCATAGTTGGAATTACGTTGCAGGCAACCTATGATGGCCCCGAGCAAACTTTAAACCGGCAGAAAAAAATTAACTGACAATAAATTTAAAAAACAAATAAAATGTCAACATTACAAGACAAAATTATACTCGTAACAGGAGCCACAGGTAAACAAGGTGGAGCTGCTGTCAGACACCTGCTGACTTCGGGGGTTAAAGTGAGGGCACTCACAAGAAAACCTGACAGTCCCCGTGCTGAAGCATTGCGCAAACAGGGAGTTGAGGTGATTAAAGGCAACCTCAACGATATGAACTCTCTTGAACAGGCAGTAAAAGGTGTTTACGGAATTTTTGCCGTAACAAATTTTTGGGAGTTTGGGACCGGAAAAAAGGAGATTTTACAAAACAAAAACCTGACAGACCTTGCTAAAAAACACGGCGTGCAGCATTATGTGTTTGCTTCAATTGCGCGGTGTGATGACAACCCTAACCTTGCTCACTTCATGACAAAATACGAGTGTGAGAAGTATATCGCGTCATCAGGACTTCCATACACTTTTCTCCGTGCTGTTTACTTCATGGACAACTTGAATCCAAGCGATCAGGGAGCGGCTTTTCATTGGGAAATTCTACCATCAACGCTTGGCGACAAAACAACTCTTCAAATGATTTCAACAGAGGACATTGGTTGGTTTGCCGCAAATGCATTCTTGTACCCGGAACAATATTTAAACAAGACGATAGATATTGCCGGTGATGAGGTAACATATTCTCAACTTTATGCGGCATACAAGAAAGTATTTAATGCCGAACCGAAAAGATCTGCTTTTTGGAAATTTATAATGATGATTATGATGCCGGAAGTAAAAAAAATGTTTATTTGGTATCGTAACCCTGTATTTAAGGCGGACATCAAACAGCTAAGGACTATGTATCCCGGCTTAAAAACTATTGAAGATTATTTCAGACAAATTAAAAATGAACCATAAACTTCCATACAAAACAAAAGGATGAACTACCAACTGCGGAAACTGTAGCACAACCACTCAAAAAACCGCAATGACCAAATTTTAATAAGCCCTTTCATAAAAAGCCTTTGCTGATTGGTGGGCTGTCAGCTATTGATGTTGCTTGCAGTTTCCTGTGTTTTGCTGTTTAAAAGATGCAAATTTTTATTTGCTCCTCCTGATTTTTAAAAAAAATTTTACCGGCTTGTGCATATAGATGCTTTGGATTATCTTTGAGTTGTGCAACACGAGAATGAGTAACGTTTGCTTCAACCGGTAAATATCTATTTTTAACCATTAAAAATTACCGACATGATTATTGTTCAAGAAACTTTTATCTGCAAACCAGGAAATGCTTCGAAGCTTGCTAATCTCTTCAAAGAAGTGATGGGTGAAATACCGGAATTCTTAAATGTTATGACCGACGTAACCGGAGAGTTTAATCGTGTCATATTACAAACAAAATATGATAGCCTTACCGCCTATGAAGGGCGATTTAAAATGTATAGGGAAGATACCGAAGAAATGAAGAAGATGAAAGAGAAAATGCAAGGTTATCATGAATTGTATTTATCGGGATCCAGGGAAATTTACCATGTTTGGTAATGAGTGGATTATAATGTTTAATTTCCCGTTTACTTACTACGCTAATTTTGGCAGCAACTAACGAGGGTAATTGTTGCAAAACTGCTTTAAAACCGCCAAGTACCAATTCAGCACCAAAAAAGTCTTCAATGAATGGCTTTTGGTTTTTTGTGGTCTTTCCGATTTTGTAAAAGCAGCTTGTAATAGAAATAGCTGTGAAAGGGTCGTTTATTCACAGCTTAGGATTGGCATAAACAGTCAAAAAAACAAGTTTTATTAGCATGGTATGCCGGTATTTTGACCGGTGTTTGTAATGTTTGGGTGAGGATATTGGGAGTTTGTGCATATACTTCTGGTAATTTTAAGGTTGTTAGTTAAAACTGCCATCAGGACAGATGTATTGAGCTTGTTGAATGAATGTTCCATTCTCTTGGTATCACCCGTTTCATGAATGATAGTAGATCATTTTGCTCAATACGGAGTCTTTCGTAGCACATCAGCTATTGACCGGAGTTTCCGGCTTCCTCACATACGTACAAAAGCACCAAAAAAATCGTTAATCAAATATTTTAGCATTACGCTAAATTATTTCAAAGTTTTTTTGCAAAATTTTAAACCTTATGCAACTTTTTGGCTCTTATTGTCGTTTTAAGTAGCAAACAGACAAAATGATTAGTTTTTAGGTTCGGCCGACCAAAAAATCCATTTTTTTATTTTTTCACTTTTTTAACCCCCTAAATTATTTTTCTATGAACCTTTTAAGAATTTCTGTTGCCTTTGTGTATTACGCCGATTCGCTGCTCATTACCTTCGTTCAGGCATTGTTGGCAGCTTTGACGGGAAATCCAAATTTTGCTACGCCAAGTCCCACTTTGGCGGCCATTACTACCTTGTTGAACAATTTTGAAACGGCTTATGCCAATGCTGCCGGTGGAGGTAAAACATTGACTGCCATTAAAAATCAGGAAAGGGCTTCGTTGATTGAAGGATTGCGTTTGCTCGCAAGTTATGTAGAAGACAATTCTGCTAACAATGAAGCAATCATGCTCAGCTCCGGTTTTGATATTTATGGCGGCCCGTTAAATCCCCGCCCGCTGCCCGAAATTCCACAAAACCTCAGACTTTCCGATGGACCACTTAGCGGTAGTGTTATTGCTAAAGTAAACAAAGTTGAGTTTGCCGTTGTGTATGAACTTCGCTACACAGAAGATGATTTTGGTCCCGATGCCCGTTGGGTTCAACTATCAGCAAGTACTTCTACCAATATGTTAATCAGTGGTCTTACCCCTTCCAAAAACATCTGGGTACAGGTGAGAAGCGTTAACAGCAAAGGATATAGCGAATGGAGTGATCCTGCTACGATTATGGTCAGATAGGCAAGTAGTTTTGTTTTTGTTCATGTGTTTCAAGCCGTTGCGAATTGCAACGGCTTTTTTTTGTGGGCAATTGCCCATCTTGTTCAATTATTTTAATTTTGCTGTTCATGGAAAATAAAATCAAAATTTCGTTGGCGGCACTTTTTTTTCTCTGTTTGGCAGATATGCCTTATGGATATTATCAGTTAGTGCGGTTGGCCGGCATGATTGGATTTGTCGTGCTTGCATTTCGGGCAAACGAAAATAAAAGACCGGCCGAAATGATAATTTACGTCGCTTTGGCACTGTTGTTTCAGCCCTTTTTTAAAATAGCGCTTGGGCGTGAGCTTTGGAATATTGTGGATGTGGTTGTAGGTATTGCTTTATTGATTTCAGTTTTTTACAAATCAGGTTCGAAGTAGTTTGTTGATTGGGTGTTTTTTTATCCTTTAGTTGTCTTAGAAAACCATCATAACGGCTCCGTTTTAAAACTATGAGAGTTTCCCCTTTGTGTCAAGCCAATCCATCAACTTGCCAATCTCGTTGTGGGGATCATTTTAATCCTTTTATGTGCAGAAGTAACAAAATAATTAAGCAGTTCCTGATAATTACGGTTATTGTTTGTACAAATCTTGTTTTACAGGCCTGTTTCTCTCTTAAAACCAATACCGGTAAAAATATGGCAGATCAACCAATCCCTGATATGGTTCCGTTTAAAAAAGACTATTCGGAAGTGAACGACATTCAAATGTATTATGAAATTTACGGACAAGGGAAACCAATGGTTCTCATTCACGGAGGCGGATCTACTATAGAAACCTCTTTTGGCCGAATTTTGCCTTTGTTAAGTAAAAATCATCAGGTGATTGGTGTTGAGTTGCAGGCACACGGAAGAACGGACGACAGAAATACCGGCATTTCGTTTGAACAAGATGCAGACGATATTGCAATGCTACTTAACAACCTCGGCATTGATAAGGCCGATTTTCTGGGTTTTAGCAACGGTGGAAATACTGCCTTGAAAATTGCCATCAAATACCCCCATTTATGCCGCAAAGTAATTGCATGTTCTGTATTGTTAAAACGGGAAGGGACATTCCCTCAGTTTTGGGAGTTTATGAAAAACGGAACCTTTGAGCAAATGCCCCAACTCTATAAAGATGCCTTTTTAAAAGTAAATCCGGATAGTTCAAAACTGATGAACATGTATCAAAAATGTGCGGACAGGATGATAAATTTCGAAGATTTTACCGACCATGAACTAAGGTCAATATCAATCCCTGTGTTGTTAATAAATGGCGATTCGGATGTAGCCACTTCAGAGCATATTGTGGCCATGTCAAAACTGATTTCCGGCAGCAGGTTGGCCATATTTCCCGGCGGTCATGGAGAATATATTGGTGAAATTACTACCCTGCGGCCAAATTTTAATCCTGATGAATTTTGCATCCCTATCATTGAAAAATTCCTGAACGAACCTGATGCCTCAAAATAAACTTGTCGTTGAAGGCGGGAAAGTTTTTGTTTTAAAACTTATTTACATCTAATCTGTTTAATTTTACAGCTTAACTTTATTAAACCACTTTGTTTACTTATACCAACTATGCTTTAATTTAGAACCATCAATTACTGGCAAAAGTCTTTAAATTCCCCTCCTTTCCCCAATTGAGGGGAGCAGGGGGGTGTCAGGTTAGGGGTGGGTTCTTTTAGAAAGTGAAGTGGTATTAACTTTTTTATACGGGCAATGCAAACAAGTACCGAAATCACCACAGTTTTTGACACCACTTTAGAGCGGGCTTTTAAAACTCCCATGCTTTGCGATATTACTCAAATACATACCGGTTACGGCGTTACTCCCCGAGTTACGCATTGTACCGAAGATGAAACCTGGGGAAAACCCGGAGGTAGCCGCAAAGTTTTTATGGCAAAAACCCCGACTTTCAAAGGCGGTGAGTCTTCGTTCGATAAAGTATTGGAAAGAAAAGAAAACGAATACTGGAAGATTGAAATTTCAGATTTCAAAACATGGTCAATGGGCTTTACCAAATTTCAGGGTGAGTGGTTTACTTCTCAACTCGAAGACGGAAAAGTGCTGGTCAAATACAAATATACTATGTTTTCAAACAGCCTTGTTTTTTATCCCTTTCATTGGTTGTTTACCAAAACCATCTGGAGAAACTATATGAAACATGTTTTGGGAAACATCAGAAAACTGGTTGCTAACCAAGCCCCTTATCTGCACGATTAGCCCGAAATTCAGAACAGGAATGGCCTTTTATATCAACTATGATTTAATTTTGCACTAAGCATGAATGTTTGAAGTCTTTAAATTCTCCTCCTCGGAGGGGTTGGGTGGGTTATTATTGACTATGTAATGGTATTAAAAATGAATCTTAACCCATAAAAAATAACAATTAATGAATACCGAACCATTTACCATTACCGTCCACATGGTGGCGAGTCTTGACGGTTATATCGCCAAAAAAGATAACAGCGTATCGTGGTTTGAAACGACCGATCATTACGAATACGGGGTTGAGGACGATTCAACGGAAGATTTTTTAAAGTCCGCCGATTGTTTTGTGATGGGGTCAAACACCTACGAACATGCGCTCGAGTTATCAGTAGATTATGGTTGGGTTTATGGAGAAGTACCGACCATTGTTGTAACCCATAGAAATCTGCCGGTCGAAAGAAAGAGTGTGGAATTGTTTGCGGGTGATTTGCAACAGTTGGTCAACGAACGCTTAAAACCCCATTATCGGAATGTTTGGGTAGTAGGAGGAGCAAAACTCGTTAGTGAATTTATCCGGTCAGGATTGGCAGACGAAATCAGGTATTATGTTTTACCGGTTATTTTGGGAGACGGCGTGCCGTTTTTTGAAAATTTCGAACGAGAATATCCATTACATCTAAAAGGGATAAAAGCCTTTAAAAGCGGATTGTTGGAACTAAGGTATGAAATCAGAAAATAACCATTGATGAAGCAGAGATACAAACGGCTATTATGGAACTCTTTTAACTGCCGGGCAATTATTTATTATGGAAAAACTGTCCCATTATTAGTTATGTATATGGGGTCGCTTCAAATGATAAACCAAAACCTGAACTACATAAGATGACCGAACGACCAAAATTAAATATTCCGCTTTCGACATTCGATTTTATAGTAAACTCCCTCAGTTTTTTGGCTTTAACCGCAATTTGGATTGCTGTTATCCTGAATTACTCCTCATTGCCTGACCTAATTCCTGTTCATTTTAATGCTGCCGGACAACCTGATAGTTTCGGTCAAAAATATCATATACTTGTTTTGCCGGTAATTGCATCTTTGCTAAGTATCGGGTTAACCCTGTTATGCAGATCTCCACACCTTTTAAATTATCCGGTCAACATAACAAACGAAAACGCCCTTTACCAATACACCATTGCGATCAAAACCATCAGATATTTAAGACTGATTATTATTCTGATTTTTGGATATTTAGCTTTTAAAATAATTCAGCAGGCAAACGGACAATCAGATGGCCTCGGAGTTTGGTTTTTACCTGTAATTTTAGGGTTGATCTTTATTCCGTCGGGTTATTTTTTAGTTCAACTGACAAAGACTAAATCATAGTTAGTCCGGTTAAACCTCCTTCTTTCCAAAATATGGTTTTACCAAATATCCCCTTAGAAGGTAAACTTTTCAAAGTATCTTTGCAGGACAAAAACATCAAATTGTTCCATGATTCAGGTAGAGAGTTTTACGTTTAACCCTTTTTCAGAAAACACATACCTCCTTTACGACCAAACCGGTGAATGTTTGATAATTGACCCCGGTTGTCATAACGAAGCCGAGCGCAAACGTTTGGTTGCCTTTATTGAAAAGAAAAAATTAACCCCCGTTTTGCTCATCAACACCCATTGTCATGTTGATCATGTTGCAGGCAACCGGTTTGTTGCCGACAAATACAATATCCCTTTAGCTATTCATGAAGGGGAAGTGCCGGTTTTAGCTTTTGCCTTACAGTCCGGGATGTTGTGGGGTTTTAGAATTGACGAGTCCCCAAAGGCATCCGTATATTTGGTTCCCGGGGAAACCTTGCGGTTTGGAGAATCAGAATTGGAGATTTTATTTACCCCCGGACATTCGCCTGCAAGTATCTGTTTGTATAGCAAGCAAGATTCATTTGTTATTGGTGGAGATGTTTTGTTTAGAGGCAGCATTGGCCGGACCGATTTGCCCGGAGGGAGCTATCGCACACTGATTAAAAGTATAGAAGAACAGCTTTTACCATTAGGAGATGAGGTTGTTGTTTATTCAGGCCATGGTCCGGCTACTACCATAGGTTATGAGCGATTGAACAACCCGTTTTTGAACGAGTAGTAATTGTTGCAAAAACAGGGAAAGAAAATTGATGTTTTTGAATTGCTGCATCGCACAAAATAACCCTGTTGATGCGTTATTAAACCAAACTAAAGAAAAAGGCACATTTTTAGGCAATTTGTTTTTAAAAGATGTACCTTTACTATTACACAAGTAAAAAATAAAGTTATGAATACGCTGTTGTTGTTTTCTTTTCCGGGAGGAGGTGAAATGATTTTGATTTTATTGATTGTTTTGCTTTTGTTTGGCGGCAAAAAAATTCCCGAACTTGCGCGTGGGTTGGGACGTGGTATCAGAGAGTTTAACCAAGCCAAATCTACCATCCAAAACGAACTAGAAGAAGGGATAGATGCGGATAAAGATACCAACACCTCCCGCACCAAAAAAGCAGATCCGGTTATAAAAGAATAATTCCTTTTTTTGATGGAAACCCTTAGTGAGTTGCAGAAAACTATTCGGGCAAAGTGGTTTTTTGTGCTAATCGTTTAAGATTTACCCCCCAATTTAGATAATAGCCGGTCTTTAGCTATTGATACGGGCTTAATGTGGTAATAATTTTAATCTGCCTATCTAAAAACAGATTGGGTTGCCTATTTTTACCGCATAAATCCGTTTTTATGCTTATCTCTTCTCCCATAACCACCGATAACAACTGGGATACTCTGTTTGAGGACAAGGCTTTGGTTGCCCATCTCAACGAAATTGTATTTCCGGCCTATTTGCAGGAACGCCGTTGGTTTGCTGCCAAAACCAGTACTTTAAAACAAGTAGGAATAGATAAGTTGTTGCCTTTTCCTTTTCCTGAAGCTAAAGAGGTTTATTTGTTGGTGATTGAAGTAATACCGGATACCGGTTTGGCGCAACAATATTTTCTCCCTATCATGTTTGTTTATAAACAAGACGAAGCGCAACAAGACCCCCAGTCCCTTATTACGCCGATTATAGTAAATGGCGAAAATGGATGGCTTGCAGATGCCTTGTATTCTGATGCTTTCCGGCAGCAATTGTTCTTCCACCTGCTACACAACGATGAAGTCAATGTAGGAAACGGTGCGTTAAAATTTTTAAAAGGCTCTGTTCTAAAGCAGTTAGATGATGTCTCCGACTATCGCCCGACTTCAAAACTGCTGGGAGTTGACCAAAGCAATACCTCTATTGTCTATGACAACCGGTTTTTTCTCAAAATCTACCGCCGTTTGTTTCGCGACCCGAACCCCGACTCAGAAATCACCTATTTCCTTACCGAACGGGCAGGGTTTAAATATTCCCCCCGTTTTGCAGGCAGCATTACCTGGAAACGTAAAAAAACTTACGATGTGTCGGTCGCTTTGATGCAGGAACGAATTGAAAACAAGGGCGATGCTTGGCCCTTTATGCTCAACCATATTTTGAGCTTCTTTAAGCGGTTAGAAGAAAAGCAGATTGACCCCGAATCAATAGAGCAGATAAAGTTGTTGCGCCCGCTGAAAATAAGCCGGTTTAGTGAAAACCTGATTGAACTGATAGGCTTTGATGTGCTAAAAAGCATTCAACTGCTTTCCCTTCGCACTGCACAAATGCACATTGCGCTTTCGTCCGATATGCAGGATGTCCGGTTTACCCCTTCAGACTTTAATGGAGATTATACAGTTTGGCTTAAAAACAGATTGCTTTATCAATTTGATACCCGTTGCACCTTGGTCGAACAAAGTCTGAGCCGTTTGAGTGGTTTGGCATTAGAGCATGCCCGCGAATTTTTACGACTTAAAACAGATATTATAAACCGTATCCTCAGCTTTGACGAACTGTATCTGACAAGTCGCCGCATTCGCATTCATGGCGATTATCACCTTGGTCAAGTGTTGGTAACGCCTGACAACGATTTTTGTATTCTTGACTTTGAAGGAGAACCTGAAAATACCATTCACGACCGAAAGGTTAAACAATCCCCTCTAAAAGATGTGGCCGGAATGTTGCGCTCTTTCCACTATGCCATATACGCCACTATTTTTAATGAACAAAGCGGTTTAACCTACCCTCGCAAACAACTATTTGCTGCCGGCGAAAAATACTATGCCGCATTGGTAGCTGTTTTTATGAACACATACCTCCATACAGCCCATAAAAACCGACTTGACATTGGATATCTTCCCGAAGTAAAATACCTGTTAGAATATTGCCTGCTCGAAAAAGCAGTTTATGAACTGGGCTATGAACTTAATTTCCGTCCTACCTGGGCTATTATTCCCTTGCAGGGTGTGATGCAGTTGCTTAAAAAGTAGCGGATAACACTGACAGCCTTGCAATTATATCGTACTATATTGCCCGCTTTGTCTTTTAATATTTAATCAACCTCATTTCTACCCTTCTGTTTTTTGCCCGGTTGGTTTCAGTGTCATTTGGGGCTACCGGCCTGTCAGGGCCATAACCTATGGCAACGATTCTGCCCGAATCTATTCCATTTGATACGATGTAATCTTTACAGGCTTTTACCCTTCGATATGACAGAGAGCGGTTATATTCAGCCTCACCTTCAGAAGAGGTATGGCCCGAAAGTTCTATTTCGGCAGTGGGGTTTGCTTTAAGTAGTGCGACAACTTTGTCTAACTCAGGTTTTGACGCAGGTTTAATATCGGCTTTAGCTAAATCGAACATAATATTTTTTAAACTTACCGCTTCGCCGATTGCTATTTTTTGATTGTCAAACAGAATGGTGGTTCCTCCTTTTTGCAAATAAATAGTTACTTCTGCGTTGTCATCTCCTTCGCCGATATCTGCCATTCCAGTACCGTCTGCGTAACCATTGGCAGAGGCAGTGAGTATCTCAAATCCGGCGGGTATGTCTTTCAACTCAAAATTGCCGTTTGAATTGGTGGTCGAAGCCGTATAGTTGCTGCTCCATACTTTTGCGCCTGCCACCGGGTTGCCGGATTCCTGGTCCAATACAACACCACGAACGTTTCCTTTACAGGTATTTTCATACTTTCGATTGACCAACAACCGAATAAAATCAAGAGCAAAGCCATCGCCTGCTCCGTTGATTTCGTCAATTAAAAACCTCAGTGATTTGCCCTCTGTTATTAAAGCGTAAAAATCTTCAGGAACAGGTATGCTGATTAACTTTCCGACAGGTCCGGTCTGATCAATGGCGTTGATGATTTTTTCAGCTTCATTAAAGCGGTTGCCGTTTATGGTTACCTGAAAGCGGGAACAAAAAGAGGGCGACTGAAAATCGTCAATAAACAACTGAACCCATGCGTTTTTAACGACCGTTCCTTTGGCTATATCTGTGGGCAGATTAAATACAACCGGTTTTGAGGTGTTGGAATCATACGAAATAGTATAGCCGTCGGTGCCGCAAGTCTGTTCTTTAGATGGGTTAAACTTTGAAGACAATAATATACGGTCAAATCCCGGTAAGTCATTTGGGTTTATTTCCCAGGGATAGCTATGTGCTTCGGTCATGCGTCCGCAAAAAGGGTCAAACCCTTCCGGCCATCCAAAACCAAGATTGTCCACATCTCCTATCCGAATAATGATTTCAGCTTCGTAGGAACCGGACAGAAATGCTTGTTGTTTTTCCCAATCCGTGTCTGATGAAACGGTGCTGACCTGAGCAATCAAAGGAATAAATACAATGAAAAATAATACAATAGAGACAAACACTTTTCTCATTTGGTTAAATTTGGTTGATTACTTCTCAAACAGAAAGCATATAAGAAAAGTTGTACTGTTTGAATAAAACGGAGGACTGTTAATTGGGGCAAAACGCTTATCTTGCACTACTCAAACGGGAAATATAGCCCATTCTTCCATAGTTTGGATACTAAATTCCGGTTAAGACATTGAGTATTATATCTTTTGTTCAACCCAAAACCAACTATTTCATCTATGCGAAACAAAGATATTGCCGCTAAATTTAAGTTGCTTGCCGGACTGATGGAGCTTCACGGGGACAACCCGTTTAAAATCAGGTCTTATGAAAACGCCGCCCGAACCATTGAACAGCAACCGGCTACATTAAACAGCATGTCCGAAGCCGAGTTAGAAGACATCCCCGGAATCGGCAAAGCAATAGCCTCCAAAATTATAAGCCTGCTTCATACCGGAAGTTTCGATTTGATGGACAAACTGTTGCAGACTACCCCGGCGGGCGTTGTCGAGATGTTGCGCATCAAAGGTCTTGGCCCCAAGAAAGTAAAATCTATTTGGAAAGAACTTGAGGTTGATACCGTAGGAGAATTGCTCTATGCCTGTGAAGAAAACAGGCTGCTCCGGTTAAAGGGCTTTGGTGAAAAAGTACAGGAAACCATCAGGAAAAGCATTGAATATTATTTAGCCAATGCAAAACGGTACCGTTATGGGGATATTGAGACAGAAGCCATGCAAATTTGCGAATCCTTTGCCAAACTGCCCGAAGTTGGACAAGTCATGCTGACCGGTCAGTTTCGCAGGCGTTGCGAGGTGATTGATCAGGTGGAACTGCTGATAGAAGGTAATTGGAACCGACTCGAAGATTGGTGTCAAACACTCGGGTTAACCTTGATTTCGGAAGATGAAAACGCGGCTCATCTACAAACTGCTGCGGGGATTCCACTCATTCTGTACCGGATGAATTCGAAAGAGAGCGCTTCATACCAGTTATTGAAAACTACGGCTACGCACACCCATTGGGAACAACTTGTCGCTATTGGTCCTCCCAACAAAAAGGCAACCACCGAATTTGGCGTGTATCAAAGCCTTGGATTGCAATATATAGAAACTGAACTGAGAGAGGGATTAGGTGAAGTAGAAAAGGCCAAAAATGGCCGAATTCCGGAATTGTTGAGTATTGAAGACATTACCGGCATTATTCACGCCCATAGTACCTACTCTGACGGACGAGATTCGTTGGAAGTGATGGCACAAGCCTGTAAAGATTTGGGCTACCGTTATTTGGGCATTACCGACCATTCAAAAGCAGCCTTTTATGCCAACGGACTTTCGGAACAAGACATCATCAGACAACACGAGGAGATTGACCAACTAAACTTAACGCTTGCCCCGTTTAAAATTTTTAAAGGAATTGAGGCTGATATTTTGAGCGATGGCAGCCTCGATTATAACGATGATGTGCTTAACTCTTTCGATTTTGTCATAGCTTCTGTTCATTCAAACCTGAACATGGACGAAGAAAAAGCCAACCGAAGGCTATTAAAAGCAATCGAAAACCCGCATACCGTTATTTTAGGACACATGACCGGACGCTTATTGCTGACAAGAGCAGGGTATCCGGTCAATCACCATAAAATTATTGATGCCTGTGCTGCCAATAAAGTCGTCATAGAAATCAATGCCAACCCTTATCGTTTGGATATAGACTGGCGATGGATTCCGTATTGTCTCGAAAAAGGGGTATTACTTTCGGTAAATCCCGATGCACACAACACCCAAGGGTTAGGGCATGTGAAATATGGGGTGTATGCTGCCCGTAAAGGGGGATTGCACAAAACCTTTACCCTCAACACCCGAAATGTTGAGCAAGTAGCACTTGCACTGTCGAAAAAATGGTAGGTTATGGATAATCAGTTGTATGAAAAATTGGGCAAGTATCATTACAATTGTGAAACCTGCCCTACCCGTTGTGACGGAAAAAGCAAAGAGCAATATCTGTTTGAAAACGACAGCAGGTTATCGGAAAAATACGAACAAGCACTGATTAGACATATCAACCGGCATAACCGTTACTTTGCTCAAAAAAGCACAACCTCGGGTTATCCCGATTTGGAATTGTATCATCCTAACAATCCGGATACCGGGGCAGTTACCGGTTTTATAGAGGTTAAAGTGCAGCAACGCACTTTTATGTCGGTCAGAAGTTCTTTGCCAAACGGTGATTTATATGCCTCTGAAACTGTTGCCCTCAACCTGAGCGATTTGTTGCGTTATTTTGAAGTGAAAAACACCACCAATCTTCCGCTTTACATTGTTTGGGCTTTATTGAACAGGCCTTGCGTGTTGGGAAAAAGCAATTTCCGTTTGTTTTATCAGGAAATTGATGTCTTGCAAGTTATATATGACAAGTATCTGAACAAAAGAAGGTTCAGACGAAAATCAGGCCTCGGCGATATTGTTGATGGCGAACATAAAGGAGTAGTTGTCAACTATCATTTTAGTTTAGCCGAGTTGATTCCCGGATTGCCCTTTGATTTGCCCGAAGCCGGTTAACCACCCTTTGAAACAATAAATTTAAAAGGCAAAACATCCTTTGAGAAAACTGCCCATTAAAAGCCTATTTTGACTAAAGCAAACAACAAGGTTAGTATTATGGATAAATCGTGCTTAAATTTGCACTTCTAACTTAATCTTTCTTTACTCATCACAGTCAGTAGTCTCATCAGAAAACAAATCGGAATCATCATCATGGCTAAAATAACCCCTGTCATTTCCCTGTCTCTTTTAATCGTCTTTCTCTTGTTGGGTATTGGCGCTACAAACAAATCGAGTTGGCAACTTGCCAAAGAAAAAGATGCCATCAAAGTATTTACCCGCCCCTCGTCGCTTGGCAACCTTAAAGATTCTAAAGGAGTCGTTCAAGTAAAAGCCTCAGTGGACGATGTCGTTGAGTTACTCCGCAAGTTTGACGGCTACACCAAATGGATGTATAAATGTTCGGAAAGCAAGTTATTAAAACAAGTTTCTGAAACGGAATACTATGTTTATACCGTTACCGATGCTCCTTGGCCGGTAAGCGATCGAGATTTAATCAGCAAGGTAATTGCCGAAAAAAAGGCAGATGGTACTGTATCTTTTAAACTAACCGGCGTAAAAGATTTTATTCCGGAAAAATCGGACAAAGTTCGGGTTCCGAGATTTAGCGGGTTGTGGCAGGCAAGCCCTAAGCCCAACGGAATGGTAGAAATTATTTACCAGTTAGAATCCGATCCGGGAGGCTCCCTTCCCGATTGGTTGGCAAACTCCACCGCTACCGATATTCCTTATTATACCTTGCTTGAAATGAAAAAACTGTTGGCAAAATAACCACCCAACAACCTCCCGTTTTCAGTATCTGTATGGATGGTTGGGTCAAAACATACCGTTTTCGTTAACACAATCAGCCGGAACTTCCTGCCCAAAATCCCACGCTTCGACTATTTTGTTGTTTTCGTCAAACCGCAAAATGTGCATGACCGCATAACCCAATTCGCCGGGTTGCTGCACTATATGAGAATGAACAGCAACCAGATCCCCGTCTTCCAAAGCCCTTAACATGGTAAATATTTTATCGGGATTTGTGTTTGCCGATTCTTCCATTGCCACCATCAAAGTTTCGGCATCACCTTTAAAGTAAACATTGTGATGCTTAAAATCCTGACTGACATAAAGCCCGAATGCCTTGCGAGAATCTCCCTTTGCACATAGAGATAAAAAATGCTGTGCTATTTCTTTTTTAGTTGCCATACTGATTAAGTTTTGTTGTGCGAATTGCTAAATGAATTTTGCGCTAAATCAATTTTTAGCTAAAAAGCTAACCCGACTTTGCTGTCAACCGGAATTCTTGTGCAATTATGATAACTGCCAAACAGCGGTTCAATCATTTTCCTTATTACCGGAATCCAACCCGCAGACTTCCTCATCAATTTCCGTTTCGATGGTATAATGCTCGAATGGATATTTCCGCATAATTGTTTTCAATTGATTTTTGACTGCAAGCAAGTCTTTGAAACTCTCGATAATCCCTAATTTTACGTGGGTGGTAAAGACATGATGTTCACCGTCGAGCGACCAAATATGTGTATGATGCACAGACTGAACATGTTTGATACTGAGAATTTCCTTTTCGACTTCTTCCCGGCTGACATCTTTCGGATGCCCCTGTAAAAACAGAAACAGCGTTTCCTTTAACCGTTTCATCACATTCCATAAAATAAACAAGGTGATGAGCAGAGACAACACCGGGTCGAGATATAGATTATCGGTAAAATACAGAACCACCGACACCACCAAAATTGCCGCCCATCCCAGCACATCTTCCATCAAATGCCAGGTGATAACCCGTTCATTCAGGGTTTTACCCGTACTTGTTTTCCATGCTGCATACCCATTAACCAAAACACCGACAATGGCAAATACAAACATTCCTTTTGCATCCGAAATTTCAGGTTCGATTATTCTTCCAATGGCTGAATGGATGACAAACACAGCACCTACTATCAGCACAATACTGTTGATTAAAGCCCCAAGCAAAGAAAATCGTTTATACCCAAAAGAAAAAGACCGGTCAGCAGCTTGTTTGGATTTGACTTCTAAATACCAAGCCGTACCCAATGAAAGACTATCGCCGAGATCGTGAATAGCATCTGAAATAATGGCAATGCTGTTGGTATAAATTCCGCCGATTAATTCAAAAACAGTAAAAAAAGCATTGAGAAAAAAAGCCGTTCTCAAATTTTTACCGGAGTGGTGGTCGTGATGATGATGATGGTGATGGTTTGTCATGGATTAACGATTGCCCCAAGATATTCTTTTGGTGTTGCTAAAGTAGCAATATCTTTTTACTGAAAGGGAGAGATGGCTTTCAGCTCTACCTGTATGGTATTATGAACGAAAGAATAAGGAGGAACGCTTTTTGTCAGCCAAACATTACCTCCGATCACCGAATGGTGTCCTACTAAAGTTTCACCGCCCAAAACGGTCGAGCCGGCATAAATAATCACATGGTCTTCGATAGTCGGATGCCGTTTTGTGTTGGCCTTGTCTTTGCTTACCGACAATGCACCGAGGGTAACCCCTTGATAAATCTTCACATGGTTACCGATAATGGTTGTTTCGCCAATGACCACTCCGGTACCGTGGTCTATAAAAAAAGATTCACCGATTGAAGCGGCAGGGTGAATGTCAATCCCTGTTTTGCGGTGGGCGAGTTCTGTAAATATTCGGGGTAGCCATTTTATTTTTTGTTGTAACAGGTGGTGGGCAATGCGGTAAACAGCAATTGCATAAAAACCCGGATAGGCCACAATAACTTCTTCAATAGAGTTGGCAGCGGGGTCAAACAACAAGATGGCCTGTGCATCTTTCAATAAGAATTCATAAATTGAAGGTAAGCCGGAAAAAAAACGATGAACCGTTTCCTCCACTTCGTTTTCAGTCAATGTGTCGAGGTCTTTTAAAAGGTCAAACAAATTGGCTTCCAACTGTTTTTGCCTCGCTTCGAGTTGTATGAACGAGATGTTTGCATCTTCCCTGCTCGGAAACAACAGGTGAAACATGTCTTCAATAAACTGTTCCGATTTGATTTTTGATGGAAAAAAAGCAAACCTCGTTTGGTACTGATGATGCAGATGTTTCAAAAAAGTATGGTAGCGCATCGGGTTTTTGTTTGTTTATGGGATTACTTCAAAAGAATGGGTAATTTCGACAGAATGTCGCAACATGGCAGTTACAGAACAATATTTGTCTATCGAAAGAGCGATGGCGCGGCTCACCTTATTGAGCGGCAACTCCCCTTTTATCACAAAGTGAACATGAATTTTTTTAAACACTGACGGAATTTCGTCTGGTACTCTTTCTGCCTTAACCTTGATGTCAATATCTTCCATTTCGAGTTTTTGTTTTCTCAAAATCTGGATCACATCAATGGCGCTGCATCCGGCTAAACCCATCAGGATAAGTTCCATCGGACGAGCACCGGCTTCGTGTCCGCCAATGTTAGACGAAGCGTCAATATTAACCAAAACCCCCGAAGAGCCTTTGGCCTGAAAATGAAAATCTGAATCTATCCGGCTCATTTCGACTTGCATTACTGAAAACTGAACTTTTAACGATTAAAGAATAAAGGTATAACCACAAAAAAATTATCCGAAAAGGGTGCCCGAAAGGTAGCGGTCACCCCGGTCGCAAATAATACAAACCACTGTTCCTTCTTCAAGTTGCTCTATGAGTTTTAAGGCAACCGCTACTGCTCCTCCGCTGCTCATGCCGCAGAATATGCCTTCTTCTTTAGCCAACCGGCGGGTGGTTTTTACAGCTTCTTCTTCCGACACATCAATGATATGATCAACACGATGAGGTTCAAAAATTTTAGGCAGGTATTCAATTGGCCAACGGCGAATGCCGGGAATTCTTGACCCGTCGGTGGGCTGTGCGCCGACTATCTGAATGTCCGGATTTTTTTCTTTCAAAAACCGCGAAACCCCCATAATCGTACCGGTTGTTCCCATCGAAGAAACAAAGTGGGTAATATTGCCGCTTGTGTCGTTCCAGATTTCCGGCCCGGTATGGCGGTAATGGGCAAGATAGTTGTCGGGATTGGCAAACTGATTGAGCATGAGATATCCCCCGCTTGCAACCTGATTGTGCGCATAATCAATAGCTGCTTCCATCGAACCCTGCGCCGAAGTCAGGGTAACTGCTGCGCCAAAAGCTTTCATGGTAAGTATCCGCTCTTGAGTAGAATTTTCGGGCATGACCAGTTCTATGTTTACGCCGCAAAGATTGGCAATCATAGCCAGTGCGATTCCGGTATTTCCGCTTGTTGCTTCAATCAGTTTCATGCCCGGCTTTAATTCCCCGCGGTCAAGTGCGCCTTTGATCATGCTGTAGGCGGGCCGGTCTTTCACGCTTCCACCCGGGTTGTGACCTTCCAGTTTTCCAACCAATTTTACCCTTTTGTTTGGGTTAAGGTTGTTCAGGGCGACAAGCGGGGTGTTTCCAATGAGGGAGAGTAAAGAAGACATGGAAAGTGAAAAGTTAAAAGTGAAAAACTAAAAGTGAAAAACTAAAAGTGAAAAGTTTATTTAGATTTCAAGGTTTTTACCGGATAACTCATAACTGAGTGATTTTGGTTTAAAACAGACTCATTTGTTCTAAATGGTCTTTGGCATATTCTCCCGGAAACGGGGGAATATTGCCGACTGGAAAAGAGACTATCTGTTTGGAAAGCAACTGATGAAAAAGCCGGCATGTTTGCGGAGCAAGTTCATCACCGGGGGTATGAATAAACAGATAGGGTTGTTTTCCTTCAGAAATCCAATTGGCCACAATACCGGCAATTAACGTGAGCCTTTCTTGATTTTCAGGTGGAAGTGAATGTCCGCAAAAACGCAGAAAAGGATGACCGGCAGTGGCGACAAACCTTTCGGGCATTTTGGGTTTTTTCCGTTGTGCTTCTTTGGTGATGTCGTCTTTGGCCTCGATATTGTGCAAAGAGGAGGTATCAAATATGGCCCGGTTGATGTTGTTGTCTTCTAAAAGCCGGTTAAAATGAAGCTCGGTTTCATCGTTCATAAAAAAATCGGGATGTCGAACTTCTGCAGCGTAGGTAAATTCTTTGGGCAGTTGTTGAATGAATGTTTTTAGTGCCGGCAGTCCTTTTCTGTTAAAAGACGGGGGCAACTGTATAAAATAAGTGCCGATAAGGGATTGAAGGGGTTCCATGGTTTTGAAAAACCGGGTAACCTCTTCCTGTGTGCGATGAAGTTTATGAATGTGTGTGATGGTTTGCGGGAACTTAAAACTGAACCTGAACCCGGAAGGCGTATCAGAATACCAGCGCAATACCTGCTCTTTGTTGGGAAGGGCATAAAAAGTATTACTGCCTTCAACGGAGTTGAAAACTTGTGCGTATTGACGCAAATAGTCTTTGGGTTTGGCTTTGGCAGTGAACAATGAGCCGACCCAATCTTTATTTGCCCATATCGGGCAGCCGAGATAATAGTTTTGAATTTGCGACATAACAACAGATAAACTTCCTGCTAAGAAGGTAAACTTAAAGTTCTAATTCCTTCCGGGCATTGAAAAACTTTTGATTGATGCTGTTGTATTGGTTTTGCAAGTGGGTAAACTTTTGTTGCTGTCCGCTGATAAAAGAATCAAATTCGAGAAAATTGTTGTCAATTTTGGTTCTGATTTCTTTGATATAGGTATCGAGTTTCTCGGCAACCTGCTCTTTGAGTTTGTTGCGGCCTTTATCTATTTCGGCGGCAAATTCTGAAATAATTTTACCGCGTTGTGTAAGGGTTACTACCCCTGCACCTAATATGCCGACCGCCGAAAGTATGCCGCCGGTTATGTCAAACACAGCACCGTGAGTAACGGTCATCAGAATAACCCCAATGACCGCAATACTTCCGCCGGTTGCCAAGCCCGGAACGAGGGCTGAGCTTTTTTGAAACATATCGTTGCTCACATATTCTTCGGTTTCTGTAACTAATGCTTCGATTCCGCTATGCAGTTTTTCTAACTTGTCCTGCCGCTTGTTTGCAATATCAGTGAAGACTTCGTTGTTGCTTTTTATGCTTGCTTTATTCTTTCGTATTTCGGCATCAATAATTTCGGCCATCTGCCTCACACTGTCTGCAATATTCAGCACTCCTTCGCGCATTCTCCTTTCGAGCGCAGGTTTCAGGGCATATTCTAACTGTTGTACCAATTCTTTAATCCATGCCTTCAGCCCTTCTTTTTCATTGAATATGGACAGGAAAGATTTGCGCAGCAGGGTAAACAGCCCGAGTCCTTCTTCAAACTGACGCTGTATGTCTCCCGTAACTTTGTCGTATTCTTTGATGAGCAGGTCAATCATGTTTTGAATTTGATTGTCTGTTTTTGTTTCAGCACTGTCTAACAGTGAATTTACCTTTACCCTGAATTCGGTATCAGCATCTAATTGTTGTTTGGTAGTGTCTATTCCTTCTTCAATACTGCTCATTACGTTTTTAGACGTGTTCAACAAACTTTGCAGTTTTAAACGGAGGTTGTTTTTTCCGGTGATTGAATCGTAAATATAATTTCGGATTTCATCAAACCCGCTGCCCGGAAGCCCGTTTTGTTCTAATTTGGCAGACACACAAAATACTTGAGGGTTGGTAATTCCGTATTTATTGGCATATTGAATAACTCCATTTTTGTTGACTTCCAAATCGGCAGGCTCTATTAAATCGGATTGTTGGAGTACGAAAATGACTTTTTTGCGCCATTCATTGCTGATAAAATCCAAAAATTGCCATGCCGACTGACGGTAAGGGTTTTTGGCTTCAAACACAAATACAATCAAATCGCTGACCGGAATAAACTTTTCGGTAATTTCGTTATGATGACTGATGATGGTATTGGTGCCGGGAGTATCAACAATGGCTATTTTTTGCAAAATATCAATGGGAAGTATCAATTTTGTGAGATGCTCGTTGATGTGGATGGTTTGTTCCTCTTCTCCGTAAACAATTTGTTGGATGACATCGGTACAGGGGTCAGGGGCAACCCGACAAACATCTTTTTCGGTTTGCAGCAAGGCATTGACAAAACTGCTTTTCCCAACCTTTACTTCTCCGACAATCACAAACAAAAATGGCTCATGCAGCCGTCCACGGATATTACTCACCGTTTCCGACATTTTTTTGTTGTTCAACTCCACCGTAAGCCCGTGCAGGTCGCTGAAAATATCGTCTATTAAGGTGATGTAGTGGTCAAAGTTTTTGTCTATGATGTTTGCCATACCGACATGAAATTTGGTTGATAAAACCCTGTAAACAGAGGTTGTTGTATATTTAGGATGGTAAAGATACGATTGTGAGGGATATATATAGTAAAACTTGGGGGAGAAATTATCTGTCTGTAAAAGCTAAGCCGGAACAAAATGGGGAAATAGCCGGACAGCAACATTTTCAAGCGAATCGATTTTCACCCACCCCTAACCCTCCGAGGAGGGGAATTTCTATCGTCGGAGTTTGCATGCAACTCCTCTCTGAGGTAGCGAATTACATTCATCAGTGTTTGGAACAATTCCACTTCTCGCCAGAGACTATCAAATCACTCAAAACCGGCAGGTTTTACTCCCCCCTTCGAACAGAGATAGTCAATTCATCCCAAACCGGCAGGTCTTATTCCCCTCCTCGGAGGGGCGAGGGGCAGGGAAAACGCATCTGGAAAAATTTATTGTTAAATAGTTGTAATTTAAGTATTTTGGACTTAAAACTTTGTTTTACAGCCAATCAAGACGATTTTGGATTTTCGAGTTTTCAAATGCATCAACAGCTATGATAAAACGCCAATCAGGCATAGTGTATTTATCTCCCGGGTTGAGTTAAGGAACATGAAAACCGGATAATTTTTCGGACAATTTTCATTTTACGACTACTTTTTTAGGTGCTTTTTTGGTATTTTGTTCTTTACTTTGCGGTTGCAGTTCTTTTGAAGAGATATCCGACTTTGGTCAGCTTAAGTTGGATTGGCTCCGCAAACACTTACCATACAAGAAAGGTATTCCCAGTCACGACACGATCAATCGTTTGTTGAGCATCTTGAATACCAAGCAATTAGAAAAAGTGTTATCCGGTATATGTCAATATTCTATTCATCTGACAAATGGCTCGATAGTGAATATAGACGGTAAAAGGTTGTCGGGAAGTGCAACGATAAAGGAGCAGCAAACCAAGAATACGGAGGGCGGTCGTCATGCTGTCGTGATGGTAAATGTCTATTGTGATGCCGTTAAAGCCTGTTTGGCGAGTATCGAGGTATCGGGTAAGGCAGGAGAGAAGAACGCAATAACGGAGATATTGGAAGTGTTGGATTTAAGCAATTGCATTTTAACTTTAGATGCGGGCTATTGCTACACTGATGTAGCCAAGGAGATTATTGAAGCACAAGCCGACTATGTGATGGGAGTAAAAAGAATCAACCAAAATTGCTTGCAGCAGCAGAGCAACTTCTTTCACAAGACAGTAATACCGAAACTTATGCAGGGAAAGAAGAAGACAGTCATGGTCGTTTGGAGCAGCGAACCTGCAAAGTGGTCAATTTATCAAAAATTGACCAATCCCTAATTGAGCCGCACAAGGCGGTATTGGATAAATGGGAAGGGTTGATGTGTTTAATCATGATATGCAGCTTCAGAAAAGTAAAAGCAACCGGCAAAAGCACTTCGGAAAAGCGTTATTACATAGCAAGTATAGAGATGATTCCGAGCGGGCATGCAGGATAACACGAGAACATTGGGGGATAGAAAACAAACTGCATTGGGTTTTAGATGCCGTTATGGGAGAGGATAAGAGTAAAAAACGTGCCGGAAATACCGGTGCCAATTTTTCTGTTCTACAAAAAATAGCTCTCAACATCATTAAAAATCACGATGACCCAAAAGCCAACACAAAACGAAAATTCAGAAAATGCCTGTTTAGTGATGCATATCTCGAAAGCACATTAAAGATTTCCTGATGCGTTTTCCCTGGGGGGAAGGGGGATTTTGATTTCATCAAGCATATATCTTGTTACCTGATTAATCATTGTATTTTCGCCACCGCTAATCTGTTTTTTAAATTCGTCAGTTTTGAAAAACCATAATAAGTAAGGTGAAAACTCACTTCTAATTATCATCATAAAAGTGCCAAAAGTCATCGGCTTTGGTAAATTCAAAATTGGAGCAGTTTTACCAACAAGCCGTTGACTTCCATTTCGACTACACATCAAAATGTCACCTTCTTTTAAAAACAATTTTTCTTTTATATCAACATTTACTCTAACTATATCTGAAAAATCTAATTCATCATTTTGTATGTTAGAGGAACGCAATACAATTGTTCCATTATCGCTGACATCTTTTGGCGAGTATGTTAATCCATTAAAGTATTCAGCTACTTCCCCCAACTTCCTTATTTCCCAACCCTTCGGCAGGCTCAGTGTATCACCTTTCTTCATATCAGTTCCAAAATTGAGTTAAGGATTTCGGCACTTTCTTCATCCAATGCTTTCATTTCTTCCAATATGGCTTGCGGTTGGCGTAGTGCGGTTTCTTCTTTTTTGTTTGGGTTCTTTACGCTGAGGTCGTAGGTGGTGGTTGTGTCTTGGGACTTGGGGGACGAGTTTGTTAGCCAATGACTGACATCAACTGACCAGGAGTTGGGGCTGTCGGCTTTTGTTTTCTGGAGTTCTACGAACTCGGCAAGGTCTGCTTCGTTGAGTGGGTTGGTCTTGCCCAGATTGCGGTCGAGGTTCAACTGGTAAAACCAAACCTTTTGTGTGGGTTTGCCTTTTTCAAAAAACAGGACAACGGTTTTTACCCCTGCACCGGTAAAGGTGCCACCCGGCAAATCCAACACGGTATGCAGGTTGCAGTTTTCCAACAAGGTTTTGCGTATGGCAACGGTGGCATTGTCTGTATTGCTCAGAAATGTGTTTTTAATAACCACACCTGCCTTGCCGCCAGCTTTCAGTATTTTAATGAAGTGCTGCAAAAAGAGCGAAGCGGTTTCGCCTGTTTTAATCGGGAAGTTTTGTTGCACTTCGGCACGTTCCTTTCCACCAAAAGGCGGATTGGCAAGCACCACATCATAGCGGTCTTTTTCCTGTATGTCGGCAAGGTTTTCGGCAAGCGTGTTGGTGTGTATAATATTGGGAGCCTCTATCCCGTGCAAAATCATATTCATTATGCCGATGATATAGGCCAATGATTTTTTCTCTTTGCCGTAGAAGGTGCGTTTTTGCAGTATCTCGGTTTCTTTGGTGCTTAGTCCTGTGTTTGTGTGGGGGACAGGTAGGACGTGGGGGACGCTGCCGTTGGCAGCGAGATGTTTGGAGTTTTTTAGGTAGTTGAATGCTTCGCATAAGAAGCCCGCAGAACCACAGGCACCGTCATAAATTTTGTCGCCAATATTTGGGGCAACCACTTTTACAATGGTCGTAATGAGCGGACGAGGCGTGTAGTATTCGCCACCGTTTCGCCCTGCGTTGCCCATATTTTTGATTTTGTCTTCATACAAGTGACTCATTTCGTGCTTTTCTGCGTGGGTGCGAAAACGCAACTGGTCAATAAGGTTGATGACTTCCCGTAAGTTGTAGCCGCTTTGTATGCGGTTTTTCAGTTCGCTGAAAATTTCGCCAATCTTGTATTCAATGGTGTCGGCACTTTCGGCGCTTTGCTTAAACTTTTTGAGGTAGTTAAAGAGTTTGCCGTTTACAAAGTCGGTGAGGTCGTCACCTGTCAGGGCTTGGTGGTGGTCAAATTTGCCGTCTTTACCTTTTGGAGTTGCCCAAACTGTCCATTGAAATTCCTGATCAATGATAGGCGTATATGTCTTGCCTGTCAATTCTGCTGCGGTGGCGCGGTCTTTCTCTAAATCGTCCAAATATTTAAGGAACAAAATCCAAGAGGTTTGCTCCACATAGTCCAATTCACTGCCGCAGCCTGCGTCTTTGTGAAGGATGTCGTCAATGTTTTTAAAGGTCTGCTCGTACATTATTTAAGTCTGTTTTAATTTCGACCCGCTCAAATACAGTCAATTTGTAAATTTACCATTCTTGTCGGTTCTTTGGCAAAAAATGACGCTTTTAGTTTTGCTGAAGGGTTGGGTTGTGGGTGGGGTATAACCCAATTTGCTATTTGCACGCAACATTTTTATCCGTTTTTGTCCGGTCTTAACACATGCACCCAAACGGTGAAATAAAAGCGAAGTGCAGAATTACGAAGCATTTACTTTCCATTTTACCGGTTTAGTTGATCAAAGTTCATAAGTTTAAATTCATCACTTTCGCCGACATAATGCTTTTAAAATGTTGTAGTGAGGTTTTCTTTAATCAAAAATTTTGTCATACCATTTTGAAACATCCTCTCTGATAAATTCATGATATTCATATAAAACTTCGACAAGGTCAAATTCAGCCCTTTTTGACTTGTATTTATTTGTAGTGAAATAACCATAGAATCCACCGTCCTTGTCAACAACAACCGGCGGATCATTAGAATAAGCGTTCCACGGACAGTAAGTGTTGTATTTTGATCCGTATGTTCCATAGGCATTCCATATAGAGTTTGAATTATACTTTGAGCCATAAGTTCCGTATGTATTCCATATAGAATTCTGATCGTATTTACTACAGTTCAAACATCCTAAATAAACATCGTGGTCGGCTCCTCCATAAATATGAAGAGTTTGACTGAAAGCGGCTGTTGAGATCACGACACTCAACAAAACCGAAAATAAAAAATTTGTCATGTTCATTCCTTTTTTAAATATGCTAAAACATCTGTATAAACGCATCCATAGTGTTTGTTACCGCCTAATCCGCAGGTTTGTCAACACTCAACACCAAAATAAAAATGGCAATTTTTTACAGGAGCAAACTTAGATTTACAACCTGATAAATGGCACATTCAAAAACGCAGACAAAGTTAAATATTCGATATTAAATATCCAAACTATCTAATGTACTTTTTATTTGGTCTAATTATTTGGTGGTTACGTGTGTATAACCTTTGTGATTTTTAGAGGTAACTTACGCTAACAAAATTTTCACCAACAAAATATTTTGTTACCCCACCCATTGCCTTACTGCTCTTTTGAAGGTTTGTAGTAACACACAATTGCTCCCGAACTGAGTGAAAAGTGAAAAGTGAAAAGTGGCTGGCTTTAACCGATAGAAACTGCCTTGTTTTCAACCCTGTCGGCGTTGGCAACACTGACAGGGTTTGCAAGGAAGATATTTAATTGAAAAATATTACCTATCTTTCGGTTGGAAAAACAGATAAACCGAGTTCATCTTCAAAATTCCGTAAATCATGGTTCGGACGATATTACCCGCTCTTGCGTTAATGATGCCACATCCTGCCAAACAGCTGACCGCCACCTACGAAAGCGAAATGAAACCGAACAGCGCATGGATATACCTGCAGCAGATATCGGACGACGACACCGAAAACATTGATTTTGTAACCCTGTATCTGGAGATGTTAAGCGGCATTCAACCTCCTGCCGGCACGGGCAAAACAAAGGAAAAACAAGAAATCCTGCTCCGGAACATGGCAAACAATACGGGCTGTTCTCAGAGTGTGCTGGCACAAAGCCTAATAGCAAAACATTATGCAGAGCCTTTTGACAAAACGCCTATGGTGCCGCCGCAACTTAGATTAAATGCAACTTTTCCGGTTTCCGGCATACATTTATATCCCAACCCCGCCAAAAATGAAGTACAGTTATTCCTGACGATACCGGAAATGCTTAATGGCACAAAACTATATGTTTCAGACATGAGCGGCAGACTAATAGACCAATTGACAGTAAACCAAGCTCAATTTACGCTCCAAACAACAAACTACCCTAACGGTTTTTACTTGCTATACGTTAAAACAACAAGCGGAAAAGTTTATACCCAAAAATTAGCGGTCATACACTAAGATTTAAATAAAGCCTTGTTTACCTGAACTTTGTACTGTTTGGGCAAACAAGGCTTTTATGTTTTCTTAACCCCACAAAAGCAAAATACAATGAAAAATATAATTGCCTCAATCATACTCATCGCTTGTTGTTACCAATATATACTAGCCCAATTAGTTTATTTTAACCAGGTCTATCAGGCAGACAGTATAAGCATGGGGTCTGTATCTGTCAAGCCTGTAGAAAACGGCTATTTAGTCGTTGGAGATTTTAACGGATCCGGCGGATATTCAGCCACTTATTTGCGCAAAATCAATCTGTTTGGGGAAACGGAATGGGTGAAAATATTGGACGGGGCGGTGCAAACCAGCTCAATTATATTTGGCAACTCTATGATTAGAACGGGTGAAAATCAAAACATTGTGGTTTTTACGAAAGGAGAGAGTGCCGTCAATAAAGATTTTGCTTTAATTCAATTTGACGATACAGGAACGATACTTCAAAACCATGTTTATAGCAGTCCCGATGATTTGGATGGTAACGCACAAATCATCGCAACGCAAGATAATGGATATTTGATTGCCGGATGGTCGTCAAATCAGGTAACGGGTACAGGAAGCAAGTATTTTATGATGAAATTGGATGCCGGTTTTAATAAGATATGGAGTGCCGTTTACGGCACTTGGGCCACCATTATTCATGCTGAACAGACACAGGACGGGGGTTTTGTTTTATCGGGCTACCGGTACAGCAACAGCACCGGCTACGACATGTATGTGGTCAAAACAGACAGCACCGGCACGCTGCAATGGCAAAAAAACTATGGCACCAACGAAGACGACGGCGGGTGCTATGTTTTTCAGTTATCCGATGGAAATTTAATGTTGCTGGGATTAATTAAAAGCGAAATTCCCGATAAAAAGGGGTTGTATGTAGCCAAACTTAGTGTTTCAAACGGAGCAATCATCGGACAAGCCAAAACGTACTTCAAGAATAATTCTTATAGTCCACAGACATATAACTACTCTCCCGAAACAGATATCGTTAGAGTTCTTACCATAGGCTATAATCCGCCCCCTAAATGGGAAATTGCCATTACAGCCATCTCTGAGGAGGGCGATATACTTTGGGAAACTCCCATCAGCAGCGGGTTAGCGGCTAATAAGGATTATATCAGGGATATAGAGCCTACGCCCGATGGCGGATATGTTTTGGCAGGCTTCAACTATGCTTCTCCCGCAAGCAGTTGGGTACTAAAAACAGATAGTCTTGGTCATGGCTGTAGTCCCGCCCCCTGTTACGGCATAGAATATCCCATAGGTATCAATCCGGTTTCTTTAACCGAACCCATATCGCCGACACAGGTATATCCCAACCCCGCCAAAGGCAGTACAACAATCACCTATTCCCTCCCCCCGCAGTTGCCCTTTGGGGTATTGGAGTTGTACGACTTGCAGGGGCAAAAGGTGCGGTATCAGGTGTTGCCGGCGGGTGGCTCACCTTTTACGCAGACACTCGATTTATCGGGGTTGCCTTCGGGCATGTATGTATGGCGGTTGGCATTTCCGGGCGGGTATGAGCGGTACGAGGTGGATGGGAAGTTGGTGGTGGATTAGCCCGGCGGCCCCAATCTTTGGCAGTATCCTTTTGATTATTCGCCAATGTTTTGGTGCTTTTCTTTGTCTAAACCGCAAAGCCGTACCATTTGTTTAATGCACGGTTTAACCTGCGCCTGAGCCATGCCTTGTATGGCTGCCGAAAAAGCAAGGTACTCTCTTACCGGTATAACCAAATAAAGTGAGATGTTTTCGGGCGGGTAGCCAATGCGTTTTTTGAGTGTTTCGGCATCGGTAAAAAAAAGAGTACTCACCCATGTATGTGTACATCGCCCTTATTGGGAGCTATAAAACAGGTAATAATTTTTATGGGAGTGGTTTTGCCTGCCCCGTTTGGACCTGGAAAACGTAAAAATTATCCACTTTTTACTTCAAACGAAATGTTATTTACGGCAAACTGTGGAGCCGTATAGTTTTGATAAACGATCTACCTTAATAATCATGCACTGAATGAATTTGGTTTGGCGACAAGATTACAACCAAATATGTAAACAATGCAGCCGTTTGCTTTAAATGGTGATTAATATAAGAGTTTGGAATTTTTCCTTTTTGTGGAATTTTTTTTCAAAAAGATTAAACAAAAGTTGAGCGAACATGTTGTTAGTCTATTCTTAAATCAATCACCTTTCAAAACAGACTAACAAATGAACAAGTTTTTTTGGATTTTTGCTTTAGTTTTCAGCGTAGCCAGCACTTTGTTTACTACCGGCTGCGATGACGATGACGATGACAATGAAGACCCCAAAGCAAGGGTAATGGTTATTCATGCCTCGCCCGATGCTCCCGGAGTAGATGTATTGGTTGATGACACTAAAGTAAACAGCACTCCCCTCACCTTTCCTAACAACAGCGCTTACTTAGACGTTATGCCCGGGGTACGTAATGTAAAGGTAAATGTAGCCGGTTCAAACCCTGTGGTTACTGCACTCAACTTTAACACGCCCAATTTGGAAGCCGGAAAAAGTTATTCTGCTTTTGCAGGCAACGCTGTTGCCAACATTGAGCCTATCTTATTTAGCGATGACCTAACGGTGCCGGCTCAGGGCAAAGCACATGTTCGTTTTATTCACCTAAGCCCCGATGCTCCTGCGGTAGATATAGCAGTAGCCGGCGGTGGAGCGGTTGTTTTTTCTAACGTAGCGTTTAAAGAATCTTCTACTTTTTCTCCGTTAGATGCCGGCTCCTATAATTTAGAAGTACGGGTTGCCGGTACGCAAACGGTCGCTCTTACTTTGCCTGCCATTACGCTTGAAGCGGGTAAAATTTACACTGTATTTGCCAAAGGTTTCTTAGCCGGTACCGATGCACAGGCACTGGGCGCACAAATTATTGTAAACAACTAAGCAAGTAGTTTTTTTCTGCTTAGTATATTTAGTTCAGGTATTATCAACTGCGGCTATCGGGAATATTTCTCGATAGCCGTTTTCTTTTGAATTACTCACTAATGGTATGTTGCCGGCTAATCGGAAACATTACTAACCCAATTAAAAGCAGTAATAGCCAACTTAGTATTTGGGAGGTTGTATTTACCATCCTTGCATCTGACGGGACTATCCTCCACCCGCCCCCATCATCAGCGGCTTTTCGGGCAAGGATTATATACGGGATATAGAACCCACTCCCGATGTCGTCTATTTGTTGGTAGGTTTCAATTATAGTTCGCCTTCCAAAAGCTGGGTGCTGAAAGTGGACAGCCTGGGCATTACCTGTGGTGTAGCCCCCTGCGATAGCATTGCCTATCCTATTGGCATAGCCGTTTCCCACCCGCAAATGGTGCAAACTTCTTTAAATCTCAATCCGGTGCCTGTGGGCAGTGGGGTGTGGGAGTTGTATTTTGTGCAGGGACATAAGGTGCAGGTTCAGGTGTTGGTGAATGAATGTAAACCATAAATTGCCGCCGGATAAAAGGCATGAATAGCTGCCGGTTTTAACCGTAGAAAACCATCAACGCAGTATTGACAATTTACCGGTAGTAGCAAGTGTTCCGTTTTGATGGCTAACCCTGTAGGTATAAATCCCATCCTTTAGGGTTGAAATATCTATGTTGTTGGTGCCTTCGGTCAAAGCTATGGTTGCTGTCCGTTGTCCGGTCAGGTTGTAAATTTCGAGTTTGGTAAATTGCCCCGTGGGATTGTCGAGAAAACAGGAATTACCGGCGGGCATTGGGTATAAAGCGACTTGTGTAGATGGGTTGGCTGTTGATGAACTGCTTACCGGAAAATCGTTTTCAAACGATAGGTCGTCTATGAGTAAGGTGCTGTTTGCCACCCCGTTCTCTCCTGCACTGCTCAACAGAACAATGGAAGCGGTATCGGGTATTTCGCTGCTAAAGTAGATGATGGGTATCCAAAAACGGGTGTATTCATTTACGGTTGATGCTTCTGAAATGCCTCCTTCTCCTACGACTTCGGTTGTTTGTGTTTGCACATTCCAACGGGTCAGGCTAATTCCGATAGAGGCCGTATCCATTCCGGCAGGAGCGTATTGATACCAACCACTCAAAAACACAGGACGTTGATCGAAGGCAAACCCGCCCTCAACCGATTGAGTGGTGGGGTTGATAGTTCCGGTAGCGGCAATACCCGGAGCGACTTGGCCAAAGATGGCAATAGAGCGCAGGCGTATGGCCGAAGAGCCGGAATGGGCATCGGCACCTGTTGCTTGCAAGGCGGTAGCACTGCCGCCTAAGATGGTTAAAGCGTTGATTGTAAACCATCCCTCAGGGTCTTTGTATCCCCCGTATTGAATCCAATTTTCAAAACTCGGATTGGGGATGTTTTGTGCATAAGATAGTGTGTAGGTAAAGACCGTCAAACAGCAAAGTAATTTTTTGAGCATAAGGTTAATGGCAAAATTTGAGTAAAAAAAATATAGGTATTGTTAGCAATAACTAAATTAGCTACTTTTGTCGAAACATTATCAAAACCACTCTAAAGGTATTTCTGATGGACAAAGTTATACTTGTTTTTCTTTCTTGTTTCACATTAGTTGCAACTGTGCTGCCTGTAAAAGCACAAACGCCCGAAGATACCTACCTGACAGTTTACAATTTGTTGGCGACCCGGTGCGGAGGTTGTCATGGAGGAACATCTCCCGATGGATTGCTCAATCTTACTGCCAGCCCCGAAGTGGTTTATAATAATCTGGTCTATGCCAATCCGGTCAATCCCGTTGCATTGGGAAAAGGGCATAAGCGAGTTTCTCCCGGTTATCCGGGCAGAAGTTTTTTAATGCGCAAACTAAACCAAGGTTTAGACCCTCAAAACAATCCCACAGCGGGCGAAGGCGGCACGATGCCTCCGTTTCCAAACCCGGCATTAAACAATGAAGAAAAAGAATTAGTCCGCCAATGGATATTAATGGGCGCGCCACAAACAGGCTATGTTGCCGACTTGCAGCTTATCCACGATTTTTACAATGGCGATGGCCTTTTGGGAGTACCCGAACCGCTTGCCCCACCACCGGCAGGCGAGGGTTTTCAGATTTATATAGGTCGTTATTTTATCCCTCCATTTACCGAAGCCGAAAACTTTATTAAATACGACCCCCAATTTTCTTCGGCAGTTGAAATTCATAAAATAGGGGTGTCAACGGTTCCTCAAAACCATCATTTTGTGATTTACAAATATTACCCCGGACAGGCGCAGTTCTTTCCTGAGGGCGTGCGCGATACCAGTTTTTCCTCTCACGGAAGTGCAGATATTGCAGTGGGCGTAGCACCGCAGGTGAACGAAATCAATCTGCCGCAAGGAACGGCTTATCGTTGGGAACAGAGCACCATTTTAGATTTTAATTATCATGTGGTAAACTCCAGCTACTTTGTTCTGGGAGTAGATGCCTATGTGAACTTTTACACCCAGCCGGTAGGTACTGCTCCCAAGGTGATGTATAGCCGCTTTTTCCCTAATTTTGACATGTCTGTTCCTTGGGACAATACCGACCACACCATTGAAGCATTATGCCAGGATGAGGCGGAAACCAATTATTGGTTGATTTGGATATTGTATTCACATACCCACCGCTACGGCAAAGACTACGATCTGTTTTTGCGCAACCCCGATGGTAGCGCGGGCGAGCAGATTTACGAAGGCTTTTACAACTTCGATTATACTTTTAACCAAGGCTATTATAGTTGGGGAGTAGAAGCCCCACAGCGAATGTTCGACACGTTGATTCAAGTAGATCCCCGATTGGGCATTATTCAGCGGGCGGTCTATAACAATTATGCCGGACCTGACCCTATAGGGTTTGGCTTAACCTCGCTCGATGAAATGATGGTAGCGGGTTTTCAGTTTGCTTATGGCGATCCGCTCCCTCCATTAACAGGCATCGCCGAACCGGTTGCTCCTAACGCGAATCAGTTGCAGTTTTACCCCAACCCGACAGATCGGAGCGCTACCTTACAAATGCCCGATGTTTATTCAGACCGACCGGTTACACTCTACTTTTATAATTTGAGCGGCAAACTGCTACATCAGGTAACAGCCGATGCAGGGCAAAAAAACGTTGCCATCGAAAAAGGCAACCTGCCGCCGGGTTTGTATATCTTTAAAGCATTTTCGGATACCGACTTTATCGGGTCGGGTAAATTATTGATACATTAGAGGGGGAAACGCCTATTTTGATAGTACTTTTATTAAAGCGACAAAGGGAGATAAAACACTAAGAACAGGAGTTCTTTTGGTGTTTTACCTCCCTAATACGAAGTACTGATTAGCGAATGTATCTTTCCTTAAAGCAAAAGATAGCGCAAACCAAAAAACCTTGTTAATTTGTCTGCATATAAAAATTAAGGGTGTTGTCGTTATTCAGCATATAAAGCCGGCCTTTTTCGACCCGGATAGCCTTGGCATTATCACTTCCCGGAACTGCAATGGCTTCCTGTTGACGAGTGGCGATGTCATAAATAAACAGGTATTCATCTCTAAAATAGACGACTTTGTGATCTACTACCTGAAATCCGGTGAGTTGGTCTGTGCCGAGGTCCGAATTTGAAATGGCAGTGTAAAAAGTGCCGAAAATGTCGAACATCATAATTCCCATTCCGGGCACATTCAAATACAACAGCCCGTTGCTTTCGACCAAAAAATTGGGTTCGATGGTTTCACCCAACAATTGAGGCATGCTCAGACTTTGGACTATAATCTGATAATTGTGGTCAATTTTTTTAAGCTTGCCGTCGTTCATGTCATACACCCAAATATAGTTATCGTTGGCCAGACATACTGCAGCCACATTGGTCAGCCCCAAAGTCGAAAGTTTATACAACCGCTTGGTGTTTAAGCGCATATCGGTGGTAATCAGGGTTGAAAAATCTTTGTAAAACATGACCACATTAAAGGGGCTTGTCGCATCAATGGAAGTCAGTTTTCCATAACGCTCTTCGTTAAAAGTGTTCAGCACGTTGCCGGTAGAATCATATTTAACAACCTGATTTTTGTTGTTGATGACGTATGCACTCTTCAGAAAATCGGAGGTCAGAAAGTTGGCATTCACCGGAACAGAGTTCACAAGTTTGTAGTTTCCCTTTGGCAATGGCATAAAGGAAACGAAAGCAATCAGGCAGACTGACAGCAGGCTAATCAGGGTTAAAGTAGTAAATTTCAATTTGTTGTTGTTGATAAATTGCATAAGAATTGTATTTTATCCAGTCTCCTGAATTGATGTATAAACTGTTTTGAATTGGTATTTTAAGTGGGAGATGTCTGTGCCCGAACACAAAGATATCAATTGCCTGTGTTTGTAGTTTTCGTTTGGCATAAGTGATGAGCCATTCGTTTTCTTCGCCCAAAAAGTGTTCGTCGGTGGTGCCGGTGGCCAAACGGCTTTTTTTAGAAAAATAGTTGGCCAGTCCGATTCCCAAATCAGGATGCAGGATGCTAAGCAGTTTTTGACAAAAACGGTTGGTAAAAAAATATTTTTTCAAAATTTTATATCCTTTATCGTTGGGACCTAATCCGTCTCCATGCCCTATCATAAACATTTTCCCTTCGATTTCAACACATACCGGACGATGGTAAACAGGTATGCCTAATTCTTGTTCAAAATATCCAAACATCCACAAGTCGTGATTTCCGGTAAAAAAGTAAATCGGCAACCCTCCATCCGCCAATTCGGCAAGTTTGCCTAACACACGTACATATCCCTTAGGAACTACTTTCTTATATTCAAACCAAAAGTCGAACAAATCGCCGAGGATGTATAAACGAGTGGCATCGTATTGAATGTTGTTTAAAAACCGGACAAATTTTTTCTCTCTAACCAAACTCTGACTGCTGTCGGGTGCTCCCAGATGAAAGTCGGAAACAAAATAGACTTTTTCGTTAGGGGGGCTGCTTAGTACCGGTTGTACATCCATATTACAAAGTTACGCAAATTTGTTTTCATTGGTTTCTTTTTACCTTCATTCAAACACAACCCGCTTAAACCGATTCGGAAAGCCCCTGCTAATCAGTCTGGTTTTAAACAGCCGTTGTATTAGAATATTTCAGGACGTTATGGTTTAACGATGTATATTGGAAAAAAGCAATCATCGGATTATTTCTGAAAAAACGGCCGGTGCCAAAATGCAGGTGAATAGTTATTACCTTTGTAGCAGTTACCTTTCAAATTTCAGGAATCATAAAAACATGAATTTAGATTTATCCGGTAAAAATGCGTTGGTATGCGGCAGCAGTCAGGGCATAGGGAAAGCGGCTGCCGAAGAGCTTGCCTTGTTGGGGGCAAACGTTACTTTGTTGGCCCGTAACGAACAGCGTTTAAAGGAAGTATTGCCGGTTTTAGATGTATCGAAAGGGCAACAACATCACTACCTTTGTGCCGATTTCGGTCTGCCCGAAGTAGTAAGGCAAATTGTTGAAAGCGAACTTAAAACCACCAACAAAGCATTTCATATTTTGGTCAACAATACCGGAGGCCCTCCCGGCGGACCTATTACCAATGCCACGGCGGATGCGTTTTTGCAAGCCTATCATCACCACCTGATTTGCAATCAATTGTTGTCTCAAACAGTTTTGCCGGGCATGAAGGCTGCCGGATACGGACGTATCATTAACGTCATATCCACTTCGGTCAAAGCCCCTATTCCGGGTTTGGGTGTTTCGAACACCACCCGATGGGCAGTTGCAGGATGGTCAAAAACCTGGGCAAACGAAGTAGGACAGTTTGGAATAACGGTCAATAATGTGTTGCCGGGATATACCGCCACGCAACGATTGCAAAGCATCATCAACACGCGGGCCGCCAACAGCCAAACCACTCCCGAAGCTATTGAAACCGAAATGTTCAGCACCATACCTGCCCGCCGTTTTGGTCAGGCCGGAGAAATAGCTGCCGCTATTGCGTTTCTGGCATCTCCGGCAGCCGCCTATATCAATGGAATCAACCTTCCTGTTGACGGGGGCAGAACCGATACCTTGTAACCCGATTTTGATTGTTTTATTCATCAGCCAATCATCGTTCACATGATAACCATTCATACCGACCAATATTTCAGGAATTATATCAATGGAACCCTTAACCCTCCCGTATCCAATAGTTATATAGACAATTTCAATCCGGCTATTGGCGAGGTCTATTCTTATATTCCCGATTCGGACGAGCGGGATGTCGAACTGGCAGTTGCCGCCGCAAAAAAAGCCTTCCCTGTCTGGTCAAACACCTCATTGGATGAACGGTCAAGGATTTTGTTGCGAATTTCTACCCTGATTGAAGAAAACATACATATTCTGGCGGCAGCCGAAACCGAGGATTCCGGTAAACCACTCACCTTGTCCACAGAATTAGATATTCCCCGTTCTTCTTCCAATTTCCGGTTTTTTGCTACTGCTGCTCCTCATTTTGCCTCTGAATCTCATTATATGCCGGGTGTTGCCATCAACTATACCCTGCGCCGTCCTTTGGGGGTTGTAGGATGTATTTCTCCCTGGAATTTACCACTTTACCTTTTTACATGGAAGATAGCACCGGCATTGGCAGCCGGAAACTGTGTGGTAGCCAAACCCTCTGAAATTACCCCTAAAACGGCTTATCTGTTGTCTGAAATCTGCATGATGGCAGGGCTGCCTGCCGGAGTATTGAATATTGTTCATGGATACGGACCCAAAGTGGGCAGTGCTATGGTCGCCCATCCCGGTATCAAGGCTATATCGTTTACCGGTGGCACTAAAACAGGGGCTGAAATTGCCCGCATAGCTGCACCCATGTTTAAAAAACTATCCTTAGAATTGGGAGGAAAAAACCCCAATCTCATTTTTGCCGACTGCAACTTTGAAGAAATGCTGAACACAACGGTACGCTCATCTTTCAGCAATCAGGGGCAAATCTGTTTGTGCGGTTCCCGAATATATGTGCAACGTCCTGTTTACGAGAAATTTAAGTCCGCCTTTATCGAAAAAGTCCGTGCCTTACAAGTTGGTGACCCGATGAAGCTGAACACCAATACAGGTGCCGTGGTTTCTAAACAACATTCCGAAAAAATCCTTTCCTATATAGCACTCGCAAAACAGGAAGGCGGAACAATTCTGACAGGAGGACATGCTGTCAACCTCCAGGGCTCGTGCAGCAAGGGTTGGTTCATCGCTCCAACGGTGATCGAAGGGCTTGATTACGCCTGCCGAACCAATCAGGAAGAAATTTTTGGCCCCGTCGTTACCATGACCCCTTTTGATACCGAAGAAGAGGTCTTGCAATATGCCAACAGCACCCCTTACGGACTTTCGGCAACCGTATGGACTCAAAACCTAAACCGCGCACATCGGCTGGCTGAGAAATTAGAATGTGGCATTGTCTGGATAAACTGCTGGTTGCTTCGCGATTTACGCACCCCCTTTGGTGGGGTGAAAAACTCGGGCGTAGGGCGTGAAGGCGGATGGGAGGTGTTTCGGTTTTTTACAGAAGCCAAAAACGTCTGCATCAAATCATTTCCCGATATGACGGACTAACATAACGGGAGAGGTAAGGTGTATGATGGAAGTCCCGGCATACATCGGGATATGATGACCCTTATTGCATTAGTAATAAAATGGAAATAAAAAATTTCAAAAACCTTACTACCTAATTTAACTTGAGGGTTGTACGAAAGAATATCAGACAAGTGTGGAGTGAAAAAGAAAGCGTTAATTGCCGGATACCGAAAATTGCTTTGTTTGATGTGCTCGATGGAAAAAACAAAAAAGATTTTGATATTAATTACCATCAAAAACGTGTGGAAGAAACCTGTCCGAAACCGAATAAGCTTGCACAAGCAACTTTATAAAAAATTAGAAGACAAAAAGGGCGGCAATGAGTTTGCGAAGCTGAATCCTAATATCAATCACAATTTAAAAAGTAATGCACATTCCGCCCTTTACCGAAGGAGCGCAATGCTCCGATTTCCGACAGATGTTGCAAGTCTCGGGTGGAGGTGGCTTTTGAGGCACGGGTGATGCCGATGTATTTTTTTGTTGTCATTCCGCCTTCAAAACCCATGTATCCGGCATCAAACATTTTGTTGATGGCTTTGAGTTGGCGTTGATTTAAAACATCTCCGTAAATATCAAAAAAAACTGTTTTTTGCAATGAAAAACGAACCATCTTAACAGCTTTCGATTTTGCTTCCAATATAACATCAATAAAATAGGCAATCCATTCGGAAATTTCTAAGGTGCGCTGTGCCGTTTTCAATGAATTGTAATACAGCTTTTTGTTCTTTTCAATAATGCCGGAAATGCCGAAAAAAACAGGTTTTCCAAATGATTGCGCAAGGCATTTTTCGGCTAATGCCCTTCCAATTCTGCCGTTTCCGTCTTCAAAAGGGTGAATGCTCTCAAAATAGAGGTGCGTAACAGCCGTTTTAATCAGGGCTTGTGCAGGGGTTGGGGTTTCAAATTGATTGTACCAGGCAACAAATTGTTTCATTTCCTGCGGCACCTGTTCACTTGGCGGGGCTTCAAAATGTACGGTTTCTCTGCCTGGAATACCCGAAACTACCTGCATCGGAAAGTCTGCTTTGCGATACTTGCCTGCCCGAACTGTTTTTGAATCTCCCAAAAGCAACTTATGCCAGTTTTTGAGGGTTGCTTCGGTTAATTTGCGTTTATATGAATGTCGCACATCCAATAGCATGGCTGCAATGGCATTTGCTCGTTTATCCTTCACTTCTGCGGGGTTTGGGCTGATTCCCAACTTATTTTTCACGGACGACATTAAATCTTCCCGGCTGATATATTCGCCTTCGATTTCGGAAGTTTTCTGGGCTTCGTCAATTAAAAAGCGAACCATTCCCTCTTCGTTTTTGATACCGTCTGCGTCTGTCAAAATACGCTGTACTTCGTCTGAAAAGTTCTTAACTTTATCGTTTAACTCGTCAATGTTCAACGATTTATAAGAAAATCCTGCCCAATCTTTATGCTGCCAATTATACATTTTGGGGGAAATTTTGAGCCGATTAGCACGAATAATCGGCTCACAAAAATACAAATTTTGAGCCGATTAACAAGATTAATCGGCTCAATACTCTTCGGTGTTTGCATTTTTCGGTTTAACTTTGTATATGCTTACAAGTGCATTTACACAAGATGCCACTGATGAAGGTTGCGATATTGTCTTGTTTAAATTCAAAGAAAATGGCGATACATTATACCGGCAGGCAGGTTGCTGCGGCAACTTTAACCGGCAACAGCGGCTTGAGGAGATTTCGGTGGCACATGTTCCGGCGGGGGTATATTATTACCGGGTGGTGGAGGGGAAGTGAAAAGTGAAAAGCTAAATGTGGTTAGTTGTGCTTAGGTGGCGGCGATACTTGTATCGGAGGGGATATCATTTAAGCAATATAAGTTTAGCTGCTGCCAGCCCCCGTTTTCAACCCTTCCAGTGTCCGGATCGGATATTGCGTTTCTTGCGGCTATCGTTTCCGGGCAGGTTGGAGCGATGTGGATGTCCGTAATTTCCTAAACCCCTTAAACCAATTCCTCAGGTTGTTTGTTGTGCAGCATCTGCAGGTTTGAAATTATGTCAATAATGCGTTACCTTTGCAGGCTTATTTAGAAAAATAAAACAACTATGTTCTACATTCAAGATATTGATCAATACGAAGGACAGGAAATTACCCTGAAAGGATGGGTAGAAAGCAAAAGAACCGGAGGAAAGGTCGCTTTTATCACCCTTCGCGATGGAACCGGATTTATGGAATGTATTTTTAGTTTGGATTCAGTAGGTGAGGTGATACTCGAAACCGCCAAACGCCTAACCCAGGAATCTTCATTGCAAATTACCGGAAAAGTGGTAAAAAACGAACAGCAGGACTTTGGTTATGAAATTCATGCCACAGGGCTGCAAGTTTACCAAATAGCTGCCGAATATCCCATTTCGCGCAAAGAACACGGCGTTGATTTTTTAATGAACAACCGGCATCTATGGTTGCGAAGCCGCAGGCAGTGGGCAGTTTTGCGGGTTAGAGACAGCCTGAAGTTTGCTATTCACCGGTTTTTTCACGAAAACGGATTTACCCAGACCGATGCCCCCCTGCTGACCGGAAATGCCTGTGAAGGGACAACCACGTTGTTTGAAACCGAGTTTTACGAAAAAGATGTGGCCTATCTTTCTCAATCAGGACAACTCTATGCCGAAGCTATCGTGATGGCATTGGGCAAAGTATATACATTTGGCCCTACTTTCCGCGCCGAACGGTCATCCACCCCCCGCCACTTGTCCGAGTTTTGGATGATAGAACCCGAAATGGCTTTCTATGATCTGGATATGGACATGGAACTGATAGAATCGTTTGTCAAATACATTGTCAATGCAGTGTATGCCGAATGTAAAACCGAACTTAAAATTTTGGAGCGCGACACCGTTTTGTTCGAAAATATCAACAAACCATTTCCGCGAATTACCTACACTGATGCTGTCAAAATTATTCAGGGCAAAAAAGAATGGAACGGCCGGAACGCTATTGACACCCTTCGCAGTCAGTTAGCACAGGTGTTAGCCGACCTCGAAGCCAAAAACGCCGAAATTGCCGAAACCGAAGCCTTGATGGCCGGAGGACAGGTCAGCAAAGGACAAGCCAACTACTACCAAAACAAGATTGACCGATTAAAAGGCGAAACCCGAAAGCTGGAAGACAAATCAAAAGAAATCCCCGAATGGATTGAAGCATCCTTGAATTTTCCGGATGGTGAAGATTTCGGTTCACCACAAGAAAAAGCCCTCACCAGTTTGTTCGATACTCCGGTAATGGTCTATAAATGGCCGCGCGCCATCAAAGCCTTTTATATGAAACGCTATGAAGACGACCCCGAGTTTGTCAAAGGGGTTGATTTATTAGCACCTGAAGGGTTTGGCGAAATAGTGGGCGGCTCGGAGCGTGAAACCGACCTGCAAACATTGGTGGATGCCATTCACCATCACGAACTGCCGATGGAAGCATTTGAATGGTATTTAGACTTGCGCAGGTTTGGTTCTGTACCTCATGCAGGGTTTGGATTGGGATTTGAGCGGGTGGTCATGTGGTTGACTGGTGTGAGTCATATCCGCGAAACCATTCCTTTTCCGAGATATTACGGGCGGTTGTTTCCGTAATCCGTAAATTTTAAGGTGTTTAGGGCAAGTAAAATCCATCCCTTGCCCTTTCGAGGAGAGGTATAATATTGGTATGTCTAACAACTTACAACTCATACCGATTGCACATTCAATTTAGTCTGCTCCAACTATAGGCGCTTGCTACTATTTGATTGGAATCGTTGCGTTTGGCGATTTAAGCGACAAAAAGAACAGTACATTTTAAAGCATTCACCGGTATTACACAGAAGTTTATTATTTCCTCTGTGGTTCTCTGTGCTATTCTTTTCACAGAGGTTCACAGAGGCAGCACAGAGTTACACAGAGGTTTATTATATCCTCTGTGGTTCTCCGTGCAAAAAAATCTCTGTGGTTCTCCGTGCAAAAAAATCTCTGTGGCTCTCTGTGCAAAAAAATCTCTGTGGCTCTCTGTGCAAAAAAAATCTCTGTGGCTCTCTGTGCTATTCTTTTCACAGAGGTTCACAGAGGCAGCACAGAGTTACACAGAGGTTTATTATATCCTCTGTGGTTCTCTGTGCAAAATAATCTCTGTGGTTCTCTGTGCAAAAAAATTCTCTGTGGTTCTCTGTGCAAAATAATCCCTGTGGTTCTCCGTGCAATAAAAATCTCTGTGGTTCTCCGTGCAATAAAAATCTCTGTGGTTCTCCTTTCAAATTTTTCACAGAGGCAGCACAGAGTTACACAGAGGTTTATTATTCCCTCTGTGGTTCTCCTTGCAAAAAAATTCTCTGTGGTTCTCTGTGCAATAAAAATCTCTGTGGTTCTCTGTGCAATAAAAATCTCTGTGGTTCTCTGTGCAAAAAAATCTCTGTGGTTCTCTGTGCAAAAAAATCTCTGTGGCTCTCTGTGCAAAAAAAATCTCTGTGGTTCTCTGTGCAAAATAATCTCTGTGGTTCTCTGTGCAAAATAATCTCTGTGGTTCTCTGTGCAAAAAAATCTCTGTGGTTCTCCGTGCAAAAAAATCTCTGTGGTTCTCCGTGCAAAAAAATCTCTGTGGTTCTCCGTGCAAAAAAATCTCTGTGGTTCTCCGTGCAAAAAAATCTCTGTGGCTCTCTGTGCAATAAAATCTCTGTGGTTCTCCATGCAAAAAAATTCTCTGTGGTTCTCCGTGCAATAAAAATCTCTGTGGTTCTCTGTGCTATTCTTTTCACAGGGTTATATCTGTTGCTCTTTCAATTTAATCTAAATAAATTTAACTATGGGATTATGCTGTTATTTGATTGGAGGAGTTACATTGGCGATTTAAGCGACAAAAAGAACAGCTCTTTTTCAAAGTAAATTTGATATCATAACAAAAGTCCCATATCTATCCATCCTCCGGTTTTCTGTTATTTTCTATTACAACGCCTTCAATTGCAGCAGCGCCTCCTTCGCGTTGTTCCAAAGAATGTAAAAAGCGGTTGTAATATCCTATGATTACAGAGGTGAGCGGCAAGGCTATAATCAGTCCCAAAATGCCCAGCAATTTTCCCCATATAGAAAGGGATAGTAAAATTATTGCAGGATTTAACCCCGTGGCATTGCCCATAATTTTTGGCACCAAAATAACATCCTGAATCACCTGTACAATGGCCTGTACCAAGATCACCAAACCAATCATCACCCAAAAACTGCCCCCTGTTTCTAAAGAATAGAGTAATGCAAAAAACGAAGCCGGTATAAATCCTACAATTTGCAGATATGGCACTAAATTGAGAAAACCGATAAACAAACCCAACGCAATACCCATAGGGAGCCCGATGATAGAAAAACCGGTAGCAATTAAAATGCCCACTATCAATGCAATAGAAGCCTGAGCGCGAAAGTAAGTATTCATTGAACGCTCCATATCACTCACTGCCGATACCACCATTGTCCTGTATTGGGAGGGGATCATTTTTTTCCAATGGGTGGTGATCAGATCGTAGTCTTTCAAAATAAAAATAAGGTATAGCCCAATGATGGTAATCCCTAAAATGGTAATTAATATGCTCAGAGAGCCGGAAAACACCCCCCAGGCACCGGGTAAAATCTTTTGCGCCAACATGTCAATGGTGGTCTCCAGGTTTTCAAACTTTAAAAACTCTTCAATATTTACTTTACGCGTAAATTCATCTAATTTTTCCTGTATGCCTTTCGGAAAATAAGACTCGATCTTATACCTAAGTGCGCTGTTATTGACATAATTGCCGACTAAAAACCCCATTTGTTTGGTATCCCGAACCAATCGCGGGATGAGCAGGGTAAGCAACAAGGTCAAGGAGCCAAACACCAGCAACAACGTAATAATCACAGAAGCAATCCGGTTTTTTACCCGTAGCCTATGTTGGATAAACACCACTAACGGATTGAGCAAATAAGCCAACACCAATGCAACTGCAAAAGGAATCAGCACATCGCTCAGGTAGTTGAGCAATTTAAGTACCCCCCAGATAATGGCTACAAAAATGATCAACCGGACTGTTCTGTCAAAGGTATAAGGTTTGCTGGTACTAAACGACATAGTGATTCAGGAGTTTGGAGGAGTTTTTTAGCTGAAAATTGTAGCAGGAATAACAAAGGTAAAACATCACAAATTTTCGTTGTAACAAACCGTAATATTTTTATTTTAATGGCTACAAATTTATCTCATCACCAACCGAATATCACCGGTTTGATAGCCCCTTGTTCCATCTTTTGGGTATAAATCTCGTCAAATTGTTAGCAAATTGCAAAAAACGCAAAAAACTTTGGAAACTTTAAAACCTTTGAGCGTTTCCAGTGTTTATGGATGTATCTTTGCATTTCCTAACTTCAATTATGGACGAAACACAAAAAAAGATTTTACAGCAGGCATTTACCCTGTTCACCAAATTTGGCATCCGCAACGTAAGTATGGACGATATTGCCGCACATCTTGGCGTTTCAAAAAAAACTCTTTACCAACACATTGACAACAAAGCCGAGCTAATACATAAAGCGATGGAACTGCACTTAGCCAATGAGTGCAATGTAACCAATGAGTTGTATGAATCTGCCCCAAATGCCATCGAAGAAATGCTCAGTATTGCTGACCATGTTTGCCGGCAATTGAGCATGATGCACCCATCAGCAATTTATGAACTCAAAAAATATTACCCCGAAAGCTGGGAACTGCTCGAACAGCACCGGATCGAGCATATTTATGGATGTATTGTTCAAAACATCAATAAAGGTATCAAACAGGGGTTATATCGCAACGACCTGAAACCCGAACTCATCGCCGGTTTCTATATCGCCAAAACCAGAACCCTGATTGGCGATAACTTTTTTACCAAAACCAGTTATAAGCCCACCGAAATTTTGCTGGAGATGATGCAATACCATATCTACGGAATTGCTACTCCTGACGGTGTTGAATATTTCCGTAAAAACGTCGAAAAAATTAAATCCCAAAAATATGCCCCGTATTTTTAAGATATTACTACTTGTCATCTCTGCGTTTGCTTTAGCCTATACTCCGCTTGCCTCGCAGAACGCTTCTTCAGATACGCTGAGGTTAACCTTATCCGAAGCTATTAGCCGAGGGCTTCAAAACAACCTGACCAAAAAAAATGCTGAGTTAGATGTCTTATCCGCTCATAAACAGGTCAATGTTTTAGTAGCAACCGGATTGCCACAAGTCAACGCATCGGTTGATTATAACCGCTATTTGCAATTACCCATCAGTTTGGTGCCTGCCGAGTTTTTTGGCGGAAACCCCGGTGAGTTTGCCGAACTTGCCTTTGGAACCAATAACAATTTAACGATAGGCGGTTCCGTCAATCAATTGTTATTCAGCGGAAGTTTTTTTGTTGCGCTCAAAGCCACCCAAAAATTGATTGAACAGGTTGAGCTACAGGTCGAAGCTTCCGATCTTCAAATACGCGATGCCATTACCCGCACCTACTTTTCCGCACTCATTATTCAGGAGAATATAGCCATTTTTCAAAAAAATATCCAGGTTTTGACTAAGGTTTTGAATGAAACAACCGCATTATACGAAGCCGGATTTGTAGAAAATATTGATGTTGACCGTTTAAAACTACAACTGTCAAATCTCCAAACTCAACAAAGCGCACTAAACAGGCAATTAGAAAGCGTCTATAACTTGTTGAAATTGCAGTTGGTGATGGATTTGAACCAACCTGTTTCCCTGTCACAATCACTGAAAGATTTTATTGACCTCAATAATGTTGCAGCTCAGATAGAATCGCTTTCTCCGAAAAGCCGGATAGAGTTAAGACAATTGTCAATGTCCGAATACCTCAACGATTTAGGCATCAAACAAATTAATGCCTCCCGTTTGCCCACCGTTACCGCTTTTTTATCCTACGAGCGTCGTTTTCAAAGTAATGATTTTGATTTCTTTACCGATAAATGGTTTCCTACATCCATGGCAGGCGTTCAGATTTCTGTTCCGATTTTTGATGGACTTGGCAAAAGAAATCAGATTGCACAACGCCTCATCAACAAAAAGAAAATTCAAAACGGACGAAGCCAGTTGCTGCAAAGCATAGACCTCGAAATTGCACAGGCAAAAATTTCCTATCAAAACGCTTTGGAACAACTCAAAAGCCAGGAAGACAATATGGCGCTGGCTCAAAAAATCTATAACCTGAGTCTGGTTAAATATAAAGAAGGAGTGGGGTCGAGTTTGGAACTGACTGATGCAGAATCTAAGCTGTTTCAAAATCAGGGACTTTACCTCCAGGCGTTTTACAATCTGCTCATTGCCCAAACCGATTTGCGCAAATCAATGGGTATTTATTACTAAATTACTAACCAACAAATCAACTACCACAAACAAAATATACATGAAACAATCCATCCTAATTTCAACTATAAGTTTTATTTTATTGCTGTTTGGGGCTTGTCAAGCCACAACCGGAGATAAAGCAACTGAATTAAAAACACTAAAAGAACAGCAAAATAAGCTGAACGAACAAATTGCCGCCCTTGAAAAAGAAGTCGGTAATCCATCCACTTCAACAACCCAGCCTTCAAAAGAAACTGCCGTTGAGGTCATGGAGTTGCGGCCACGACCCTTTAGCCATTTTCTGGAAGTACAGGGCAAAGTAGAATGTAATGATAATATAGCCGTTAGCCCCAAACAACCCGGAATTGTAACTCAGGTTTTTGTGGTCAGAGGGCAATCGGTAGCAAAAGGCGATATTTTAGCCACATTAGACGATGCGGTTTTTCAGCAAAGTTTGCAAGAGTTGCAAACCAATATTTCGTTCGCAAAAACGATATTTGAAAAGCAAAAAGCCCTTTGGGATCAAAAAATAGGCACCGAAGTTCAGTATTTAACCGCAAAAAACAATGTTGAAACTTTAGAGTATAAAATGGCAACTCTTCAAAAACAAGCCGATTTATACAATGTACGTGCACCAATTAGCGGAACAGTCGAGGAGGTTAATATCAAAGTGGGCGAAGGCGCAATGGTAGGTTCGCCCGTACCTCCGTTCAGAATTGTCAATCTTAGCAGCATGAAGGTATTGGCAGATTTGGCCGAAACCTATGTGAGTAAAGTAAAAGTAGGCGATAATGCCGAAGTGTTGTTGCCGGATCTGGGAAAAACGGTCAACTGTAAAATCAAAACCGTAGGAAACATCATCAACAATGCCGGACGCACCTTTCAGGTTGAATTGAAACTGCCCAATATTCCCGGAATCAGAACCAATATGGTGGCTTTGGTAAAAATTCAGGATTACTCGACAGGAAGCACAATCGTTGCACCTATTAATGCTATCCAAAATTCAGACGAAGGAAACTACGTTTTCATTGCCGAAAAAGCCGAGGATAAATTTGTAGCAAAAAAACAAATTGTTACCATGGGCGTTTCGGGCGGTAACGAAGTAGAAATAAAAAATGGCTTAAAACCGGGTGATATGTTGATTATCACCGGATTCCAAAATCTCAATACCGGACAATTAGTCAAATTTTAAGCCTTAGAAACTGTCCTCTTTCTAAAAACATAACTTTTGTTTTCCATTTACCCGGGGTTTTGGCTTTTGGTATCAAACAGCAGGTATGATTTTACCCCGTTCATTGTTTAACACTCACGCTCCGACATTTATAATATGAAACCTTTCAAAGAGTTTGGACCTACCAGTTGGTCTATTGATAATAGAACAAGTATTTTTGTAGTAACGGCTATTGTTGCCATTTTTGGTATTTCTACTTATATCAGCCTGCCCAAAAATCAGTTCCCGGATATAGTTATCCCTACTATTTATATCAGCACCATATACCCCGGTACCTCTCCGGCAGATATGGAGAACTTAGTTACCCGGCCTATCGAAAAACAAGTCAAATCTATTTCAGGAGTAAAAAAAATAACAAGCAACTCCTTACAAGATTTTTCAAACGTTGTGGTCGAGTTTAATACCGATGTGCAGGTAGATGTGGCCAAACAAAAAGTGAAAGATGCCGTTGACCGCGCTACCACCGACCTTCCCAAAGACCTACCCAATGCGCCGACCGTTCTGGAGGTAGATTTTTCGGAAATCCCGATCATGAACATCAACATATCGGGAGAGTTTGACCTTACCAAGTTGAAAAATTATGCCGAAGACATTAAGGATGAAATAGAACAACTTTCGGAAATTACCCGCGTGGACATGGTCGGCGCTTTAGAACGAGAAATCCAAATCAATGTGGACATGTTCAAACTTCAAAGTGCCAATGTAACCTTTGGAGACATTGAACGGGCTGTTTCAACCGAAAATATGACCATTTCCGGTGGGTTGATCAATATGTCGGAAATGAAACGGGCACTCCGCGTAAAAGGTCAGTTTGCCAATGCCATGCAAATTGGCGATATTGTAGTTAAAAGTATGTCGGGCACTCCGGTTTACCTTAAAGACATTGCAGATATTAAAGACACTTTTAAGGAAAAAGAAAGTTATGCGCGTTATAACGGTAAAAACGTGATTACCTTAAATGTAATCAAACGCAGCGGTGAAAATCTCGTGGAAGCTTCGGACAAGATACATGCTTTGGTAAATACGCTCATATCAGAAAAATTACCCCAGGACCTGAATGTAACCATTTCTGCCGACCAGTCGGAACTGACCCGTACCACACTGAACGACCTGATAAACTCTATCATCATCGGGTTTATTCTGGTTACCATTGTTCTCATGTTTTTTATGGGTGTTACCAATGCGTTTTTTGTTGGACTTTCTGTTCCTTTATCCATATTTTTAGCCTTTATGGTCATGCCGGCCATCGGGTTTGAGTTGAACATGATCGTGTTGTTTGCGCTGCTGTTTGCTTTAGGCATCATTGTGGATGATGCTATTGTGGTCATTGAAAATACCTACCGGTTGTTCAGAAACGGTCAAATTCCAATCGGTACCGCAGCAAAAATGGCAGCCGGGGAAATTTTTATTCCGGTCCTGGCAGGAACCTTGACCACCCTTGCGCCTTTTGTTCCGTTGGCGTTTTGGGGCGGAATCGTAGGTAAGTTTATGATGTACCTGCCAATTACCCTCATCCTTACCTTAGTTGCTTCGCTGATTGTGGCCTTTATCATCAATCCCGTGTTTGCTGCTTCTTTTATGAAGGCAGAAAACCCGTTTCCTACAAGCGAAGAAAAACGCAAACGGTTGCGCTCTTTTATCTCCACGGCTATTGTGATGGCAGTTATATCGGGCATTTCCTACATGATTGCTCCCAAAGGAGTGGGCAACTTTTTCCTCATTGCCTTAGTTCTGTATCTGTCGTACAAACTGTTTATCAAGTATTTGGTAATTGGGTTTGAACATAAGTTGCTGCCCGTATTGATGGATGCCTATGAATCTGTCCTGACATTTCTGCTCAAATCCTGGCGGCCTTATGCCGTGTTGTTGTTTACCGTTTTCCTCCTATTCTTCTCGTTCTTTCTGGTAAGAGTCAGAACCCCGCCTGTTGAGTTTTTCCCCAAAGGCGATCCCAATTTTATCTATGTTTATATGAACCTCCCGGTCGGAACTCATCAAAGCTATACCGACTCAATTACCCGTATTGTGGAAGGAAAAGTAGAAAAAATAATGGGTAAAGACAATCCGATTGTAGAGGCTATCAGCAGTAATGTTGCCGTTGGAGCTACCGATCCTTCGAGCGGCGACAGAAGCGCCTCTTCCAACCGCAGTAAAGTGGGCATTTCTTTTGTGAAATTTGCTGAAAGAAACGGGCAGTCAACCCAGGAATATATGGACAAAATAAGGGCAGAAGTGAAAGACATTCCGGGTGTTCAGGTAACCGTTGATCAGGAACAAAACGGGCCTCCGACCGGAGCGCCGATTAATATCGAAATCAGTGGAGAAAATTTGGAAGAACTGATTGACGTGTCTTCGCGGTTTAAATACTATTTGCAGGACTCCCTACAAATTCCGGGAATAGAAGAACTAAAATCGGATTTTGTCAACAACAACCCCGAAATTATTGTCAGTGTAAACCGGGAGCGCGCTAACCGCGAAGGGGTTTCTACCGCATTTATCGGATCTGAACTGCGCACCGCCGTTTTTGGCAAAGAGGTTTCAAAACTGAAAGACAACGAAGACGAATATCCCATTCAGTTGCGTTACAAGTATGAGCAGCGCAACGATGTTGATGCCCTGCTGAATACAAAACTGACGTTTCGTTCTGAAACCGGGCAGGTTAAAAACCTTCCTCTTGCCGCCGTTGCCGATGTAAAATATACCAATACTTATGGAGGTATTAAACGCAAAAACCTGAAAAGGGTAATCACCCTCAGTTCCAATGTTTTAAGCGGCTATACCGCAAATGAGGTGAATGAAAACATACGTCTGGCAGCCACCAAATTCCAACTCCCCGAAAGTATGGATATCAATCTGACCGGCGAACAGGAAGAACAGGCAGAAACAGCAGCCTTTTTGTTCCGCTCCTTATTGATTTCTTTAGGGTTAATATTTTTGATTTTGGTAACTCAGTTCAATTCGGTGAGCAAAACCTTAATCATCCTGAGTGAAATCATTTTCAGTATTACCGGCGTTTTGCTTGGTTTCAGTCTTTTTAATATGAAAATCTCCATCGTAATGGTGGGCATCGGAATTGTCGGACTTGCGGGAATTGTGGTTAAAAACGGGATTCTCATTGTAGAATTTGCAGACCTGATGCGAAGCAAAGGGATTGGCCTTCATAAGTCGGTGTCTATGTCCGGTAAAATCAGGATAAAGCCGGTTTTGCTGACCGCAGCTTCCACTATGCTCGGATTGATTCCCCTCGCTTTGGGTATGAATATCAACTTTTATACCCTGTTCACCGATTTTAATCCGCAGTTTTTCCTTGGGGGCGACAGCGTCGTTTTTTGGGGTCCTTTATCCTGGACCATCATCTTCGGTTTGTCTTTCGCAACATTCCTGACCCTGTTGGTTTTACCGGCTATGTATGTCATCAGATATGACCTTGGAGACCGGTTTAAAAAACTCATAGGCAAAAAACCGGAACCCATTCAAACGGAAACTCAGGAAGCCGAAACCCCGGTTGATACGGCTTTGCCGGTGTAAATTAGCTTAACATTTAACAGAACATTACCGGCATCTTAACGGTGTCGGTAGTGTTAGTCACTATTTTCCCGGCTTTAATTTTTTGGCTTGGATATCGCGCGCTTCTCCAAGCCGTTCCATCATCTCATCCATCCATATATTTGTATTATCTGCCTTTATCATGGTTATACATTCCTATACATTGAATAGATGCAAAAAAGTTCCATTAGGTGTTTAATCCCACCGAAAAATATAAAATCTGAAAACTCTTACTAAAATTGACGATTATTTGCATTTGCCTTGCAAACATAAGGCAATAAACACTGGGGGCATTTTTCTACAACTTTGTAAATATAGATAGCTTCCTTTACCCGTGGTTGAGCAAGGTATGTTCCAGATATTTTCAAAAAAATTTAAGGCTAAGTTGACGGCTTAAGGTACTCCTTGTCAGACAACAGGCATGCCCCGATTATGTGGTATTGATTATCGCCACAAGATTTTTATGGTCGTGAATAACCACCCATTACTCCTCTTCTTCTTTTTCGGCTTTCTCTATATTTTGAGCAGAACCGGAGGGTCTTCCGGAAATGGTTCCGAGATAGGTTTCTAAAATGAGGATAAAATTGATAAACAGGTCGCTGATTTGTTTCATCATCATTGCCCTTTTGCGTTTGCGTTTGGCAATGGCTTTCAGTTCTGTTTCGCTTGCTTCACCCGAAGCCAGAACAGCATTGTCGTCAACCGATTCAAAAAACATGCGGCCGGCATACTGAAGCGGGCTGAAAGCGGCTTTAAGCTGCAACAGGCTTTTTTTGATTTCCAACTCCTGTTCTTTCATCTTGAGTTTCAGGCGTTGTTTTTCGAGGTCTAATTTATAGGCGTTCCTGCTTTTAATCATTTTTTTCGTTTTCTTCTATGCTTTCTAAAATAAAGGCAAAAAAGCGGTGGTCAATAAAGCGTTTGATGCGTTTCCAGAATAAGATGATAATCAGGGTAAAAAACAGGTAAGAACCTGCAAAAATACCAAATCCCAAGGGCAGGGATTGGAATGTATGGGCAATGAGTATCGCCACAAATATATTGGCAAACAGGAAGGTAAAAAACAAAAACAAAATAATAATCAGCGATAACAAGATAAAAGAAGAAGTTGACGCTGCCCGTTCCAACCCGCTGATGCGGTAATATTCAAGCCGCAGTTCAACATACTTTTGTATGTCTTTGAGCAATTGCTCTGCTGCCGATAAATTTCCTGTTTCCAAATTTCTTGTTTTTAGTAAGTAAGTATTGATGTTAAAATGCTCTAAGAGTGTCTAATGGTCAGGATTACAAGTGGTGTTATCTGAATTTCAATCCGTTAACATAGTTTTGTTTGGTATTATTCAAGAAATTCGTTCAGTATTTTATCTAAATGATTGTCTAAATCTCCTTCAAATTCTTTATGTGGGATGGCAAGTTCTCCTAAAACTTTTCCAAACTTTTTATATCCATCTTCATCGCGAAGTTCAACCCATTTTACATTTAGTTTATCAGCTTGTTGTTTGTTCAAATCAGAAAGTTTATCAGCGACAAAAACATTACTTTCTCTTGCAAAAATTGCATCTGCGCTTTCAGGATTACCTCGCCCCATTAGTTTTACTTCACAGCGATAATATGTTTCATTGTTTATCAAGTAAAAATCTACTTCCCGCATACTTGGCGGAATCTTGCTTTGGTCGAAGTGCTCAAATGGAACGGAATAAACTTTGCAAAGTGTTGCCATTAAATACTTTTCAACACGCTTTCCGGCAGTACTCCAAAGCCCTCCACGAAGTGCCGAACGCTTTACCGCAAGAGTATTGATTACAATTAAACTTTCATTAATGTTCAATTCTACACTAATGCCTCTAAATTTAATTGTTATTATTAAATCTATGTCCTGTTGATTTTCTATCAAACTACTTATAGTTTGGTACAATATATCGTAATGTTCGTTTGAAGCATCAATGACAATTCCCTTTGATGCAGAATTATACATATTGGTGATTGTCTTTTTGTTAAGACCGGAATTAATAGCAATTTCATCCGAACTTAATTCGTTATTCAAAAAAATCTTCTTGTACCAATCTATTGATACATCTTGATTTAAAAGCTTCGCTTCTATAACTTTTTTGAAAAAATCAATAGCAAATTGTAAAAATTCGGCATTAATCAAGGCAATCACCTCTATTCTGTAATCCAGTCCTTTTATTAGTCGTTTAATTATGTTTTTTACTACATGGTTAGTTAATGTCATTTGCGATAGTTTTAAATTCTTCCAAACTTACAAATTTTGTTTGACGGTTATTAAAAATCTCATCCGGCTTTGCCTTAGTTTTCATATATTCAAAATACTTCGGCTCTTTTTCTGTTAAAAAAAACAATCTATCCAAAGCTTTTGCTGTTCTGCCGACCGTTCCGCTTCCGCTAAACGGATCAAAAACCAAATCTCCTTTGTAAGAGTAATATTGTATTACTCTTTTACACAACTCAACAGGAAAAATAGCGGAATGTACTTTGTCAAAGCAGGGGTCAATTTTCCAAACGTTGGTCGTTTCATAGCCATCCGCAACCTTACTGCTTTCGACAGTCTGCCAGTCATAGCTTCTGATGTTCCAATCCAATAGCTTTTCTGTTGATTTCCTGTAAACCATTAAGTATTCCGTTACCGCATTAGGTTTGTAGCCCAGGGGTTTACGATGTTGCATAAACCCACCAATTCTGTTTTTAACGCTTGCTTCGGGTTTCAACCAGATAATATCGTCTATAAACTCCCAACCATTTTTAACTAAATAAGGATGTAGATCAAAAGGAATACCATAGCGTTTGCTTGAATGTGAGCGGCTTACTCTCGGAATAATAACAGGCGATGTATTTACAATTAAAAATCGACCTTCTTTTGTAATTCGGTGTGTTTCCAAGAAAACTTCTTCCAAAAATTCCAAATAGGCCTTATAACTGGGATAAATTGAATAATCCCTTGCATTATAATAGGGCGGTGAAGTGAATGTAAGATGTATGCTTTCTTCCGGTACATACTTTAATGCTTGCAGGACATCAGCATTTACGACAACATTTTTAAGAAACTCGTAGGTTTCTTGGTGAGGTATTGTACCGGTATTCGGGATAGTAACCGCATAATACTCTTTGTATATAACAGTCCTAACCATTTCGTTAGGATGATTTAACAAAGGTTTTAAATAAGCCTCCACTTCTTTGTCTTTTTCAAATACCAAAAGTCCGCGAATAGCTTGACAAACTATTTTAGGATCTCCGTCGTTTAAAAATTTTAACAGAAGTGGTTTGTTTACGATATTTCTCTGTCTACCTATTGAAGATACTATTTCACGTTTAACGGAAGTGTCTGTTTCAGTTTCGTAAAGTTCGTAAAGTTTGGAAATATCTGTATTGCCATTGAGTTTACCGATATTTTTAACGGCATTTAACCGTACCTGATGATGTTTATGGGTTAAAAGTTCATACAAGAACGAACTGTCAAAGTTATAAGGAAGTTGTCCCAAACTTTGAAGGATAAAGTTAATTGTTCCAGAGTCGCGCTGATTTTTTATTAAATCACCTATCTCTCCGTTCCCTTTATGTTTCAGTTCCTTTATTAAGTCTTTTGTTATCATTTATCCTGACTGTTATTGTTTAACCCGATAACGTACTGTAACCCAACTCAACGTCTTGTATAGCAAAAGAAAAGTTAAAACTTATCCGTTCTTTCAGAAAACGTTCAACCCATAAAAAAGCAGGCGGCAACCTATCTTCAGGATAAAACCATCTGAAGCCGTATTAAAAAGAAAGCCTAAAATCGGCATAACTTAACCAGTTTAGTGAAGCAGTCCATAGACACACCCCTCCCCTTAGCGTTCGATTAAACGATATTCTTCCGAAAGAAAAACCCTTACCCCTGCCCTCTCAGGCATTTGCACCACTGATGCTGTCCACATCTAATTTGCCGTTTCCGTTCATTTGTTTGGCGGCATCTTCGGCGAGTTCTTCGACCGTTACTTTCCAGTCGTTCAGGGCATCCATGCTTTTTTCGGCTTTAGCTTCCAGTTCCAAGCGGATTTTTTTGGCCTGACGAAGCAGTTTTTTGCGGGTTTTTTTACCGCTTTGCGGAGCAAACAACATCGCAATAGCAGCACCCAAGGCAAATACAATTAAAAACCACAATAACCTTTTCATGATTTAAGTTTCTGAGTGTAATTTTTAAAAATAAATAATATTGCAAAGTTAACAATAAACCTGCGAAATTGAACTATTTTGGCAAACTGTTTTAAAACCTCCTGCCTGTTCTTATGTTGTAAGTTTTGACAGGTTCATTTCACATATATAATAATCTGTTTTGCCCTGAGTTTGTTGACAGGGCGAGGGATGCTTTTTTTGTTTAATTTACCCCTTTGCTTATGGATTTATTGGTAATAGACAATGTGGTTAAGGTGTTTGGTAATACAAATGCGGTGGACCATATCAGTCTTTGTGTGCCCGAACAAACAATTTTCGGACTTTTGGGACCGAATGGAGCAGGAAAAACCACGCTAATCAGGATGATTACCGATATTTTGTATCAGGACAGCGGCTTCATTACCCTCCACAATATTCCCGACAATTCGAACAGGAGTTTGTATATCGGATATATGCCCGAAGAACGGGGATTGTACAAAAAAATGAAAGTGGGCGAACATTTGCTTTACCTCGCCCAACTGAAAAATCTTTCTGCAAAACAAGCCAAAGAAAAACTGAGTTACTGGTCTGAAAAATTTTCAATTTCCGATTGGTGGAACAAACAAGTGGGGGAATTGTCGAAGGGAATGCAGCAAAAAGTGCAGTTTATTGCTACCGTTATCCACGAACCTAAACTTATAATTCTGGATGAGCCTTTTTCAGGATTAGACCCCATCAACACCAATCTTATAAAAGACGAGATTTACAACCTGAAGCAAAAAGGCGCTACTATCCTTTTTTCTACCCACAGAATGGAACAGGTAGAAGAAATTTGTGAACGGATTGTATTGGTCAATAAAGGCAAAGTGATTTTAGAGGGCGGAGTGCAGGAATTAAAAAGCCGGTTTAAGGAAAATAAATTTCAATTGGATTACGAAGGAACGTTGCCACAAAATTTGCCTGATACGTTACCCTTTGAAGTGCTGAATCAATCCGAACAACAATTTATACTACATATCAAAGACGGGTTTACCGCCAATCATATTTTGCAGTTTTTTATCGAAAACGGGCTTTCGGTCAAGGCCTTTAATGAAATTCTGCCCTCCATCAATGAGATTTTTATCTCGCAGGTTCACGAAAATGCACAAGCTGTATCGCAATAGCAGACACTGAAACATTAGGTAATGAAAATAACTGAAAAACTCTTTAAAATATTTCTTACCCTTCAAGGCATCCTGTTTTTACTATTGGCCTTTCACAACAGTGTCCGTCCAATCGGAAATCTGTTGGCTTATTCCGTTATACTGCTTTTGTTTTCCAGTCCCGTATTGCTGACTGTCAGCGTCCTACAATTGTTTTCAAAAACGGGTCATTTGCCCCACCCACAAATCATCGTTCATAAAACCTCAGCAATTGTCGGAATAGTAGCCGGTATGCTTGGTTTGTCTTTGATAGTTATGTTTTATCTTGCTTTAAACAGTTTTCTTGAATCTTTTTAATTTGGTCATCCGGCTAAAACTTCAAACTTATTGGTATTTATGCGAAAAATTGGGCTTATCATAAAAAGAGAATATCTGAGCAGGGTGAAAAAGAAATCTTTTATTTTAACCACCCTGCTTGTCCCCATCGGATTTTTATTGTTGTTTGCGGTTCAGTTTATATTGATTGCGTTTAACTCTGATACGCTTAGAATTGTGGTCAAAGATGATACGGGAAATTTTGCCCACCGCATTAAAGACACAGAAACGCTGTATTTTAAAAAGTCCAATGAAACGCTGGAACAATTACAATCTAATTATATTGAGCAGGGGTACGATGGGGTCTTGTATATCCCACAACTCAATTTGGACAATCCCAACGGCATTACCTATTTTTCGGACAAACTACTGGGGCTTTCTGCAAAGTCATATATCCAAAACGAACTGAAAGACGAATTGCGAAAGCTGAAACTGGCAGAGTTGGGAGTGAATGACGAGGTTTATAACCGGGTTCAGAAAATACAGGTGAATGTTTCGGAAAAGGCTTCGGGAGGAAGCACCGGAAACACCGGATTGGCAACGGCGGTGGGCTTTATTATGGGATTTTTGATGTACATGATCATATTTATCTACGGAGCGATGGTGATGCGCGGGGTGATGGAAGAAAAAACAAACCGCATTGTGGAGGTGTTGCTCTCTTCGGTTCGCCCGTTTCAGTTGATGATTGGTAAAATAGTAGGCATCGGAGCAGTGGGCTTAACCCAGTTTGTTATTTGGGTTGTTTTGATGTTTTTAATCAACCTCGGTTTGGGCTTTTTAGTCGGAGGAAGTGTTGGCGGTATGTCCGGAACCTTTGGCAGTGGCGGTGGAATTGGGGGGAATGAACAACAGATGGAACAAGCCATGCAAATAGCGCAAAGCATACAAGAGCAGATAAGCAACCTTCCGGTTGGAATGTTAGTAATCGGCTTTATCTTTTACTTTTTGTTTGGCTATATCATGTATGCCGCTTTGTTTGCTGCTGTCGGGTCGGCTGTCAACGATGAAAGTGAAACCCAGTCGCTTACTTTTCCGGTCAGTTTGCCCATCATCATTTCTATTTTTATTTTAAGTGCCGTCATGGAATCTCCCAATAGCGGGCTGGCTTTCTGGTCTTCGCTCATTCCGCTGTTTTCGCCCATCATCATGCCTTTTCGCATTGCATTTGGTGTTCCGGTATGGGAATTACTGTTGTCAATGGTATTGTTGATAGCAGGTTCTTTGGCGATGGTCTGGCTGTCTGCAAAAATTTACCGCACCGGCATTTTGCTCTACGGAAAAAAAGTAACCCTTTCTGAAATTGCCCGATGGATGGTCCGAAGTGCTACCTGATGACCTGTTTGTTTAATTTTTATTCCGTCATCTGTCGGCTATGTTTTTTTGTTATGTTTTTTACGCCCGCTGATTACGCGGATGTTCGCAGACAGGTTAATAGTATTGGGGATAAAAACCCGTAGGGATTGCTGCCTATTCTAAAATAAAAATCTTCGTCAAAATTCATGTTTACCGGCATTATCGAAATACTCGGAACGGTTTATGCCCTCGAAAAAGAGGGAACAAACCTGCATCTGACCATTCAATCAGACATCAGTCCCGAACTAAAAATTGACCAAAGTGTCGCCCATAACGGTGTTTGTCTCACTGTGGTAGAGGTCAACGCTCAGGAACGCCTGCATCGGGTTACCGCTATTTATGAAACTTTGTCGAAAACAAATCTGAGCCGGTTAAAGGTGGGGCATCCGGTCAATTTAGAACGATGTATGCAGGTAAATGACCGCATTGACGGACATTTTGTGCAAGGGCATGTGGATCAAACCGCCTTATGCACCAAAATTGAAGAATTAGACGGCAGCCGTTATTTTACCTTTTCCTACGAACCCCTGACCGATAATATTCTGGTGGACAAAGGCTCCGTTTGTGTGGACGGCACAAGCCTGACCATTGTCAGGGCAACCGAACGGGAATTTACCGTTGCCATTATTCCTTACACCTATCAACATACCGTTTTTCATACTTACCGTCCCGGAACATTGGTCAACCTTGAGTTCGATATAATTGGAAAATACATAACCGCCCTGTTTAACCGGTATCACCGCAACGAAAAAAACGGGTAATTTCGCCCCAACTCTAACTGCCCGACTCGCTTTTCCAAACATGACAGACAGCCAGTTATCCGAATTGCTCGAAAGCAAATTTGCTCAGTTTAACCACCCTTCGTTTATCGAAAACGACCCCATCTCAATACCCCACCGTTTTTCACGACTACCCGATATTGAAATTTCAGCCTTTATCAGCGCCATCCTGTCCTGGGGAAGCCGAAAAGCTATCATCAAAAGTGCCTCCAATTTTCTCCGATTGATGGATAACAGCCCTTGCGATTTTGTGCTAAATTGCACAGATTCAGACCTGAAACCATTTGTCCACTTCAAACACCGGACATTTAACCCCACCGATGCACTCTATTTTATTGCTTTTTTCAAACAATACTACCAACAATACCTTTCTTTGGAACAGGCCTTTGCCCAAAACCTGCTTCCTGAAGACGAACATACCGGAAAGGCATTAGCCGGTTTTCACAATTTGTTTTTCGGTTTGCCTTTTGCCCCGCTCAGAACCAGAAAACATATTTCCACCCCGGTTAAAAATTCGGCGTGTAAACGGTTGAATATGTTTTTGAGGTGGATGGTCAGAACAGATTCTGCCGGAATAGATTTCGGGCTTTGGAAACAAATTCTTCCTTCGCAACTACTGTGCCCGCTCGATGTGCATGTTGACCGCATTGCGCGAAACCTCGGTTTGCTTACCCGCAAACAAACCGACTGGAAAGCCACTTTGGAACTGACCCAAAACTTAAAAAAGTTTGACCCGTCAGACCCCGTCAAATACGATTTTGCCCTGTTCGGAATGGGCGTTTTGGGAAAAAACGAAATCTGGTAATAACGGGATTTTCATTTTTCGGCATGTTTTAAACAACCATGAAAGGATGGAATAACTATAAGCGCTTTAAATATTGTACAATCAATATCGTCCAATATTTTTTTAGCAACTATTTAAACCGTTGAACAATCGTTACCATTGTCGGTAGTTCGGAATTTTACAGCTATTCATGTGGATTAGGCATTGATTTTTCTAACAAAATTTCCCGTTGTTCAACATTTATCTTCCATTCTTGTAAGACAAGTTTTGTTTCAACATTAGAATAAAATTTATTCTTCATCGCGCCTGTATTGTTTATGCTGATGCCTCCGGAAGTGAACAATTGTTCAGTAGTTTCATGATTTTCGTACTTAAACAGATATTGAAATAACTCTTCCTTCTTTTTATTGTATCCGTAAATTTCCACAAAATGCCCATTGCATGAAGCATATTGATACAGTATAAATATTTTGTTGTTTAGTACCTCCTGTGTGGTTATCGTCTTACTATGGAGTTTATTGCCCTGACAAAATGATTGACTACCTATATTAAGCATTGATTTACCAAATTTCAAGGCATATTCTCCTTCAAAAATTGTCATTCCTACCTCACATCCACACCAAAGATTTTTTTCTACACCTACCTTTTCATTTATAGTAATTAACTGTATCGTATCCGGGTATTCTCCAAGCTGTTTATTACTTATTTCTGAGGTGGGGGAATTTTCTTCTTCTTTATTATCTGTTTTTCTCTCCTTATCATTTGTAACAATACTTGTACATCCGAAAAAGCTTATAAGCAACAGGTGTAGTGTGAGACTATAAATTAGTTTCCATCCTTTTAATTCCATTATTAAGCCTTGATATGTTTAATTTTCACTTGCCATCAATATATAGAGAGTGTTGCACCACTCAACCAAAACTCTACCGGTTTCAGCCTGATAACTTGTAAATAAACTCTTCGATTTCCGTTTGTCGTGAATTTGCAAACCCTTTGTCTGTTCCTACTTTAACAAAGCCGTTTTTTTCTAAAACCTTTTGCGAGCCAAAATTATCAAAAGCCACCCTTCCAAATATAGGCCTTGTATTTTCAATAGTCAGGAATTTTTTAAGCGCAAACGTAGCAATCCCTTTGCCCCAAAATTTTTTATCTATCCAATAGGTAATTTCTGCTTCGCCTTCCATCATAAATTTTGAAATGCTGCCTGCAACTACATTATTCACTTTGATTGTCTGCAAATTTTTAGTGGGGTCTTTTAAGTATTTTGCATATCTTTCAATATAGGCAGTTTTGTCGTTTGAGTCTTTTGCCGTAAAAGCCGCTAAATAGTTGGCTTCTTTGTCAAGTTGAAATTGAAAAAAAGCATTTAAGTCGTCCAAAACTGTTATGGTCAATTCAATGTTTTCAGGGCTCATTATTTTGAAGTTTTTATGCGTTTTTCTGAATAATAAACGTTTTTGAGGTGCCGTTTATCGCTTTGGGGCTGACTGTAAATTTATAGCTGAAACTTTGAACAATGCCGTCATACTACCAACTTTTAAAACGGCACAAACCTCTATAAAATCGCCAAACCTTGTTATTCAGAAACCCGACCGAGTTCTTTGATACATTATTCCAATTCTGTTTCATGGGTTCTAAAAACAAAAAATCAGCCGGCATGCAAAATAATGCACCGTTTAATCGAAAACAGGGGGGGCTTACCTAAAAAAATAACGACCTTTACCTCAGTTTTACCCCATCGTCATCCAAATGTTGAAAAACAGGTTGAAAACAGGGCTAAAAAACATGTCAATTTTAACCTAAAAAATTGACATTTTAAAGAATAAAATTGCAATTTTAAAGCTTCAAAAGTCAATTTGAGAGAAGGAAATTATAATTTTAAAGTTTCAAAAGTCAATTTGAGAGAAGAAAATTACAATTTTAAAGTTTCAAAAGTCAATTTGAGAGAAGAAAATTACAATTTTAAAGTTTCAAAAGTCAATTTAAACGAAGATAATTGCAATTTTAAAGAGGAAAATTGCAATTAAAAAGTTTTTTGAAACAGGTTTTGGGGCATTTCTAACTTCAAAACCGGCTTTTTTTGAAGAAGCTATGGTTGTTTTTCGTTATTTTTTGGTTTAAACGTCAGAGGGAGGTTGATTCCATTCATTTTGATGTACAAAATTGCCGATGGGCAGTCGGGTTCTTGGGTTTAATTCCCGGGTTTTGAAGGGTTCGACCAGCGATTCCGGAATGCCTTTGTAGCCTAATGCTATAAAAACGAGGGGTACATAACCGTCCGGCAGGTTAAAATCGGTTTTTGCTTTGGCGGCATCAAATCCTCCCATCGGATGACCGTATAAACCGTTGGCTGTAGCTTCCAACATCAGGCACATATTGGCGGACCCTAAATCATGATAAGCCCATGGGAGTGGTTTTCCATCTTCTGTTTGGGTTTTGGCAACAGCCATTATCAAAACGGCGGCATTGCCGGCCCAGGCGCGGTTTCCGCCGGTCAGACATTCAAACAGTTTGCCGAAGGCTTCGGCATCTTCGCGATGCGCATAAACATAGTTCCAGGGTTGGGAATTTCCGGAACTAAAACTCCACGATGCGGCTTCGAACAACTGCATGAGTAGGGTTTGAGATACAGGCTGTTCGGTAAAAGCTCTTGGGCTCCAGCGTTTTTTGATTTGTTCGAGCACGGGGTACCGGGTGATGGCTTCTTTGGTCATTTTACAAAGCAAGAGATTATGTTCCGGTCAATATTGATTTTGAAAGTATTGCCGGGTAAAAAATTTAAATATAGTTTCAATTACACAGTCATAGGAACATCCATCAACAGGATTTCGGCATTTGGGGTCAAGGCCGTTAGTTCAACGGTTTCCGTATTCCAGATTCCCAAACCGTCCCGTTGTTCGAGGGTTTGATTGTTGAGGGTAAAACTGCCTTTGATGACAAAGGCATATACGCCGTTGCCTGATGTTTTTACCTTGTATTGGGCAGAATTACTTTTGTCGAAACTGCCGAGGTGGAACCATGCGTTTTGATGAATCCAAACTCCTGCATCTTCAGGATTGGGCGAAAGAATTTGCTGTAGTTTGTTTTTGCGATCTGCAGGGTTCAGAGAAATTTGGTCGTACCGGGGTTTGACGTTTTTCTTGTTTGGGAATACCCATATTTGCAAAAACTTCACTTCCTTGTCTGCATTGTTGTTAAACTCGCTATGGGTAATGCCCGAACCGGCACTCATAACCTGAATATCCCCTTTTTTAATGACCTGCACATTTCCCATGCTGTCTTTGTGCTGAAGGTCTCCGTCGAGCGGAATACTGATGATTTCCATATTGTCGTGCGGATGTTTGCCAAACCCCATCGAAGGGGCAACGGTATCGTCATTCAATACTCTGAGAACGCCAAAGTGCATCCTTTCGGGGTTGTAATAGTTGGCAAAACTAAAAGAATGGTAAGAATCGAGCCATCCATGATTGGCACGGCCTCTGGTATTGGCTTTGTGCAGGACAATATTGTTCATGATGGTAGATTGTGTGTTGGGGATGTGGTTAAATCCGAGAACGTCCAAAGGGGCTAATTCGTCAATTTTGTTGTGAATCACGTTGCCCAAAACGGTATTGGCTGCAAAAATACCGGTACCGAGCAGTCCTTTTTTGAGAAATTCTTTCCGGTTCATAATCATTAGTTTTGTTGATTAACAATTGAAGGTGAAGTTGGTTGTTGGAAAGGGGAAAAAAGTAAAAAACCTGCTGGATAAAAACAGGAATGTTGACCGGAATGACAAATATGGAATTGGTGAAAGAGTTTCCCGAATGCTTTTTTAAACCGGCGAAGTATTGTGGTTTAAACCGGATTTCAGAGCAAACTTAAGATTAAGTTTGCAGCTTCGTGGAGGGTTATAACTAAACAAAAAACAATAAAAGTAATTCGGATGGTTTTGGGGGTATGGTATTGAGAAACTGCCACACCTAAGGGAGAAGCTACCAGAGAACCCACCAAAACCGGCAGGGAAAGCAACATAGAAATGCCTCCGAAAGTATAAGGCAGGGTGGTGCTTACGTTGTAAAACAGCATGTAATAAATGGTGGTAAACAGGGAAGTGATGAATAAAACCCCCAACGAAATGGAAGTAACTTTTCTGATTTTGATATTAAACAGGCTGTTCAGTAAAGGAATGAGGACAAAACCGGTGCCCAATCCGGACAAAGCAGTTAGAACGCCGCTTAATGCGCCTGCTGCGTTCAGAAAAACCACTTTGATTCGATAAGGGTGGTTGAAGACTTTTTTATGCGTGTCGTCAATCACCATTTTATACAACAAAGGGATAAACATGGCGATGAACACAATAGAAAACACGGTTTTTGAATAGTTGGCTTTTGCCAGAATATGGGTAAAAAACAACGAAAACAGGGTTGCGGGAATGGCAATGGTGATGACGGTACGGGTATAGAAATTGTGATTGACCACATGTTTCCAACATCCGGCAAGGCTGGCCAAAGTACGGGCAAAAACGGTATTCGCTATGGTTAATTGCAATACTTCCTCGCTGCTAAGTTGTCCGCCATAAAAGTGAAGCAAGAAAAAATTAAAGACCACGATATAAACAGGCGAACCGCCGATACCCAGATATCCGCCAATAAATCCACCGATAATGCCCGATAGTAGAAGTAATAATATATCTGCTATGGTAAGAATGATCGTAAGTATTTAGCAGTTTAAAATAATAATATAGAACATTTAATGACAATAAAACAATCTGTTTGTCAAATAGTGCGGTAAATGTATCAATCTGCGGTTGATTTAAAAAACGTTGGAGTCAGAATAAATTGTTTTACCAATAAACTTTACACAATCGCCCATATTAAATTGTACCTATTTAGGTAAAGTTTAAATGTAGATCTGTATTAGATTCTTAGGCGTTGCATTTTTAAACGATAAAAATTTTTAGATATTTATTGGTTAAGAAGTCAGAGCTACGCCCCTGAGGTTTCTTGGTTTTTCTATGCTGCGAAGATTACAGGACTATGCCCCCTTTATTTCTTTCAAATCTATTAGGTATGCCAAAACTTATAGGTTTTGTAAAAATAAGGACTAAATATATTTGACCTTAGTAATTTTCTCCTACACCTCCCAAAAAAAAAGCCCGATAAGGCAAATATGCTTTATCAGGCTTTTTAAATTATTTGGAACAGTGGCTGACTAAAAACCGAAAGAATCGATAATTATTTCCTCTTTATGTCCTTTGTTTCCTTTATAGCCGGTGGTCAAAGAACAAGTACCGGTGCAATTGCCCGAACAACCTTCAACGCCCATGCTTGAGGAATAAGTACAAGTGCCTTCGGTACAGGAACAAGTGCCTCTGCCTAATAGAACAATGCCTTTGTTGTCGGTAACAAATTTCTTTGGCAACTCCATCATACCAATACGACCGGCGATACTGACTAATGTATATACTTTATCACCGCTTGAAGAGGCAGGAATTTTTGCTTTAAATTCATTAATGGCCGTTTGCGCTTTTTCAGTTTGCAATAAAGCGTTAAAGACCAGGGCACCTTTTTTTGCCTGTTCAACACTTGCAAACTCTACCTTCACTTTTTTCAGAGCGAACCCTCCGTTGCTGACTGTTTGTTCAGAATGTCCTCCTGTCGGGTTTAATGCTTTGACAGAAACAGTTCCGCTACAACTCGTACATCCATCCATCGAACAGCCTTTGTGTCCGTGTCCGGAAAAAGGATTACATCCGCTGCCGGCAGTACAGGTACACGATATTTTAGCACTTTTTGCAGGCGGCAGTAAAAGACCGGTTTCACTAATGGCAAGGTATTCATAGGCCTGACCTCCGGTAACTTCTACGGTATGACTGTTTATCGTTTTTGTGGTCGCATTTTCAGGTGTCCACATCAATTTTTTAGGATTAGCCGGGCTTTTTTCTGCCATATATATATAACTGAAAGCAGAAGCTGCCAAGAATACAGTGAGCAGAAAAGCAAGAAAAGAGTACTTTTTCATTTCATTTGTTTTTAGATGTTAAAAAAGAAAAAAAACACATTCATTTTAGAAAGGAGGCTGTTTTTCGGTTGGTTACGCATTTTTAAAAGGCAACAACAATCGTCCCTTTTTGGTGGTAGTGTAAGTACCGGCTTTTAATTTGCGTTTACCGGTAATGTTGTATTTTTTTAACCAGTTTTGAGGAATGGGAATATCAATATTGTAAGTCATCGTTAAACCGGATTTGCAGGTTTCGGTTTGTGGCGGATATTGCAGGACAACCCCTTCTTTGGTTATCGTAGCACCTTCAAAGTAATTGGCAATCTGATCTAAATGTTTTTCAAAAGAACTGGATTGGCTGGTGGATTCAGTTCCTTCACCACTTCCACCGTCTCCACCTCCGGGAGTTTCACCACCATCTCCACCGGGAGTTTCTGTTTCAGTTCCGCCGCCATCACCTTCTCCGCCGCCACCGTCATCACCACCACCCTCTTTTTTCTTGAAAATTCCTCCCAAAAAATCCAGAATATCGTCAACGATTTCTGCAATAGGACCTTTTTTCCCTTCCTGACTGATTTCATTATTATCGCCTGTAACAATGGTGATGTCGCAATCTCCGGTTGGACAGTTTACTTCTATAGTAACCGGTGGTGGACAGGCCTTTGCTGTAAACACTCCGAAAACTAACATAAGCACAAACAAAACTACAAGTCTGTACATTTGTTTTAACATAGCTTTAAAAGTTTAAAAATTATGGAATGAAGTTGAACTTTATGAGAGCAGGGTATTTCCGGTTTCTTTTTTGTTATATATGGTATATGCAATGGAACTACAAACTCGAGGTTAATACCTAAGGCGGGCATATCAATAAAAGACAACGGACAGGTAAATTCTTTAATGGTTGGTTGTTATATTCGTAGTTATTAACAGTTTAAAAAAAACAGAAGCGTTTAAACCGTTGTTTGAGATGATTTTTTGAAAATGTATGGGTTAAAACTTTTTACAAACAATAGACTTAGACTCGATAAAGGTTAAAAGTTTAACAAAAGAATTCACTTTTTTTAACCTTATTTAACAAAAGGGCAAAAAAGGGTTCGTTCGGTGTGGTTAAACCCGAATACGGCAGTTTATTTCCGAATTTGTAAAGCTACAAGCAGATAGTTAACCCCAAGCGAGCAGGGTCAACAATACGGTTGGAAGTAAAGAAAGCACTGTCTGGTTATTCAGAAGTATTGGGGGTCCATTTTTGGACGGTAGGGCAGTCGAGAAACCGCTCATCAACGCGGATATAGGTTTTCGGAATCCGCCGTTGCATCCATTTTAGCATGATTCGTTCTTTTTCTCTTTCTTCCACTATGATTTTTATGCGGTTATAGTCGTCCTGCAGGTTGGCTTTATGGGGTTTTGTCCGGGTTTGAACATAAAAAATGCGGTACCCCTTTGTGCCGTCTCTCATTTCGTAGGGAACAGGCTTGGAAATTTGCCCTTCGCGGATAGTATCAATGGTAAAGTAGATGGTCGGATCTAATTCGTTCATTTCAAAAAAACTGCTTCCTTCGGGACTATACATCAGCCCTCCGGTGGCTTTGCTTTCTTCATCTTCCGAAAATTTTTCTACAGCCTCTTTAAAGCTGAGTGTCGTATCGGTCAAAATTGCAGTTCGGATACTGTCTAATCTGGAAAGGGTAGCTTGTAAATCTTCTTCAGTTACTTTGGGTTTAATCAGGATATGACGGGTATGAATTTTTTCCCCTCTGCGCTCAATCATCTGAATCAAGTGAAACCCAAACTTGCTTTCTACGGGCAGCGATATTTCGTTGTTTTTCAGTTTATAGGCTGCTCCTTCAAATTCGGGCACAAAATCCCCTCTGTTGGTCCATCCCAAATCTCCTCCCTGTTGTGCAGAACCCGGGTCTTCGGAATACAAAGATGCCAACCTCGCAAAATCTTCGTTTTCTTCTTCTATTCGTTGCTTCAGTTTTAATAAAGTTGTTTTTACCGCATCTTTTTGTGTGCGGCTGGTTTTTGGCTGAATGGCCAATTGTAACAATTCAATTTCGGCATTGTAATAAGGAATGCTGTCGGGAGGCAGGCTTTCAAAGTATTTTTTGACCTCGGCAGGGGTAATTGCTACATTGCTCAAAATCTGCCCCTGCATTCTTTGCGCCATTAAAATGCCCCGCACTTCTTCCCGAAAATCGTCTTTTATTTCAAGGATGGTTTTGCCGTAATAGGCTTCGAACTTAGCGACATCGCCCCCAAACATGCTTAAAAAATAGCGCATCCGGTTGTCTATTTCCCGTTCCACCTCTTCATCCTGCACCTCAATACTGTCAATTTCGGCTTGTGTCTGAAACATACGGTCTAATAAAAGCTGATCCAAAACAATACACTTCAGATTTCCGTCATCGGCAGTACCGCTGTTCCGATACTGATTGTACTGATTTTCTATGTCAGAGATTAAAATTATCCGGTCGCCTACAACTGCCGCTATTTCGTCAACAACCAACGCCTGAGAAAAAGCAGGAGTTTGACTAACCAAAAAGAGCGCTATAAAAAAGGTGAAGTATCGCATGTTTGTAAAGGAATTGTATAAAAGAACAAGAATGTCAATGGTTTGAAGCAAAGAGATAAGCTTTGGTATCAGGAAAAAAATAAACAACTTTAAGGTTGCCTGAAAATTTCTATCAGACCTTTGTTTAATGCCTCTTTGTAGTAACGGTTTTTGGTTTGGCGGAGGTATTCAAGGCTGCGTTTATGTACAATTATTTTTTTGATTTCCGTCATACAATAATCCAAAGGAGCCGGTTCGCCGCGGGAAACAACCGCTTCTGCTGAAAGAAAATAGGAGTTGACGGCATCAGAGTTTTGGTAAAAACGATTTCTGGAAATCAGGTTGAAATCGTTGTCTTCAAGCGGAATTTGCTTTTTTAGGTCATCCCAGGTTTTCCAGCTATGGGGTAATGAAGACGGCCATTGATGTTTTTTAGTGAGGTTGTCAAGGGTTTGCTGCGAGAACTCGTCTGTTTTTTTGAGCAAAAGTTTGACCGAATCTTTACGGGTTTCGCCTTTGGGGGTGATCACAAATGCAGCTTTCAGGATATTGTCTTCAAGCAGAAAATTTGTTTTGTTTTGTTCATAATAGCTTGCGATTTCATCCTGATTGATGAGGGTATCTGCAAATGCCCCGAGCATTTGTTGTTCAAAATTATGGATGAGCAGCGACTCTTTATAATCCTGCAATTGTTGTTCAATTCCGGGCATCTGGTTGTTAGGTTCAAATTCGGCTTGCTGTAGTAAAATTTGCCGCCGGACCCAGTTTTCAACATATTGGTTGATGATTTGAATACTGTCCTGTGCCGTTGTTTCCGGATTTACCATTCCGGTTAACTGAGACCGGTAAAGTTTGGCGTTTCCCGAACGTGCAATCAGCAGATCGCCTGCTTTTTTACCCGAAAAATATCCACATCCGTTGAACAGCAACAACCAAACTGCCCCATAGAGCAAGATGGTTGAAACGGTACAAAAAAAAGAAGATACTTTTGGAAAACACATAAGCACAAAAAGTAAGAGAGCCTTGATTACGGAGGGTTAAAAATTAAATAAAAAGCCGTCAAAACAGGGGGTCCGAAAACGGAAAAGACTGTTTTGACGGCCAAAAAATTTACTTGGATTTATACAAACTCTCCTGAACGTCTTTGTTTATTTTAACGGCATATTTGGTGCGCAACTCTTTAACCCATTCAGCCTCTAACTTGCTTTGATAATCGGCAATAACATAACCGCGGGATTCTTCCAATTTTTTAGGACCGGCCGGCATTATTTCGGTAATGACCACAAAGCTATGGGTTCCGTCCGGACTGTCTATCATATCTGAAATCCCCTTTTTCCACGCTATTCCATTGAGTACGGCGCGTTGCCCTTTTTCGTAAGCGCCGCTTTCCACCTTGAATTTTTGAACTTTTCCGGATTTTGCCTCCATTTCCATAGCTGCAAGCTCTTCAGGTGTAGCGTTTTCTGTCTTAGCGCGCAGTTCTTTTGCGGTTTCGGTGTCGGTAAATGTAAAAATATAGGCATTTGCCCGCTCCTTCCATACATATTTGTTGCTATTGGAATTGAAGAAGTTGCGCAAACCAACGGTATCTTCCATCGCTTTGTTCCAGACTTTTTTGCTCATCAGTTCGTAGAGCAAATTGCCGTCTCTGAACTCTTTCAACAAGCGCGCAAATTCGGGATATTTGGTTTCAAGCACCGATTCTTCAGCCGACATGAGCAATTCTTCCATATACAGGTTGTACAACCTTCCGGCAGTTTCTTCGGTGTTGCGGCTTCTTGCACGGAACTGATTTTTTTCGGCAAAGGCAGCGAAATCGGCCACAGTATAGGTGCGGGGATGGTTTTCTTTTGGAAAAGCAATGGTAAACAAAGGTTTGTTCAAAACAATGTTATTGCCTAAACTGTCAGCCTTCCACTGTCCTTTTTGCAAAGAGGGCGATTTGGCCATTGCATAAAGAACGCCGGTTTTTTCGTCTGCCATTTCGGTAAACTGATAATCTTTTTTAAGTCTTGCAACAAAATACTGCTGAGAAACCCGGGATCGGTTATCCCGTTCAATCCGCTTTTTGAGTTCGTCTTTTAGTTCATCATAAGAAGGAACTCCCTTTTTTTCCAACAGTTTTACAATATGCCAGCCCAATTTGGTTTTAAATGGCTTGGTGATGTCGCCGGTTTTTTTGAGCGCAAAGGCAGCCTCCTCAAACTCGGGAAGCATTTTTCCGCTTTTAAACCAAGGAAGTTCGCCTCCGGATTTAGCAGTAGTTTTATCGTCCGATTCGGCCAAGGCAGCCGCTTCAAAAGTTACTTTTTTCTTTTTGAGGCGGTTGTAAACATCCAAAGCCCGTTTTTCGGCTGCTTTTTGTTGTGTAATCGTGTCTTTTTCGGTAGATTTAATCAGGATATGAGCCACATGAACCGAACCGCGAGCGGGTCGAATATCATCTACTTTTACGAGGTGATAGCCAAACTGTGTGCGAACAGGAGGTGAAATTTTACCTTTTGGTGTGGTATATACGGCAGTTTCAAACGGATAAACGGTTTGAAAAGCGGAGAGATATCCCAAATCGCCTTTATTGTCTTTAACCGAAGGATCTTCAGAATACTTTTCGGCGAGTTTGCCAAAGTCCTGACCTTGTTCTGCATAAAGGCGGTAGATGCTCAAAGCTTTGTTGTAAGCTTTCACGGTATCATCGGGCGAAGCCTGTTCGGCAAGTTTCACTAAGATATGAGCGGTTTTTACTTCTGTTTTCATGCGCTCATAAGCCTCCCGCATCAATTGTTCGCTGATGTCTTTGTCGTAGAGGTAGGTTTTTGCAAGTTGTTTGTAATAGTCGCTGATTTGTGATTTTATTCCTGCAAGCGTATCTAATCCCAGGCTTTCGGCTTCTTTTACCTTCAACTTAAAATTGATGAACAATTCGAGGTATTCATCAATAGATTTTTTAGTGAAACGCGCGCTGTCCTGCGCATTGTGCTTTTCATACACATACAAAAACTCCGATTTTGTAACCTTTTCATTGGCATAACTAAACAAAACAGGGTCTGTCAGATTGGACGAAGTAAATACAGCAAAAAACAACATTCCTAAGAAAACAAACAGAAACCTGCCGGCAAGTACAAGATGTTTATTCATAATTTTAACAGGGATAACATGTAAGAATGAAACCAAAATATCAGAACATCAAAGCAATATCCTGATTTGAGGGTGCAAAATTAGTAAAACCCTTTTTATTTATTGTGTTGTTTTGGAAAGGTTGGCAACTGATTGACAAAAAGACCTGGAGGTGCAGGGATATGAGGGTTAAATAAAACGACAAACAATCTTGGATGAAGTTAAGAAATAGAATCTTTCAATTACCTGACTTTTTATCAGTGCAGTTTAGAACATATCCATCCTTTTTTGACCCGCCTCATAGCTTCTTATTAGATAGAATCATTGCGTTTTAGGTCAGAATTTAGAACAGAGTAAAAAATTTAAAGCTGTGCTTTAAAGAATTTTATAGCGGAAAGGATAATAAATCGGATACTTTCATTTTTCTCTCATAGCAAAGAAAAAATGGACAATCACACAAACCAATTTTTTTTCATAAGCGAAACGAAATAGTTGTTTTTTTATTAGCTTTGCAAACAATCTGTTTTACATGAAGGGTGGAAAAAAAATGATTGGGTTGGAAGAAGCCAACCTGCAATATGACAAGGCAACAGAACTGCTTAATAAAGACCTTCTTGCTGATAGTCTTAGTATTTTTGAGCAGATAGAGTTCGTATATTTTCATCACAAAGATTGGGAAAAGTACGCCCTCACCTTAAACAAGATATGCGAGTGTTTAAGGAAAAAGGGGCAAAATGAGATGGCTTTGTCTTATGGAGAAAAAGCATTAAAAATCTGTATAGAAATTTTTTCGGAGGTTCATTCTTTAACAGCAACGTCTTATTATAATATAGGAACTATCTATCGTTTTAAAGGCAATCAGGAAGAAGCATTGTCTTATTACCAAAAATCGCTGCAAATATATATTAGTTTGTATGGTGAATTAAATTTTAATGTAGGCCGAATGTATGGAAATATAGGTTCTGTTTATTTGCAATTGGGCGAATATGCCCAAGCATTAGAGTGCCACAAAAAAAACCTGAATATTGTCCTTCAGGTTACCGGAGAATATTCTTCAAATTTAGGCGATGTCTATAATAACATCGGGGCAGTACTTTCCACAACAGGAAAACATGGCGAAGCATTGCTCTATTTTACCAAAGCCTTATACATCAGAGAGCAGATCTACGGTAAATTAAATAACCTGACCGCTTACAGCTATGGAAATATCGGGGTCTCTTATTACAAAACCGGCGATTTTAACCGGGCAATTACCTATTATGAACAATGCCTTAACATTCAACTCCAATTGTTGGGCGAACTTCATCCCGATATAGCGTGGAATTATAACAGTCTGGGGGCGGTGTATAATAATTTAGGTAAAAACAGCGAGGCCATTGCCTGCTATGAAAAAAGCTTAGATATTTGGAAACATAACTGGGGCGAAACTCATCCTGATATTGCAAAATCGTACACAAATATAGGAATGGTCTATTCCGAAACCGGAGACTACAAAACCGCGTTAACATATCATCTCAAAAGTCTGGAAGTCAGGGAAAAGATATTGATCGAAAAACACCCCGAAATGTCGGTCAGTTTTAACAATATAGCCAATTGTTATCGCCATCAGGGACAATATTCTTTAGCTATGGCCAACCACATAAAATCACTGAATTGTCTGTATAAAAACTATATAGAAGCCGACCAATATTATAATCCGGTGTTGGAAGACTACTCATCGCCGGTAAGACTTTGGGAAACGTTAGAAGCAAAAGCCCGCACACATCGGGCAGCAAAAGAAGCCTATGCTGCTTTTTGTACCTACCAAACTTCTTCCAAACTTTTAGAAAAACTGCTTCCTGACTTAAACGACACTCAAAGCCAGCTCCATTGGTTGGGATTGGGTGCAGATTTACACAATGATGCCATAGAGGCCGCTTTTGAAATGGCAGTAATTCACCATCAAAATGCAACCCAATCAAACCAATAAAAAAATCTGGTTACATCGGTTATCTTAGTCTATTATATTATGAAATAGATATGCTATGCAAATGCCCGATAATGAATTTAGCCGTGCGGCGTTCTCTTTTTCAGAAAAAAGTAAAGCAGTACAATTGTTTCTAAGACTTAGAAATAAAGACACCCTTCTAAGTGCCGGAATTCCCGATGACTTGATTGAGAACGAAAAGCATCTAACCAAAGAAACTGCCGTGCTTGTTCGGAAAGTAAACGACGAAAAAAACAAACCGGTCGAAACGCGAAACACCGAATTAATTCATGAATGGCAAAACAACCTGTTTGAATTGAATCAACAATACAAGACCCTGATCAGGCTTTTTGAACAGGAATTTCCCGACTATCATCAGGTAAAATATCAAACCGCGATAACTTCGGTCGAAAACGTTCAGGAAATGCTTCAAGAAACCCAAACAGCGATGTTGGCCTACAATGTTGGTAAAAAATACATCCATGTGTTCGGCATCACAGCTTCAAAATTCGCACCTTTTCAAATACTAAAACCGGAAAACTTTGAAGAGTTGATAGAAGATTTTTTTGTTTGATATTGAAACTAAAGAAAAGGAAAACTATATACAAGTTGCCCATGAATTGTATCTTTTGTTGCTCGAACCTGTTTTAAATGTCCTGTCATTGCCATCAAAAAGCCGGCTAATCATCATCCCCGATGGAGCACTTGCATTGTTGCCTTTTGAAGTTTTGCTGACCAAATCCTCCAATGTTTATTCCCCGTTCTCAAAATTGCCATATCTGATTGAGTTATTTTTAGTTACTTATCATTCCTCAGCAACTCTTTGGCACTATCACCGCAAAAAAAATCCAACTTGGATTTCCGACATGGAACCCTCTTTTATAGGGTTTGCGCCGGTATATTCCAATTACAGGCAAAACACCATGTCAACCCTTGAAGAAGATCTCTGGGCTGATGGACTTTCTCCCGAAGAAATTAAAGCGGACATTCAACCCGGAAGCAGCAATACAAACTACCGCAAAATATTAGAGACGGATAGCCCTCAGGTTTTTCGGAAAATCACCCTGAATGGATTGGACTATACAGAACTAATGCAAACAGAAACTGAAGTTTGCAAAATTTCGGCATTGTTTTCACAACATCAGTTCAAATCTCAAACAGTATTACATTTGGACGCAACCACCAAGGCCTTTAAGGAGCAGATTTCAGGATATAAGTATGTTTTGTTTGCCGGGCATGGAGATTACAACACAGATAATCCAGAAGAAACCGGGCTGATTTTTTCACCATTACCCGAAACCTCCGGCAACTCGGTATTATATATATCAGACGCTTTCCAGCTAAAACTGCAAGCCGATCTGGTCGTTTTGAGTTGTTGCGAAAGTGGAATTGGCAATCATAACAAAGGAGATGGGATGAACAGCATGAACAGAGGTTTTTTATATGCCGGAGCTAAAAATGTCATCTATACCCTGTTTAAAGTTTTAGACGAACCAAGTTCTTTGTTTACACAGGCGTTGTTTCGGCACATTTTGTCGCAAAAGTCATACATAGAAGCTATCGCAGCCGCCAAAACCGAATTGATAGAACAGGAATTCCCCCCTTTGTATTGGAGTGGTTTTGTTTTGATGGGGAATTAAATCGCTTTGTAGAACTTCTAAAAAAAGCTCACTGAAGAATAGACCTGTACACTTAGACGAGCGGAGAAACAATCAGCTGATTAAACTCTACTTTGCGAACAATTACAATCGTACCAGCTTCAATCCATACCTGTGAACGGGCTACATAACGTTCATTATCAATAATGATATAGCCATTAAATCGTAAAACAGTAGCAGCCGTTCCTGTCAAACCAATAAGTAAGTTTAAGTTTTTCATAGCGCTTTTTTTTAAGTATGATAAGAATATAACACTATAAATTCTCTTTATTTGTTTGTTTGTACTTGCACTTTAAGTCCTGTCTCTGCAATTTGTCTGTTTTTACTTTTTTAAAAAATAGGAATAATACGTTTTTAACAAATATAGCTTTTGTTGAGTACAAAAGCACAAACAAATTGCATTTTGTTTTTACTTTTTTTATCTTTATTCAAACCTATTCTGTAATATTTTGCATTTTTTCGACTTAAATTTGCGGACACAAGTAAAAAAATGCTAAAAAAATGCAGAGAAAGCTGATTGCCTAACAAATTCCAAAGCAATGTGTCGAAAATATTGTTCTTCTTTAAATTGAAACCAACGTAGTTTATTAAGTATGCCAAGCTATCCCATTCCCTTTTTCAGAAAACTTATCAATGATGTCTTTTTAAAATACGACTCTACTCAGTCTAAAAAAAGAGTTGAAACAGGAAAAAACGGTAAAGCTATACTGAAAAATAATGAGCCTATGGGTATTTTTTTTGAAGATTTGGCCGACGATATTTCCAAAAAGGTCAAAGGAAAACAAATTATACCAGAAACATTTCAGAAAAAGTATAATCTTTTACTAAAAGAAGAGTCTGAAAATGAAGAGGGTATGGTAATCGCAAATGCCGGATTTATTGACAAGCTTTGTCAATATGCGGTAAATTTGGACGGAGAGAGTGCTGAAAGGCTATGGTTTGGAACTAATAAGGAGAAAATAATTACGCTATTAGACCAACTGGATGAGCGTAAAATAGAGGGGCTGCTCCGGTTGTCAGAAAAACTTGCAGGCGTAGGAATTAATGTCAATATTAAACCTGATAAAGGTGCAGCCACTTTTACTGTTGCCTTGAACTATATTCTCAACGAGCAATTGGAGATGTTGGATAAAATGAATCAAAACGAACAGATGTTTATTACCGGCAAACCCATGTATGAACTGTATAAATATATAGCTGAAGAATTCGAAATGAAAAGATGTTTTGCTATGAGCTATAAAGATTTGGATTATTGGAGTACTCCCGCTGCAAAACATTGGCTATCAGCCAATGAAAGAATGGTTCAGCGTGGAATTCATGTAGAACGTACTTTTATCATCAGTAGCCGAGCTGAAATAGATCACTCTGAAAAAAACAAATTAGTTCTAAGAAAACATATTCGTGATTTGGGTATTAAAATAAGATTATTGTTAGATTTAGAAGGATTTAGCAGACAATTTTCCAATCCCGGAAAAGAACTTGAATTTTCGGTGTATGATCATAAATTAGCTCTTTATTGGAATCATGAATGGGGCATATATTTAGACGTTTGGTTTAACGAAAGGGAAGTAAAAAGGTGTTTAAAAAATTACAACAATGCAATCGAATATTGCCAATTTGTGCCGCTTAAAACAATTGGCGACAAAAGGTTAATAGAAAGCGAAAAGGAACTGGATGCTTGGCTTAATGGCTAATAATAGGTATTGCAAATTCGTATTAATCCATTATAATTGCTCTATACAGTTCAAATTTTATGCGTTCTAAGATATTTGTTTGGGTTAAAGTAAGCGGATGTTTTATATAACAGAACAACTTGCTTTTTTATGCCGCCATTTCCCTAAACACTTCCTCCCCCCCCTTCCATCTCATACTTAACTTTCAAGTATTTGGCGGTATAAGATTTCGCGCAATGTTGCAGTTCTTCGGGCGGGCCTTCAAATAATAAATAGCCTCCTTCATCACCTCCGTCAGGTCCTAAATCTATCACCCAATCGGCACATTTTACAATATCGAGATTGTGTTCTACCACAACGATGGTATGCCCGTTTTCTACCAAAGAATTAAATGACTGCAACAGTTTATTGATGTCGTTGAAATGTAATCCGGTTGAGGGTTCGTCGAAAATAAATAAGATGGGGGTTTGAGATCTTCCTTTACTTAGAAAGGAAGCCAATTTTACCCGTTGTGCTTCTCCTCCACTTAAAGTACTGGATGATTGTCCTAATTTAACATAACCCAAACCAACATCTGCAAGGGGCTTTAGTTTGCCGCTGATGTCTTTCAGGTCTCCGAAAAAAATCAATGCTTCATCAACACTCATTTCCAGCACATCGTAAACAGACTTACCCTTATATTCCACGTCCAAGACCTCTTGTTTAAACCGTTTGCCATTGCAATCTTCGCAAGTCAGATGCACATCTGCCAAAAACTGCATTTCCACAACGGTTTCACCATCTCCCTGACAAGATTCGCAGCGCCCGCCTTCAACATTAAACGAAAAATGCTTGGGTTGAAAACCTCTGGCTTTTGACATAGGAAGATGGGCAAACAAATCCCTGATCGAGTCATACGCTTTAATATAGGTAATCGGGTTGGAGCGCGAAGATTTGCCCAAAGGGTTTTGGTCAATAAGTTCGATGCGCGAAATTTCGGACAACTCCCCACTCAGTTTTCCAAAAATACCCGGAATATCGGCCGGTTCTTTCAGGGTTAGCTTTAGCGCAGGGTAAAGAATGTTTTTGATTAAGGTAGTTTTTCCCGACCCGCTTACTCCTGTAACAACGGTAATTGCCTGAAGCGGAAAACGTGCGGTGATGTTTTTAAGATTATGTTGCCGGGCTTGTTCAATGACAATAAACCGGTTAGGCACCCTTTTTTTACCGGGCAATGAAACAGTTTTTGTTCCTAATAAATATTGAGCCGTCAGACTCTCGGGATAATTGGGCAATTCCTTTGGCGCTCCGTCAAAGATCACCTCACCTCCTAAATGACCGGCTAATGGACCCATGTCAATCAAATAGTCTGCGGCGCGCATAATTTCTTCGTCATGCTCTACAATAATTACTGTATTGCCGAGATTTCGCAATTGTTTCAAAACTTCAATCAGTTTTTCCGTATCTTTTGAATGAAGCCCGATACTGGGTTCGTCCAGGATATACATAGAATTGGTCAGGTTGCTTCCCAAAGAGCGGGTCAGGTTAATGCGTTGAGTTTCTCCGCCTGATAAAGTTGCAGAAACCCGGTTGAGCGTCAGATATCCCAACCCTATTTCGGTCATTACCTTTAACCGGTTGTTTATTTCCATCAGGATTCTACTGCTGACCACTTTGTCGTGATCGTTAAGTTCTAATTGTTCAAAAAAGGCTTTTACCTCTTTTATTGGCAGGTTCACCAAGCCGGTAATTGCTTTGCCTCCTATTTTGATGTATTGTGCATCAGGCCTCAGACGGCTTCCCTGGCAGTTGCGGCAAACCGTTCTTCCCCGGTATTTTGCCATCATGATGCGGTAGTGTATTTTAAACGATTGTTCCTCCAAAAATCTGAAAAACTGATCTAACCCTTCAAAATATTCGTTTCCGGTCCATAATAATTGATATTCCTGTGGTGTGAGGTCGGCAATGGCGCGGTGGATCGGGAAATCAAATTTATGGCTATGCAAAATCAATTCATCCTTCCACGCTTTCATTTTTTCACCATGCCAGGGGGCGATAGCTCCTTCATAGACCGAAAGGTTTTTATCAGGAAAGACTCTGTTTTCGTCAACCCCAATTACTTGTCCAAACCCCTCACAAACCGGACAAGCACCATAAGGGCTGTTGAAATTGAAAAAGTGTGCATTGGGTTCGTCAAAACTCAGGCCGTCCCGCTCAAAACGGTTGGAAAAACGTTTGGTTTCGCCATTTCCGGTTATAAGAATACATTCTCCATGTCCTTCAAAAAAAGCGATATTGACCGAATCGGCAGCTCTTGTCTGTATGTCGTAATCGTCCGGTTTTACTACCAATCTGTCTATTAAGATTTTTAGATCCGGCATATTAATTTCTATCTGCTCGGGGTCGGTATCTTCTATATTAAGTAATTGTCCACCGTATTGAATCCGGGTAAACCCTTTTCTAAGCAGGAGATCAAATTCTTTTTTAACCCCGTCTTTTGCCTGAGAATGAAGATGCAAAGGAATGAACATCTGAACCAAAGTGCCGGCAGGAAGTGAAAATATATAATCAGTTACATCAGAAACCTCATCTTTTCTGACCGGTTCGCCCGAAATTGGGGAATATGTGCGTCCTATTCTCGCATATAGCAATCGCAGGTAATCGTAAATTTCAGTCAAAGTTCCTACCGTTGACCGGGAAGTGCGGGTAACCACCTTTTGTTCTACCGCAATAGCCGGGCTAATACCTTTTATATAGTCCACATCAGGTTTATTCATCCGGGTCAGGAACTGCCTTGCATAAGAAGAAAGGCTTTCAACATAGCGACGTTGCCCTTCGGCATAAAGCGTATCAATGGTAAGGGTAGATTTACCGCTTCCCGAAACACCCGTAACCACCACTAAACGGTTTCGAGGAATGGCGACATCCACATTTTTAAGATTATGCTGACGGGCACCTTTTATAATAATAAAGTATCGGGGATCCAGGTCTTCGAATTGATGAGTAAGTAGGTTTTCGGGTCGAACGTACATATAAAAAGGTTGAAAACAAATTTTGCCGGTTAGAACTGCAAATAATTAAACGAAAAAACTAAATCTGATAAACCATGATTAAACAATATGGTCTGAATAGGAGTTTATCAATGCTCTGTAAAAGTATAAAGAAAAGCTATTTCTTAGTCAAAGGGTATTTGCGTGAAGACATCGCACTTTTATTTTTTTTAAAAATGAGCAATTAACAGGTTTGGCACGATTTTTTCAGATTGAAACAGCACTAAAACAAGATTTTACGAATTAGCTTTAAAATAGCATATAATGTTTTTCCAGAAATGAGATAGCGGGCAGATGAAGCCCATTTTATCGGAAAATATCCACTCAAACACCCGATACATGTTGTTTTGTTAAGTAAATGACATTAAAACGTTAAAATAATCAAAAAAAAAGAAAAAAAAATTTTGTGCGTTGGATGTTTTTACTAATTTTGTATAACAAAACGCCGATTTTATCGTTTTGCGCTTAATTTTTTTCTTCACCTCATAAAATTACGGTTTATCGAATAAAACTCTACGCCTTCTATTGATTGATAGTCAATCAATTTATGCCTTAAAACAAAAAATTATGACTTTGCAATTATTTGGCGATAGAGTGCTGATTCGGATGTACCGTTCAGGCGATGACAGGGCTTTGTCCGAATTGATCCGCCGCTACAAGGACAAAATCTATACCTCTATTCTCCTCTTTGTGAAAGACGAGGTGCTTGCTGAAGATGTGTTTCAGGATACCTTTATCAAGGTAATTGAAACCTTAAAACGAGGCAAGTACTCTGAAGAAGGCAAGTTTTTGCCTTGGGTGTTGCGTATTGCCTATAATCTTTGTGTGGACCATTACCGCAAAACCAAGCGCACTCCAACGATCACCAATGCAGACGGGCAAGATATTTTTAAGGTGCTCAAGTTTGCAGAAGAGACCGCCGAAGACAGAATGGAACGCAATGAAACCGTTGGCAAAGTGCGGGGCTTAATCGAGAGTTTGCCGGCCGAACAAAAAGAGGTGGTCATTCTTCGTCATTATGCCGATTTGAGTTTTAAGGACATTGCCGCTATTACAGATGTCAGTATCAACACCGCTTTGGGAAGAATGCGGTATGCACTGATCAATATGCGAAAAATGGTAGAAGAAAAACAAATTGTTCTCTGAGCTATAACTTTCTGATAAACACCTGTTACAAAAGGGTATTTAAAAAAGGCGCATTGTTCTAAAAATAAAGAACAATGCGCCTTTTGATTTTACTTAATGATAAGCTTGTATGCCTCCTTTCAGGTTATACAGATGTTGAAACCCTATTTTCCTGACTTTGACAGTTAAATTTCACAAACCATTGATAATCAGCGAGTTAAGTTTTCTCAAAATGGCATAGTTGCCACTACAAAACGGGTTATTTAGTTCGCTGGAGTTAAGTCTTTGAACGGAGGGATACGAAATGCCGAAAGGATTTTGTTGGTTAATGCTGTGTCAGCACCTTTCAGCAAGTACTTTTTATCATCAATTGTTAGTTCAGACAATTGCATTTGATTGAGTTCTTCTTTAATACTGCATGGACTTAAGTTGATGTTTGCAAACTTTAGGGTTAGTTCCACCGTCCGTTCGAGCATGAATGCTAAAAAACAGGTCATGAAATGTCCTTTTATCCTTTTGGGTGTCCAATGAAAAATTGGTCGAGTGGATAGGGTGGTCTTCAATACCCGGAAACTTTCTTCTATTTTCCATAATTGATGGTAGTTTGCCAAGACTTCTTCGTTCGTCATATCCGTTTTACTATACTGTATGCCGTAGTAACCATCCCATTTTGCATCTTCATCTATTCGTTCTTGGTCTATTTCAGCAGCTTTTGTATTGGTACTCTCCGCCATTTTCAGGAATCGGTTAGCCCCCTTTTTGTTTTGCAAGTCCGCTCCGTTGTCTAATTTGACTTTTGCTTTTTGTATTTGTCTTTCCCTGTCTCTTGCGTCTTTGGCTGCCCTTTTGGCACTCCAAGTAATTAGGAGTTTATCTTGCAATTTTTGTTTCTTTTATTGGCATCGCTGTAGGTTGTTTCGTAATCCAACACTTTCCAGCTAAATGTTACTTCACCCGTATCCTCGCACACAGTCTTTGTCTCCATATCATTAGTTGCCAAAATCTTTTGTACCAACTTTTGGGGCATCGATTTTAAGCGGGCACTAACAATGTAGTCATAGCCCGCTTGACGTATTAAATTAAAATTTTCTTTCGAGTTGAGACCTTTGTCGGCTACTACAATGACTTTTCTTATATTAAACTGCTTTTCTAACATTTTCAGCGCATCTACCATCGTCTGACCATCAAAAGTATTACCCGGAAAAAGATCGTAGCCTATCGGTCTGCCTGTGCTATCTATAAATAAGCCCATCACCACTTGTACTTCATTAAACTTTCCAGCTTTGCTAAACCCAAATTCGCGTAAAGCATCTGCTCTGTTTGTCTCAAAGTGATAATTCGTTACATCATAAAAAGCAACTTCGATGGGCTTAGCATAAACGCCTTTTTTATGGTAAAACAGTTGTGTCTCAATTGCCTGCTTTTTATCACACAAAAAATCTAAACTTCGGTAAATTTCTTGCAACCCAATTATGTTTCCTAGCCCATAAAACAATTTCTGATCTTTAAATGCTTGATGTTTTGATTTGCTTTTCAACAGACGATGAATCACACAATAGAAAATCACCTCTTCTATATCGAACTTTATCCTTGTTCCCTTAGCACATTTTTTGATAATTTCTCCGATGCCAAGTTGCTCCCATACTTTTTATAGACCAAATGACCATAACAGAAGCGTGCAGTTTCCTGCAAATTCTCTGCCCCAATGCAAGGCGTGTTATTCAATGACAGCAATTTCTGCCCAACTGATAGTAGGAATCCTGAATCACGCAACTGGTCAAGGCGACCAAAGTTGGCAATTACCTTGTGCTTGGTAGTCTTTCCTTCACGAAAAGATTCCACTAACTGAATATACGTATGGTTTTTAGATTTAGTGGCTTTTACAAACATACCGCAAATGTAAGCATATTGTCTTAAAAACAATAGCCTAAGAAAAAAAGTTGCCACTACAATTGCGGTTTCTTATTTCTTATTATCATTGATTATTAACGGGTTATCTCATTTAACTGTCAAAGTCAGGTGATTTTACTTAATGATAAGCTTGTATGCCTCCTTTCAGGTTATACAGATGTTGAAACCCTATTTTTGACATTAATATACAGGCGTTTACACTTCTTATACCTCTATTACAATAGACAAAATATTTTTTTTCAGGGTCTAATTCTTCAATTTCGCTGGTGAAATCACGGTCTTTGATGTCAATATTTAAAGCGTTTTGAAAATGAAAATCTGCAAACTCAGGATTTGTTCTCACATCAAGCAAAATGCAATTTGCTTGCTGACTTAATTCCATAAACCGGATTAAAGGCAGGTCGGTATATTTATCGGGCATAAGGAAAACTAAGAAGATGGGAAACCGGGCGTGTTTTTTATCCGCTCTAATTGAAAGAGATGATGAGTGGCATGTTCGTTTAAAAAGTCGAGCGTTTGAAAAACGTTAAACTTTCCGGCAACAGGATGTTTAAATACGATATGGTTGAGGTGTTCTGACGGGAAGTCTTGAAAATATTGACGCAATCCGTTTTGAATGTCCCTCCATTCGGCAATAATTTGTTCCCAGGAATGGATGTTTTTAGGATTTAACCCGGGGACATTGGGCACTTTGAATTTAAAGGGGGATTTAAGCGCGAGTGTTAAAACAAGAGATCTGACCACTCCCGAAACTTTGTCGGTCATTTTCACTTGTTTGGGTTGATATTTATTAAAAAACCGTAAGGTTCCGTTTTCAGACCCGATGATATGTTGAGCCACTTCCAACATACACCATTTGTCTGGCGCAGGTTTAAAATGGCGTTGTTCTTCTGACGCACCGTCAATGATTTGAAAATAGTTTTGCCAGATTTGTTCTAAACGGGTAAACTTTTGGCTAATTTCGGGAAGCATGTATTTAAGTTGTTTATCGGTGATTTGTGAAACTGGGAAAACAAGGCCAAAGAAACAGCGTTTTATTCATATCTCAAAGCCTCAATCGGATCTACACTTGCTGCTTTTATGGCCGGATATAACCCAGAAACAATACCTACAATAAAACAGATAACAATTCCACCGGCCATCCAGAACCAGGGAACGATAAAGGGCCCTTTGATAAGTAAAGATACACCGTTGCCCACAAAAATTCCAAACACAACTCCTAATAATCCGCCTATCTGACAAATAACAATTGCCTCTACCAAAAACTGGGTAACAATTGTTTGCCGTTTAGCTCCAATTGCTTTGCTGATGCCGATTTCCCTGATTCGCTCAGCAACGGACACCAACATGATGTTCATCAATCCTACAGCACCACCCAACAAAGTAATGATTCCGATAATAGTGGCTGCAGTGGTAATGTATTCTGACTGTTCGATGAGAATGCTCGCAAGTTTATCGCTTTTTGACACATCAAAATCTTCTTCGTCTCCTGCCCTGAGTTTTCTGATACTTCTCATCAAACCGGAGGCTTCGGCAATGGCTTCTTCTATTTGATAAGCGTTGTTTACACTAACCGTAATAACATAGGTGCTTTCGGATGTTGCAAACTCCTGCCGGGCATTCATAACCGGAATTATTACCACATTGTCGCTGCTGAAAATACTGCTGGATCCTTTTTCTTCCAACACGCCCACCACTCGGTATTTTCGGTTTTCAACCGATACTATTTTATCAATGGCATTTGAGGTTTTTTTAAACAACTTCAGGGCCAAGCCATTGCCCAAAATAATGAGGTTGCGGCCGCTTTGAACTTCCGGTTCGGTAAAGTTTCGCCCGTCAATTAGGCTCAATCCGGCCACTGATAAATAGTTGGCATCTCCTCCGGTTACACTGATGTTGGGATTGGTTTTTTCAGATTGGTATTTTACCGTTGCAGCAAAAGCTGCATTCATAGACAAGGAAACAGTAACCGGATAGTTAAAGCGCTCTTTAAAGTCTAATGCCTGAGTAATGGTAATGGGTTTGAACTCTTTTGGTCGTCGTCCTCTTCTGCCAACCTGTATGCCGGTTCCTTTTTTTCTGATGTCGAAATTATTTGCACCCATTGTGGCAAAATTGCTGCTCAAAGAGGCCTGAATACCATCTACTGCAGTTAAAATGCCAACCAAAGCCATGATGCCAAATGCAATAATCAGACAAGTCAGAGCTGTTCTGAGCAAATTACCTCGAATGGCATTGAGAGCGAGTAATATGGTGTCGAGCAAACTCATGTCAGCACTTTGTTTCAGCTATTAGTTCGTTGTAAAGCTCAAATATTACATCATCGCCCAAAATGGAATACTCCAAACAGGGCAAAGCAGGGTTGTTTCAAAAAAATGTTTCTATTCGGGTTGAGGTTGTGGTTTTGCAAGCTCTTTCGATTTGTATATTTTTCAGTTTTCCGCAATCCCTCGATGTTCTGGCAAACGCCCAATGCAAGCAAAAAATATCAGTGTTAAAGAATACGGAGCCTCTCATTATCTTTACCAAAAGCACAACCGTATTTTACAGGCACTCCAATCGCACTTTCCGAATTGGCATAAGGAACTGTTTTCATTATCTATCTTTCGCTTATTGTATCACGCTCCCTTAAAAAACATGCCCTTGCATTATGAACAGTTCTATCTATCGGAATTACTGCCGGGATCTTGATTAAGTGATAAGAAGATTACTGTCCTATTACGTTCGGTTGGCTCACAAAAGGAGCAGATAGTTTACTGCCTCAAAAAACCCTCATGGCAGGCAATAGTTTTGTTTTGTTAGATGTTACACACAGCACTTCATTTTCTGACGATTTAGACTTAGCACAACTAGGTGTTATAATAGCCTGCGAAGTTTTGACCTATAGGTGAACTTGTTTTTCATGTTTTCCACCGATTTGTCCCTGCCTGTTTATTATCGCCTTCTGCCTGGTAATGTGCCGGATGTTTCTGCCATGAAATTAAACATTCTGAAAAGCGGACTTCAACAGGTTACCATCGTTGCCGGCAAAGGCTTTTGCGCTCAAAAAAACATTGATTATCTTGACCAGGCACAATGGAAGCACCTACTGCCGTTGAGAGAAACTCAAACCTTATAGACTATAGAGTCTTGCACGCCAACCATGGCAGGCAACTTCGGTATTTTATGTATAAAGAACAGCCGGTTTGGTACTACACCATCCAACAACCAGACCATAAACGAGTCATCTTATTTATTAATGACTACCTTAAAGCCGCCGAAAAACAAGACTTTATCCGAAGAATAGAAATCCAGACAGAGGGGTATAGCTTGAACGCTTTTTATCTAAAGCAAGATACTTTTGGCACTTTGGCTTTGCTGACTAACCTTGCCGCCGACCGGCAACCTGAACAGATTTACCAACAACACAAAACCCGTACCCACATTGAACAACTCTTTGATGTGTTTAAAAACATTTTACATGCTGAACGCACTTATATGAGAGGAGGTACAGAAATGGAAACATGGATGTTTGTTAACTTTTTGGCATCTATTTATTACTATCAACTCTTCAGAAGATATACTCCTCTGTTTATCCACTATTTAGGCATTAAACATAAATCAGCAGTGGGAAATCATCGAAATACTCAAGAAAACAGCCCATATAACCAAACAAATTGATAACCCTATTGCCTAAATCTTTCGGAGTTACAGGTTAAACAATAATTGGTATTATGTCATATATCTCCTGCCTTATCTCTTACGTCTTTCGTCTCATGTATTTAGTCTATAGACATTTATCTTATTAAAGTTACATTGCCTTTTGCTTCTCTTGGTTGGACATCGCCGGTAAAACGGTAATTGACAAACCAAACATAAACGCCTATGGGTGCTTGCCTGTCTTGGTAAGTACCGTTCCAGCTTTGGTCTATATCGGTAGATTCAAATACTTTTTGCCCCCAACGGTTGTAAACCGCCAAATAAAATTCGGTAACGGCATAATTGGAAACAGCTTGAAAGAAGTCGTTTCCGTTATCCCCGTTAGGGCTGAAAGCATTGGGCAACAACATCACCGGCAAGGGTTGCGTATGTTCGCAAACACAGGTTTGAAGGTTGTAGGTATCGGTTGTTAAGTCATTGTTATCGTCGCAATCGGGCAAGGGAACGGAAGTAAATTCGCAAAGGCAGGTTTCGGCATTAAGGGTGTCGGTTGTACTGCAATCGAAGTCGTTGCAAACAGGAGGGGGATCAATATGCAGATGGATTGTTCTGCCGGTTTCTCCGCAATCGTTCAAAACAGTGATGCTGATGGGTATAATACCTTGAATGGTGTCGGCAGAGCCGGGAATATAGGTGGTTTGCGGTGCATGAGGGTTGGTAAAATATCCGTCTCCGGCACTTACCCAGTTAATGGATTCGCTTCCGGTAACGGTGGCAGTAAGATGGGCCTGTTGACAGGAGGTTATATACACATTCGGTTGCGTAAGTATGACCGGTAGTGCCGTTACGGCAACATCCGGCGATTGGGCGGCGAGGGCGGCACCGTTACCGTTTGCAAAAACTGGCAACCCTGCAAGCGTAGCAGTGTTGGACAGGCTGCCTGTATTTGCCCAATTGTTCAAATATACGTCTAAGCTGAACGTTGCAACCGTATTTGGTTGAATATATGCTATGTTAAACACAGCAGATTGAGTACCGGCAATGGTGGTTTGCCCTATGCTTAACCCACTAAGTTGGTAAGGTTCGGCTGCCCAAATACAAGGCGGGGGCAATATATCGGCAAATTGAACACCAAGTAGTGCTACATTGGTTTGGTTGTGAATACTAAAGGTATAGGTTAAGAAACCTTCCTCGCATATATCGGTAACCGATACCGACTTTTCAAACAACACAATATCTGAAGGACAGTTGATATCCCCATTGACGGTTACATCTTCCGAAGAGGTAGTTGCGCCGTCAAAATTAAGGTAAGTTTGTCCGGACGGACCCCATAGCAACACGTCCTGGTCATTATAAAAACCGTTGTCGGCACCCGACACTTCATATTGGTAAACAATTGACAGGCAACAGCCGGCAGGAATAAGGTAGCTTCCCGCAGCATTGATGCTTTGCGTTGCACAGTTATTAAGAAATGGATTTTCCGCAACAAGAACGAAACCTGCCGGAACTTGATTCGCTACCACCACATCCACCGCATCGGCATTACCGATATTGCAAACATCTGCTACATAAAAAACGGTGTTGCCGCATACCGGTTGCGGTGTGGTCGTATATAGATGTGCCGACAAAACGGGATAATCGCCGGTACAGACAGAAATATCGGCGATATTATTGCTGTAAATGCTTTCGGAAATATCGGTTATAGGAAAACTGACGGGAGGATATTGGCTTCCGTTATCGTTCAATACTGCCCATATATTGGCAGGCGTTGTTACCGGCAGGGTAATGGTGAAAGTTTCCGATTCGCCGGCAGGTATGGCACAGGGAATAAGCGTAGTCAATATGGGAGTTGAGCTAAACATTGCGGGGTTGTTGAAATAAAAAGTAACGGGCGTACCGGCAGGTAAGGCAAGTTGTTGTTGGGCGGCAACCGTGTAAGTAATCGTAACGCCGTTGGGATTAGGACAGTCGCCTATTGGGGTAATGTCTGTCAGCGTAATGGCACCATCGCGCGAAAAATAGTACGAATTGCTGCTGCCCGGGTCGGAAGGGCAAACATAAAGGTTCACAATATTATTTGCCAAAGTATTGTCTAACAGCGAATAAGCGGGTGCGCCGGGTGCCAATAATGGCAAGGACGCTGTTTGGGTGAGGATATTGCGGGTATAATCATTGCTGAAAGCATCATCAAAAGCAATGGTAATTATTACATAGCCTTGTGCTTTGTAAACGTCTGCCAAAGCAATCAGAGAGGAACTTATCTGATAGGAAAAAGCATCGGTAGAAAGTATTAAAATAGGCGTTGCGAAAGGTCTTAACACACCTGACAAATAGTCTTTTCCATAAGTTAAGGCTGCATTGGGATTGGTGCCTCCTTCAAAAAGCCGGTTGTACGAAACGTAGTCTTGCAATTCGCTTAAATTTCCGGTCATAGGAATGCGTACTTCTGTTGTATCGTGCGACCATTCTATGACCGCTACCCTGCTTTGAGAGTCGGCCATGCCGATATTCAGCGCGTTTATTAAATCTACAAAAAACAGTTTAGCCTCTTCGTATTCTATAACATCCACCGAGCCTGAAGCATCGTTTAAAATAACTATATCGAGCGGAGAACTGCAAGTATTCGGGGGAGTTGTTTCATCGAGCAGAGAAACGGTGTATTGAATCAAACTATTGGTTGCGTCCGTAATGGAAATATCGTAAGTTCCCGCAAACAAGTTTGTAAGGGTATATGTAGAATCGTCGGCTTCACCGGTTCCGGAAACTAACCCTTCCCATTGAAACAGATATGGCGGTTGCCCTCCCGATAAGGTAATCTGTATAGAGCCGTTTGGCAGTGAATTAGAGCTGTTTGTGGTAACGATTCCCTGAACCTCAAACACATTGCCCTGAACGGCATCTAAAATAATGGAAGTATAAGCCGCACTGCCTGCTGCGTTAGTAACCGTTATGTCGTAATTGCCGGCAGCCAGGTTGTCAATGGTGAAATTGTCTGTATCGGCAACGCCGCTGCCGGTATCTGCTCCGCCGTTTAAACTCCATTGATAGGTATAGGGAGCATTTTGCAGCGCCGTTACAAATACAGAAATGGAGCCGTTGCTTGCATTTACGCAAGGGGCGTTGTTGATGTATGTTTGTATCGCTAATCCTAAATTTTTAAACCAGGAAAGGATATAGCTTCTCGCAACAAACAAGTCTAAGTCATTATCATAATCAATATCATCAAAACAGAAATCCCTGACATTTGACATAGTAGGAGTAATAAATACCGGGGATGCAAAACTGCCGTTACCCTCATGTGAAAACCATAACAGTTGCCCATAAATATTAGCAATAACAATATCTTTTGTGCCATTTTGATCAAGGTCAATGATAGATATACCTTGATTAAATAATTGGATGTAAATTATTTGAGCCGGTGCAAAAGTGCCATTTCCGTTGTTGCTGTACCAAACTAATTTATTGGTATAGACTACACATAGATCCAGATAACCATCGTTGTTAAAATCATTCATATCCATATCCCTAAAACCCGTACTGGGAGATGTTATAAATTGCGGGGGCGAAAAATTATTAGCACCATCATTAAAATACAAATAAATAGTTGAGGTAGAAGTTGTTGAAACAACTGTACCGGCAATCACATCTAAATACCCATCATTGTTAATATCAGTGGCAAGAACTTTGATCACACCGGTACAAAGCGTATCTATCACTTGTTGAGCAGAAAATGAACCAGCTCCGTTGTTTAAGTTGAAAGCTATTTTTTTTTCCGATGATGAGGAGTATAACACATCATTTGTGCCGTTGTTATCTATATCTGCAACAGTTATATAGTTTGGACCAATAATAGATGTAGTAATGATCTGCGGGGGACTGAAATTCCCCAAACCATCATTTTCATTCCACATTATATTATTGTTGGTTTGCGCAACACTTGCAATATCGTTATCTCCGTCGTTATCTAAATCGGCAGCAAAAAACGATACCGCTCCGGTAAGAATAACAACAGGATTTGGAACTCCGAAATCAGGTGATCCGTCGTTTTTAAACCATGCCAAACTTCCTGTATTTGCAGAAACAACATCTTTCATCCAATCTCCATCTATGTCTATTACTTGCACTTCTCTGGAAGAAAAATCAGGTAACCCAACCACATAATTCGGTAAACTAAAAATACCGCTCCCATTATTTGCAAACCAAAAAGCAGAATAATCAGTTTGTGATATTGCAATTATATCCAAAAAACCATCGCTGTTTAGGTCTGATGTGCACATTTCTCTATAATTATCGGCATAAGTTTCTGTACTAACGGTTATATCACTGCCAAAGGAAACCCCTCCTGAACTTGGCAGCCAAGCAATTTTGTTTGATGCCGAATAAAACAAATCTGCCCATCCATCTGAATTAATATCTGCAACTTCAATCGAATAGGGCGAAACACCTGAAATGGGAAATGAACCTTGGTAAAACAATGGGACAAAGGCTCCATTATTCCGATAAGTTTTGATAACATTTACACCCAAGGATATTTCATAAATCACAGCAATGTCTAAATCTCCATCATTGTCTAAATCATACACTGTAAAATCTCTAATACCGTACACCGTACCAACATTAAGAGCAGAGCTGTATGTAGTGCTACCAATGTTAAGAAACAATTGTATATTAGAATCAGAATAACCGGTTACCAATATATCAGTCAATCCATCGTTATTCATGTCTATAACATCCAATCTTATTGGATTATTTACGTTAGTTGTCAAAACCTGTTCACTCCCAAAATTGCCCCCCCCAATATTTGGAAACCACGAAACTTTATTTCCCAGAGAAGAAGTGGCAACAATATCAATCGTTCCGTTTCCATCTAAATCATACAAACAAATACTTGTGGTGGTAAGAAACGAATCGCTTATTGTTACTGGCGGACTAAAATAACCGGTGCCATTGTTCAGGTATAAACAGATTTTATTGGTTGAATAAGACCCTGCCACAATGTCCATGTCACCATCATTATCCAAATCTGCAACACCCAAACGCATATATGACAGTTGATTAGCAATTAGATGATATTCAGGATTAAATATGCCCAAACCCAAGTTCTCATACCAAACCACTTTATGGTCAGCTAAGGTACATATCACTATATCCAAATCATCATCCCCATCTATATCTGCCAGTTTTATATCCGAGGGAGAATATATCTTGGGCATAATAAACGTTTCAGCCCCGTAGTCCCCCTGAGCTTGTACAATGTACCCAACTGAAGAAATTATATGAAAAACACAAAGAGCGATAAGTTGAGAAAGTTTCATAGCAGTAGATTTATTGGTGTAAACGTGATGGATTCAATAGTCGTAAGGCATAAAATGTCAATTTTTAAAGTAGAAAACCCACCCCTTGCCACTCCTAGGAGGGGAAAAAGACTAACTATCGTCAATCACACCCCCCTACTCCTTCACCACCTTTCCTGTAACCATCTCATCCCCGTTGTTCAGTTCTACGATATACAAACCTTGCGCATAGCGGGTCATATCCAAGACACATTGGTTGTTGCCCACAGTTGCTTGTAAAGATTGGGCTTGAAGCAGTCTTCCGTTTAAGTCGTACAGTTGTAAGGTGACTAGGGTGACGTGATGGCTGTAGTAGGTAAGTATAGTCTTTTGTAAAACCGGATTGGGGCGTATTTGTGTCAAATGTAGGGTATTGTTGGCAGTATTATAGGGCGGTTTGATGGTTTCTAAGAGGTTTTCATACGAGGCTATTTTGTCATCATACCAAGAAGAAGACAGCACATCTATATCCCCATCACCGTCCAAATCGGTGGCATACACAGAATTTGCACCATAAGCATTGTTCGTAATGATTTGTTCTGTGTCAAAGTTGCCCATTCCATCATTGGCATACCATGCTATTTTAGCGTATCCTGCAGAAGCCGATAGGATGTCTAAATCCCCATCGTCGTCTAAATCGGCAGCATACACAGACCCTCCTGCATAATAGGTGTAAGTGGCGAAAATCTGTTGGGATATAAAGTTTCCCATTCCATCATTGGCATGCCAAGCTATTCGACCATTTCCAGAGGAAAATGACAGCACATCTTTATCACCATCACCGTCCAAATCAGTTGCAAATACTGAAGTCGCACCTTCAGCAACAATGGAGATGATTTGCTGTGATCCAAAACTGCCAGTACCATCATTCTCGTACCATGCAATTTTATCGTCACCATAAGAAGCAGACAACACATCTATATCCCCATCTCCGTCCAAATCGGCGGCATATACAGACCTTGCGCCATTTGCAGCAGTTGTAATGATTTTTTGTGCGCCAAAGTTGCCGCTGCCATCATTTTCAAACCAGTCTATTTTATCGTCAAGTTGCGAAGCTGACATCATGTCTATATCCCCATCACCATCCAAATCGGTGGCAAAAACAGAAGTTGAACCATATCCAGCAGTGGAAATAATGTGTTGAGTGCCAAAGTTGCCCATTCCATCATTGGCATACCATGCTATTTTATTGTCCCCTTCGGAAGCCGACATCACATCAATATCCCCATCGCCATCCAAATCGGCGGCAAAAACAGACTTTGCACCTTTTGCATTAGTGGAGATAATGTGTTGAGTGCCAAAGTTGCCCATTCCATCATTGGCATACCATGCTATTTTATTATCCCCTGTGGAAGCCGACATCACATCTATATCCCCATCGCCATCCAAATCGGCGGCAAAAACAGACTTTGCGTCACTGGCAGCTATGGAACTGATTTGTCGAGCACTGAAATTACCTGCGCCGTCGTTTACATGCCAAGCTATTTTATCATCCAGTATGGAAGCCGACAGCACATCTATATCCCCATCGTCGTCCAAATCGGCGGCATAAACAGAAGTTGGGTAATTGACATCGGTAGTTATGATTTGCTCTTGACTAAAATTACCTTTGCCATCGTTTACATACCAAGCTATTTTATTATTCCCTACAGAAGCCGAAAGCACGTCTATATCTCCATCGCCATCCAAATCAGTGGCATACAAAGCGTGTAAAACTCCATTGGTGGTTGTAATGGTTTGCTCTGGTCCAAAATTGCCTGTGCCGTCATTTTCATACCATGCTATTTTATCATCCAGTATGGAAGCCGACAGTACGTCTATATCGCCGTCACCATCTATATCGGTAGCATATACAGAAACTGCATAAAAGGCAGCCGTACTGATGATTATCTGCCCGCCAAAATTGCCCAAGCCATCGTTTTCATACCATGCTATTTTATCATCACCTTGGGAAGCCGACAACACATCTATATCCCCATCGCCATCCAAATCGGCTGCATATACAGAAACTGCTAAAATGGCAGAAGTAGAGATGATTTGCTCTACCCCAAAAACGCCCATTCCATCATTGGCATACCAGGCTATTTTATTGTCAAGTTGCGAAGCCGACAGCACGTCTATATCTCCATCGCCATCCAAATCGGCAGTATATACAGAATATGCGCCATTGGCAGCGGTAGTGATGATTTGCTCAATTCCAAAATTGCCTGCACCATCGTTTTCATACCAGGCTATTTTATCATCCCATATAGAAGCCGACAGCACATCTATATCATCATCGTCGTCCAAATCAACGGCATATACAGACCTTGCGCCACCAGCAGTAGTAGAGATGATATGCTGTATGCCAAAGTTGCCCATTCCATCATTGCTATACCAAGCTATTTTATGGTCATGTGTGGAAGCCGATAACACGTCAATATCCCCATCGCCGTTTAAATCAGCAGCATATACAGAAGTTGGACCTCCTGTATTACTTTGTATTATCACCTGCTGCGGCCCAAACACCGTTTGTGCCTCTACCCCACCATAAACCAAAATCATTAAAAAGGTAATCAACAAAGTATTTCGCACTTTCATGTTGTAAAATTTAAAGTTTTAAAAGCAAATTGTAAATACCCCTTTATCTGATATTTAGTCGTCTTGTTCTGCTTGGGTTGATAATACCTACTCCTTCACCACCTTTCCGGTAACCATCTGCTCGCCATTGTTAAGTTCTAAGATATACAAACCTTGCGCATAGCAACTCATATCCAAAACACATTCGTTGTAGCCCACCGTTGCTTGCAAAGATTGGGTTTGCAGCAGCCTGCCGTTTAGGTCGTAGATTTGTAGGGTTATGGGCTTGGGGTGGAGGCTGTGGTAGGTAACTACGGTTTTTTGTGTAGCCGGGTTGGGGTTGAATTGAGTTAGTTGTAGGGTGGTGGTGGTGGTATTGGGAAGCGGGTTGATGCCTACGGTTTCTAAGAGGTTTTCGTGCCAAGCTATTTTGTTGTCGCCCTCAGAAGCCGATAGCACGTCTTTATCCCCATCGCCGTCCAAATCAGCGGCATAAACAGATTGTGCGCCTTTGGCAATGACTGTAATAGTAAACTGCCCTCCAAAATTACCGGTTCCGTCATTTTTATACCAAGCTATTTTGTCGTCATCTTTAGAAGCCGATAACACATCTATATTGCCATCATTATCCAAATCGGCGGCATAAACGGATTTTGCACCAAAGGCGTATGAAGTAATGATTTGCTGTGCTCCGAAAATACCGCTACCGTCATTTCTATAACAAGCTATTTTGTCGTCATCTTTAGAAGCCGACAACACATCTATATCGCCATCATTATCCAAATCAACGGCATAGACAGATTGTGCTCCGATGGCCATATTGGAAATAATTTGCTGTGTGCCAAAAATACCGCTTCCATCGTTTTTATACCAAGCTATTTTGTTATCATAAGCAGAAGCCGACAACACATCTTTATCGCCATCACCATCTAAATCGGCGGCATAAACAGATTGTGCGTTATAGGTTGAATTAGAAATAATTTGCTGCACTCCAAATATACCGTCTCCTTCATTCTCATGCCAAGCTATTATACTGCCACCACCGGCACCAGCCGATAAAACATCTAAATCCCCATCTCCATCCAAATCTTCAGCATACACAGAAGTTACGATACTTGATAGCATTGATATAATTTGTTGCTCTCCAAAATTGCCTGCTCCATCATTCTCAGCCCAAGCTATTCTAGGCGTACCCCAATACACATCCATATCGCCATCACCATCTAAATCGGCAGCATTAACACAAGTTGCACTATAGGCTGTTAATGTGATGATTTGCTGCAAGCCAAAACCGTCGGTTCCGTTGTTTCTATACCAAGCTATTTTACCATCTAAGTTAGATGCTGACAACACATCCATATCGCCATCGCCGTCTAAATCGGCAGCATAAGCATATCTTGCATAATTGACCGATGTGGTAAGAAATGGCGCTTCTATAAAATTGCCGCTACCGTCGTTTTTATACAGATCTATAGTATTGTCGTTGTAAGAAGCCGATAAAACATCTATATCCCCATCGCCATCCAAATCGGCAGCATAAACAACGTTTGCGCCATCGGCGGTTGTTGTGATAATTTGTTGATATCCAAAATTGCCTATGCCGTCGTTTTCATACCAGGTTACGTTATCACCATTTATAGAAGTTGACAACACATCTATATCGCCATCGCCATCCAAATCGGCAAAATAGACAGATGATATTTCATATACACTCTCAATAATTTGCGGCGACCCAAAACTTCCTGCTCCGTCATTTTCATTCCAGGCTATTTTGTCATCATTAAAAGAAGCAAAAAGGACATCTGTATCGCCATCATCATCCAAATCGGCCGCATAAACTTCTGATGCACCGTCAGCAGTGGTGATAATTTGCTGTGTGCCAAAATTGCCTGCTCCGTCATTTTTATACCAGGCTATTTTGTCATCATTAAAAGAAGCAGAAAGTACATCTATATCGCTATCATCATCCAAATCGGCCGCATAAACAGACTTAGCACCATAAGCACTTGTGGTGATGACTTGCTGTACGCCAAAGTTGCCGGTTCCATCATTTTCATGCCAAGCTATTTTGTTAACCCAAGAAGAAGCCCACAAAATATCCATATCCCCATCACCATCCAAATCGGCAGCATACACGGAACTTGCGTCATATACTTCTGTAGTAATAATTTGTTGCGTTCCAAAATTGCCACTTCCATTATTCTCATACCAAGCTATTTTGTCGTCTATATAAGAAGCCGACAATACATCCATATCGCCGTCGTTGTCTAAATCGGCGGCAAAGACGGATGTTGCACCATTGGCAACTGTACTGATGATTAGTTGCCCCCCAAAATTTCCTGCTCCGTCGTTCTCATACCAAGCTATTTTGTCGTCTTCATAAGAAGCCGACAAAACATCTAAATCCCCGTCTCCATCCAAATCAGCAGCATATATGGACTGTGTATAATTAGACAGGGTTTCTTGTATAATCTGCTGCGGCCCAAACACCGTTTGTGCCTCTACCCCACCATAAACCAAAATCATTAAAAAGGTTTTCAACAAAGCATTTCGTGTTTTCATGTTGTAGATTTTTCAGTTTTAAAAATAAATTGTCAACCCCCAGTTGTCTGATACTTAGTCCCCTTGTCTTGTTTGGATAGATAATACCTACTCCTTCACCACTTTCCCCGAAACCACCTCAACCCCGTTGTTGAGCGTTACCACATACAAACCATTTGGATACTTTGTCATGTCCAAAACATGGTTGTTTGTGCCAATAGTTGCCTGCAACGTTTCATGTTGCAGTAGCCTTCCGGTTAGGTCGTAAAGGTGCAGGGTGATGGGTTGGGTGTTTGGGGTGGTGTAGGTGAGGGTGGCGGTGTGTTGTGTGGGTGTGGGGATGATATGGGTTAAGGCAAAGCTGCCTGTTGTCTGTGAGCGGAGGAGGGTGATGACATTACCTGCTTGTCGGGTACTGCCGTCAAAATCGGTTTGCATCAGGCGGTAGTAGGTGAGAGGGTAGGGGTTGGAGTCTAAATGCTCATAATTCTTTGCCATCGAACTGTTGCCTGCGCCGGTCAATTGGGCGAGGGTGGTAAACCGGCTTCCGTCCGGTGAGTGTTGTAGGGTAAAGAAGGCGTTGTTTACCTCCGCTGCCGTTGTCCATTGCAATTGATTGGCATGGGGGAGGACGGTTCCGGTAAAGGTGATAAGGGAAACGGGGAGAGGGCCGGGGCAGTCGGCGATAAATACTAATTGTAACACATCAGAAGTAACGGTACAATTGCCGTTGCTCATCACTACCCAATAAGCTCCTTCGGCTTCGGGTATCCAACTGCTGCCTGTAATGCCCGACAGGGGGTTGCCGTTGTAATACCACTGGTAGTTTTGGGCGGTATTGGGTGGAATGCTGACAACATCACCCGGACATAAGGCGTAGCAACCCGCCGGAAAAATGCCGGCATCGGGCAGGGGATTGACCACCACATTCAACAACAACGAAGTGTCAGAACTGCAACCAAACTGGTTTTGCGCCCAAACGCCGTAGTTGCCGGAAGTAAACACAGAAATGCCTGTGCCGGTAGCTCCGGTAGTCCAATGATAAGTGTGTAAGGGGTCGGTGGACGAAGCAATGGAAAAATTGACCGATTGCCCTTCGCATATTTGTAGGGCGGAGGCGGTAATGATAGGCTTAGGTGGCGAAGCATTGTCAATCAGTTGGGCAGTGCCGATGGCAGTGCAGCCGGTTAGGGTATCGGTCACGGTCACGCCGATATTGCCAGATAGGTTGTAGGTATTTTGTGCTTGCCCGTTGTTGTTTTCCGACCATTGGTAAATATAGTTTTCGTTAAACGGCACTTGCAGGGTGACACTATCGCCTATACAAAAATTAATTGGCGAGGTGGGACTAATATCGGCAGTCGGGTTGGGTGTAACTTGCACCTGCACAAGAGGTGAGGTATAAGCACAGCCGTCCGGTAGCGTAACCTGCACGGTGTAATTTCCCGATGTGGAAACGTTTATTTCCGGCGTTGTTTGCCCGTTCGACCATAGATAAGCTACTCCGTCCGGTGGTGCGGTAAGGGTGGTGCTAAGTCCGGCGCAAAAGATGGTATCGGCAGCAGTAACGGACTGTGTCGGAGGGGCATCAAGCACGATTAGGGTTTGTGTTTGTATGTCGGAGGAGCAACCTTTATTGTCTTGCACTTGTAAACTCACTTGGTACTCGCCCGCCTGTGTATAGGCAAAAGCAGGGTTGTGCTGAGCTGTAGAAGCACCATTGCCAAGTTGCCAGAAATAGGAGGAAAGGTTAGGTACATCGGGTAAAAACTGTAAGGAACTACCCACGCATTCACCCCCCGAAATAGTGAAACCCGCATTAGGCAACGGGGCGACGGTGATGGTTTTACTGCCGGTGGTTACACAATCGCCGTTGGTAATGGTGAGGGTGGCGGTGTAAACACCCGGGTTGGCATAAGTATGTCCTTCGGTTTGAGTGCCGATGAAGGGGGGCGTACCATCTCCAAAATCCCAGGTCCATTGGGTAATGCCGGTAGTGGGCAGGTAGTAAGAGCGGCATTGAAAAACCCAATTTTCACCCACACAGGCCGGCTCAACATCAAAGCGAGCCACCAAAGGTAGAATATGGTTTTTTATCCTACCCAACGTGCAGGAGTTGCCGGTAACGGGGTGAATATAGTTAGCATAAGCAGTAATCTGATAAGCCATAATCAATCCGACAGGATAAGTGTGTGTAGCCGTAACGCCGTCGAAAGCCTCCGTAACGCCATCGCCCCAGTTTACCGTAAAACTGCTGAAACTACCCGATGCCGAGGCATTGAGGGTAACGGTATTGCAGTTGTTGGCGCTGGAATTGAGGGTAAAATTAAAGAAATAACCGGCAACAGACGGGCATTGCAAGGGTGGCGGTGGCGGCACAATGGTATCGCCCGGATTGCCGGTACCGCCTCCCGTTTGACACAGAAGGTGGTTAATGTTTTGGGGGGGTGATAGTTTAGTGCAGGTGTTTTGGGTGTCAGTCACCAATACCCGATAGACAAAGCTACCCTCAACATCATTGCCCAAGTGGGTGAGAAATGGCGTATTCGCACTTGAAATGACGGAGCCGTTTACTATCCACATAAAAGCGTAATTTGTTCCGTCAATGGCAATTAGGTCAACATCATCCGGGTTTTGAATACAAACGACATGACTTGACACAAAAGCCTGTGCCTCGGGCGAAGTGTATTGGTTAACCCGATGCGAAGCAAGCCCAACACAACCCGATGTATTGGTAACCTGTACGCTGTAAACACCTTCGGTGGTTATAAAAGTCGTTGGATTGATCCCTATCGCACTGCCGGCACTGTTTTTCCAGAGATAGCCGGTATAGGGTTCTGTGCCAACAAGGTCTGAAACGGAAAGCTGGACGGAGTTGCCTGTACAAAGGGTATCTGTTTGAGTGATAAACGGAACAGGTTTTGCTCCGATGCTGATGGGCAAAGTGGCAACAATATTACAATAAGCAGCGGATAGCGTAACCGTTCCGGCAGCCGAATTGCCGAACAATAGCGAAACTGTTCCCGAATTTTGACCCTGCACCAATTCCACTTCATCGGATGGTATGACCGACCATGTATATGTTGCATTCGGCAAAATGGGGGTAATCAGATAGGTTGGTTGGGAATTGGGGCATACGGTGGTTGCACCGGATATGGTAAAAGTCGCATCGTCAATAGTCGAAACCGAAAGCGTGGCGGGTAGCGAGGTACAAACCGGAGAGGTGAGCGTTTGTCTAACAACCGACAGGCTGTTCGGGACGGAGTCGTTCCATTGCACCTGCACGGTGGGGCTGTTTTGTCCGGCGATAATGGTGCCGCCTGTAACCGTCCATATAAACTGGGTATTGGGTTGGAGTGGGGCGGCGGAATAGGTATAGGTTTGCAATGGGCAGATTTGGGTCTTGCCGTTTATAGTAGCAGGGGTTTGGGGTACGGAACTACGGTAAAGGAGGTTTGGGCAGAGGCATTGCAAAAAGTATTGGGATTAACCGGCGTTGCCGATACAGTCATGCTGCCCGATGCAGAGCAAAGCAGCAATATCTGAGAACTGTTTTGTCCCGATATGATTTCACCGCCCGAAACAGACCAAACAAACGATGCCATTGAATTGGCACTGATAGACATGCTATTGCCCTCGCACACCGGAGATACAGGGTTTAGGGCAAAGGCAGGCTTAGGCTGTACTGCCAAACTTGCTGAGCCGCCGCAATTCAATAGGTTGTTTTGATAATTGAGTTGTAGGGTAGCAGCCGATGCCCCCACTGCACGGTAATTAGATTGCCGCCCTGCCCGCTCAGGATAGTACCTGCTGACGGCGGAACAATACTCCATTGGTACGCTGTGCCGCCAAAATAGGGAGCAGTATATTGAAGCGTTTCGTTGAGGCAAAAATTAGATTGCCCCTCAATAGTCACCGTGCCACCAATAACCGGTACCGCCGCCACCGTAGGTTGGTTGCAAGTTTCCTCGCCACATCCGGCACTTAGACTTATGCTGCCCAAGGGCGGGGTAGTCCATTCAACGGAAATAGCCGGCGTGCCTTGTCCACTTAGAATTTGCCCGCCCGAAACCTCCCACAGGTACGTTTCACAATCGGCATCGGTGCTATAATCGGCAATTGTACCTTGGCAAACGGTCGCCACACAACTGATTTGCGGAGCAAAGCCGGGTTCTATTACTATGACCATGGATGCTGTACTTTCACCGTCTTTTTGAGCGGGGCGGGGGGAGGTATCGGGTATAGTAATAAATGTATCGCAGATAAAAGAAGGGAAAAAATCGGTACATATAGAATTGAAACACTCTTGAATAAGAAGTTCATACACTTCTCCAGGCTGTGTGTTAGGTATTGTAATAGCAAAACAATTGTTGTCAAAGATTCCATAGTCAGTTACTACAACCCCACTATCATCGCTTGCTGTAAGTTTTAAATAGGTGATTACAGGAGGAATTTTACAAACTTCTATTTCAGTATTGTAAACTCCGGTAATTTCATCTAAATAAGTTGTAACATTTTCCTGTAGGTACCCACAAAAAGTTAATGTATCTATATCCATACAGGATGAGATATTGAAAAAGTCTATTACGGGATTCTCCTCTTCGGGTTTATATGAAATAGAATATACAGAATAAAAAGCCCCATTAAATATACCTTGGTAATAATAATTGACAATGGTTTGTTGGTCAACCAAACTAAGAGGCATCATAAATGTTTGTACAACTGTGTTTTCATAAGAAACAACCACAATATTCACATAATCTGGATTTTGAGTATAACCCACCACATTACCCCAAACCCACTCTCCCGCATCAGCCTCGCAAACATCGGGCTGCGGAAAATTGCTGTAAGCAGTCAGCGTTACCTCATAAGTACCCGGTTCGGGATAGGTATAGGAAGGGTTAGCGGTGGTAGAAGTTGTGCCGTTGCCAAACTCCCACATAAAAGCATTGGCATTTTCCGATTGGTTTAAGAACTGCACCGGTTGCCCTTGGCAGACAATTAAGGTATCGGTTGTAGTGGCATTTGGTGTGGGAAGGGTGGTGAAGGCGGCTATAGGGGGGAGGGGGTCGGATACGGAGGGAGAATATAGGAGGTTTTCGTACCATGCTATTTTGTCATCAGCAATAGAAGCAGATAACAAGTCCATATCTCCGTCACCGTCCAAATCAGCGGCATAAACGGACCATGCGCCATTGGCAACGAGGGAGATAATTTGCTGTACGCCGAAATTGCCTAACCCATCGTTTTCGTACCAAGCTATTTTATCGTCAAATTGGGAAGCTGACAAAACGTCCAAATTGCCGTCTCCGTCTATATCGGCAGCATAAACAGACCTTGCGCCATTAGCAGCGGTGGTAATGATTTGCTGCGCACCAAAATTGCCTGCTCCATCGTTTTCATACCATGCTATTTTGTCATCACCGCTCGAAGCCGACAAAATATCTGCATCGCCATCGCCGTCTAAATCAGCAGTATAAACAGCAGTTGCATTAATAGCTGAAGTTGTAATGATTTGTTGTGTGCCGAAGTTGCCTGTTCCATCGTTTTCATACCATGCTATTTTATTGTCCCAATAAGAAGCCGACAACACATCTAAATCTCCATCTCCGTCCAAATCGGCGGTATAAACAAATATGGGGATATCGGTAGCGAGAGAGATGATTTGCTGTGTACCGAAGTTGCCTGCGCCATCGTTTTCATACCATGCAATTTTTTCATCACTAGAAGCCGACAATACATCTAAATCTCCATCTCCGTCCAAGTCGGCAGCATAAACAGACCTTGCACCATTAGCAGCAATGGAGATGATTTGTTGTGTGCCGAAATTGCCTGCGCCATCGTTTTCATACCAAGCTATTTTGTCATCACCGCTCGAAGCCGACAAAACATCTGCATCGCCATCGCCGTCTAAATCAGCAGTATAAACAGCAGTTGCATTAATAGCTGAAGTTGTAATGATTTGTTGTGTGCCGAAGTTGCCTGTTCCATCGTTTTCATACCATGCTATTTTATTGTCCCAATAAGAAGCCGACAACACATCTAAATCTCCATCTCCGTCCAAATCGGCGGTATAAACTGACCTGGCAGAAGTGGTAGCGGAAATGGAAATCAATTGCTGAATGCCAAAAATTCCATTGCCGTCGTTTTCATACCATGCTATTTTGTCATCATATTGAGAAGCCGACAACACATCCATATCCCCATCGCCATCTACATCGGCGGCATAAACAGATATTGGGGTATGGGCAGAGGTAGAGATGATTTGCTGTTGACCAAAGTTACCTGTGCCATCGTTTTCCTGCCATGCTATCTTTTTCTCAGAAAGAGCGGTGGATATTATATCCAAATCCCCGTCGCCATCCAAATCAGCGGCATAGGCGGCATAAATGCCTTGGGGATAACCGGGAGAATTAAAAATGATTTGCTGTATGCCGAAATTGCCAAAACCATCGTTTTCGTACCAAGCTAATTTGTCGTCATTGAAAGAGGCAGATAACACGTCAATATCCCCGTCACCATCTAAATCGGCGGCATAAACGGAACGGGCACCATCGGCAACGGTGGATATGATTTGCTGTGCCCCGAAGTTGCCCGCTCCATCGTTTTCATACCAGGCTATTTTGTTATCATTCTGAGAAGCTGATAACACATCCATATCACCATCACTGTCCAAATCGGCAGCATATACGGATATTGCGTAATCGGCAGTGGTGGAGATGATTTGCTGTGTACCAAAGCCGCCTGCCCCGTCGTTTTCATACCATGCTATTTTATCGTCTTGTGAAGAGGCAGATAATACGTCCATATCCCCGTCCCCGTCTAAATCGGCGGCATAAACAGACCTTGCGCCACCTGCTGTAGTAGTGATGATTTGCTGCGCTCCGAAGTTTCCTGCCCCGTCGTTTTCGTACCAAGCTATTTTGTTGTCAGACCAAGAAGCTGACAACACGTCTGTATCCCCGTCCCCGTCTAAATCGGCGGCATAAACGGCATGTGCACGATGGGCAGCAACTGAGATGATTTTCTGTGTGCCAAAATTGCCTGAGCCGTCATTTTCATACCAGGCTATTTTGTTGTCATCCTGAGATGCTGATAATATGTCTAAATCCCCGTCTCCGTCTAAATCGGCAAGATAAACGGAAGTTGCACTAGCGGTTTCGCTTTGTACTATCACCTCTTCATAAACAAAAGTAGTTTGTGAATAAACATTGTCGGCAACTAATATCTCAAGTACGATAAGCATATAAACGTATAATCTTTTCATCATTGTTGAATTTTAGTGCGAAAAATTTAGTTATTTGGCTTCACCTTAGTATAGGGTTTAAACCCTACGTTACGAAGTTACCCCCCTATTCCTTCACCACCTTCCCAGAAACCACCTCAACCCCGTTGTTTAGTGTTACCACATACAAACCATTTGGATACTTTGTCATGTCCAAAACATGGTTGTTTGTGCCAATGGTTGCCTGCAATGTTTCATGTTGAAGTAGCCTTCCGGTTACATCGTAGAGACTAAGGGTAACGGGTTGGGTGTTTTTGGTGGTGTAGGTAAGGGTGGCGGTGTGTTGTGTGGGGGTGGGGATGATATGGGTTAAGGCAAAGCTGCCTGTTGTCTGTGAGCGGAGGAGGGTGATGACATTGCCTGCCTGCCGCGTACTGCCGTCAAAATCGGTTTGCATCAGGCGGTAGTAGGTGAGAGGGTAGGGGTTGGAGTCTAAATGCTCATAATTCTTTGCCATCGAACTGTTGCCTGCGCCGGTCAATTGGGCGAGGGTGGTAAACCGGCTTCCGTCCGGTGAGTGTTGTAGGGTAAAGAAGGCGTTGTTTACCTCCGCTGCCGTTGTCCATTGCAATTGATTGGCATGGGGGAGGACGGTTCCGGTAAAGGTGATAAGGGAAACGGGGAGAGGGGGGCAGTCGGCGATAAATACTAATTGTAACACATCAGAAGTAACGGTACAATTGCCGTTGCTCATCACTACCCAATAAGCTCCTTCGGCTTCGGGTATCCAACTGCTGCCTGTAATGCCCGACAGGGGGTTGCCGTTGTAATACCACTGGTAGTTTTGGGCGGTATTGGGTGGAATGCTGACAACATCACCCGGACATAAGGCGTAGCAACCCGCCGGAAAAATGCCGGCATCGGGCAGGGGATTGACTACCACATTCAACAACAACGAAGTGTCAGAACTGCAACCAAACTGGTTTTGCGCCCAAACGCCGTAGTTGCCGGAAGTAAACACAGAAATGCCTGTGCCGGTAGCTCCGGTAGTCCAATGATAAGTGTGTAAGGGGTCGGTGGACGAAGCAATGGAAAAATTGACCGATTGCCCTTCGCATATTTGTAGGGCGGAGGCGGTAATGATAGGCTTAGGTGGCGAAGCATTGTCAATCAGTTGGGCAGTGCCGATGGCAGTGCAGCCGGTTAGGGTATCGGTCCTGGTCACGCCGATATTGCCAGATAGGTTGTAGGTATTTTGTGCTTGCCCGTTGTTGTTTTCCGACCATTGGTAAATATAGTTTTCGTTAAACGGCACTTGCAGGGTGACACTATCGCCTATACAAAAATTAATTGGCGAGGTGGGACTAATATCGGCAGTCGGGTTGGGTGTAACTTGCACCTGCACAAGAGGTGAGGTATAAGCACAGCCGTCCGGTAGCGTAACCTGCACGGTGTAATTTCCCGATGTGGAAACGTTTATTTCCGGCGTTGTTTGCCCGTTCGACCATAGATAAGCTACTCCGTCCGGTGGTGCGGTAAGGGTGGTGCTAAGTCCGGCGCAAAAGATGGTATCGGCAGCAGTAACGGACTGTGTCGGAGGGGCATCAAGCACGATTAGGGTTTGTGTTTGTATGTCGGAGGAGCAACCTTTATTGTCTTGCACTTGTAAACTCACTTGGTACTCGCCCGCCTGTGTATAGGCAAAAGCAGGGTTGTGCTGAGCTGTAGAAGCACCATTGCCAAGTTGCCAGAAATAGGAGGAAAGGTTAGGTACATCGGGTAAAAACTGTAAGGAACTACCCACGCATTCACCCCCCGAAATAGTGAAACCCGCATTAGGCAACGGGGCGACGGTGATGGTTTTACTGCCGGTGGTTACACAATCGCCGTTGGTAATGGTGAGGGTGGCGGTGTAAACACCCGGGTTGGCATAAGTATGTCCTTCGGTTTGAGTGCCGATGAAGGGGGGCGTACCATCTCCAAAATCCCAGGTCCATTGGGTAATGCCGGTAGTGGGCAGGTAGTAAGAGCGGCATTGAAAACCCAATTTTCACCCACACAGGCGGCTCAACATCAAAGCGAGCCACCAAAGGTAGAATATGGTTTTTTATCCTACCTAACGTGCAGGAGTTGCCGGTAACGGGGTGAATATAGTTAGCATAAGCAGTAATCTGATAAGCCATAATCAATCCGACAGGATAAGTGTGTGTAGCCGTAACGCCGTCGAAAGCCTCCGTAACGCCATCGCCCCAGTTTACCGTAAAACTGCTGAAACTACCCGATGCCGAGGCATTGAGGGTAACGGTATTGCAGTTGTTGGCGCTGGAATTGAGGGTAAAATTAAAGAAATAACCGGCAACAGACGGGCATTGCAAGGGTGGCGGTGGCGGCACAATGGTATCGCCTGGATTGCCGGTACCGCCTCCCGTTTGACACAGAAGGTGGTTAATGTTTTGGGGGGTGATAGTTTAGTGCAGGTGTTTTGGGTGTCAGTCACCAATACCCGATAGACAAAGCTACCCTCAACATCATTGCCCAAGTGGGTGAGAAATGGCGTATTCGCACTTGAAATGACGGAGCCGTTTACTATCCACATAAAAGCGTAATTTGTTCCGTCAATGGCAATTAGGTCAACATCATCCGGGTTTTGAATACAAACGACATGACTTGACACAAAAGCCTGTGCCTCGGGCGAAGTGTATTGGTTAACCCGATGCGAAGCAAGCCCAACACAACCCGATGTATTGGTAACCTGTACGCTGTAAACACCTTCGGTGGTTATAAAAGTCGTTGGATTGATCCCTATCGCACTGCCGGCACTGTTTTTCCAGAGATAGCCGGTATAGGGTTCTGTGCCAACAAGGTCTGAAACGGAAAGCTGGACGGAGTTGCCTGTACAAAGGGTATCTGTTTGAGTGATAAACGGAACAGGTTTTGCTCCGATGCTGATGGGCAAAGTGGCAACAATATTACAATAAGCGGCGGATAGCGTAACCGTTCCGGCAGCCGAATTGCCGAACAATAGCGAAACTGTTCCCGAATTTTGACCCTGCACCAATTCCACTTCATCGGATGGTATGACCGACCATGTATATGTTGCATTCGGCAAAATGGGGGTAATCAGATAGGTTGGTTGGGAATTGGGGCATACGGTGGTTGCACCGGATATGGTAAAAGTCGCATCGTCAATAGTCGAAACCGAAAGCGTGGCGGGTAGCGAGGTACAAACCGGAGAGGTGAGCGTTTGTCTAACAACCGACAGGCTGTTCGGGACGGAGTCGTTCCATTGCACCTGCACGGTGGGGCTGTTTTGTCCGGCGATAATGGTGCCGCCTGTAACCGTCCATATAAACTGGGTATTGGGTTGGAGTGGGGCGGCGGAATAGGTATAGGTTTGCAATGGGCAGATTTGGGTGCTGCCGTTTATAGTAGCAGGGGTTTGGGGGTACGGAACTACGGTAAAGGAGGTTTGGGCAGAGGCATTGCAAAAAGTATTGGGATTAACCGGCGTTGCCGATACAGTCATGCTGCCCGATGCAGAGCAAAGCAGCAATATCTGAGAACTGTTTTGTCCCGATATGATTTCACCGCCCGAAACAGACCAAACAAACGATGCCATTGAATTGGCACTGATAGACATGCTATTGCCCTCGCACACCGGAGATACAGGGTTTAGGGCAAAGGCAGGCTTAGGCTGTACTGCCAAACTTGCTGAGCCGCCGCAATTCAATAGGTTGTTTTGATAATTGAGTTGTAGGGTAGCAGCCGATGCCCCCCACTGCACGGTAATTAGATTGCCGCCCTGCCCGCTCAGGATAGTACCTGCTGACGGCGGAACAATACTCCATTGGTACGCTGTGCCGCCAAAATAGGGAGCAGTATATTGAAGCGTTTCGTTGAGGCAAAAATTAGATTGCCCCTCAATAGTCACCGTGCCACCAATAACCGGTACCGCCGCCACCGTAGGTTGGTTGCAAGTTTCCTCGCCACATCCGGCACTTAGACTTATGCTGCCCAAGGGCGGGGTAGTCCATTCAACGGAAATAGCCGGCGTGCCTTGTCCACTTAGAATTTGCCCGCCCGAAACCTCCCACAGGTACGTTTCACAATCGGCATCGGTGCTATAATCGGCAATTGTACCTTGGCAAACGGTCGCCACACAACTGATTTGCGGAGCAAAGCCGGGTTCTATTACTATGACCATGGATGCTGTACTTTCACCGTCTTTTTGAGCGGGGCGGGGGGAGGTATCGGGTATAGTAATAAATGTATCGCAGATAAAAGAAGGGAAAAAATCGGTACATATAGAATTGAAACACTCTTGAATAAGAAGTTCATACACTTCTCCAGGCTGTGTGTTAGGTATTGTAATAGCAAAACAATTGTTGTCAAAGATTCCATAGTCAGTTACTACAACCCCACTATCATCGCTTGCTGTAAGTTTTAAATAGGTGATTACAGGAGGAATTTTACAAACTTCTATTTCAGTATTGTAAACTCCGGTAATTTCATCTAAATAAGTTGTAACATTTTCCTGTAGGTACCCACAAAAAGTTAATGTATCTATATCCATACAGGATGAGATATTGAAAAAGTCTATTACGGGATTCTCCTCTTCGGGTTTATATGAAATAGAATATACAGAATAAAAAGCCCCATTAAATATACCTTGGTAATAATAATTGACAATGGTTTGTTGGTCAACCAAACTAAGAGGCATCATAAATGTTTGTACAACTGTGTTTTCATAAGAAACAACCACAATATTCACATAATCTGGATTTTGAGTATAACCCACCACATTACCCCAAACCCACTCTCCCGCATCAGCCTCGCAAACATCGGGCTGCGGAAAATTGCTGTAAGCAGTCAGCGTTACCTCATAAGTACCCGGTTCGGGATAGGTATAGGAAGGGTTAGCGGTGGTAGAAGTTGTGCCGTTGCCAAACTCCCACATAAAAGCATTGGCATTTTCCGATTGGTTTAAGAACTGCACCGGTTGCCCTTGGCAGACAATTAAGGTATCGGTTGTAGTGGCATTTGGTGTGGGAAGGGTGGTGAAGGCGGCTATAGGGGGGGGGGGTCGGATACGGAGGGAGAATATAGGAGGTTTTCGTACCATGCTATTTTGTCATCAGCAATAGAAGCAGATAACAAGTCCATATCTCCGTCACCGTCCAAATCAGCGGCATAAACGGACCATGCGCCATTGGCAACGAGGGAGATAATTTGCTGTACGCCGAAATTGCCTAACCCATCGTTTTCGTACCAAGCTATTTTATCGTCAAATTGGGAAGCTGACAAAACGTCCAAATTGCCGTCTCCGTCTATATCGGCAGCATAAACAGACCTTGCGCCATTAGCAGCGGTGGTAATGATTTGCTGCGCACCAAAATTGCCGGCACCGTCATTTTCGTACCAAGCTATTTTATCATCTTGCGAAGAAGCGGACAAAACATCTGCATCGCCATCGCCGTCTAAATCAGCAGCATAAACAGCAGTTGCATTAATAGCAGAAATTGTAATGATTTGTTGTGTATCGAAGTTGCCTGTGCCATCGTTTTCATACCATGCAATTTTATTGTCCCAATAAGAAGCCGACAACACATCTAAATCTCCATCTCCGTCCAAATCGATGGCATAAACGAATATGGGGTTATCGGTAGCGAGAGAGATGATTTGCTGTGTACCGAAGTTACCTGCGCCATCGTTTTCATACCATGCTATTTTGTCATCACTAGAAGCCGACAATACATCTAAATCTCCATCTCCGTCCAAGTCAGCAGCATAAACAGACCTTGCACCATTAGCAGCAATGGAGATGATTTGTTGTGTGCCGAAATTGCCTGCGCCATCGTTTTCATACCATGCAATTTTGTCATCACTCTCAGAAGCCGATAGCACATCTATATCCCCGTCACCGTCCAAATCGGCAGCATATACGGATAATGCGTAATCGGCAGCGGTGGAGATGATTTGCTGTGTACCAAAGTTGCCTGTTCCATCGTTTTCATACCATGCTATTTTATTGTCCCAATAAGAAGCCGACAACACATCTAAATCTCCATCTCCGTCCAAATCGGCGGTATAAACTGACCTGGCAGAAGTGGTAGCGGAAATGGAAATCAATTGCTGAATGCCAAAATTCCATTGCCGTCGTTTTCATACCATGCTATTTTGTCATCATATTGAGAAGCCGACAACACATCCATATCCCCATCGCCATCTACATCGGCGGCATAAACAGATATTGGGGTATGGGCAGAGGTAGAGATGATTTGCTGTTGACCAAAGTTACCTGTGCCATCGTTTTCCTGCCATGCTATCTTTTTCTCAGAAAGAGCGGTGGATATTATATCCAAATCCCCGTCGCCATCCAAATCAGCGGCATAGGCGGCATAAATGCCTTGGGGATAACCGGGAGAATTAAAAATGATTTGCTGTATGCCGAAATTGCCAAAACCATCGTTTTCGTACCAAGCTAATTTGTCGTCATTGAAAGAGGCAGATAACACGTCAATATCCCCGTCACCATCTAAATCGGCGGCATAAACGGAACGGGCACCATCGGCAACGGTGGATATGATTTGCTGTGCCCCGAAGTTGCCCGCTCCATCGTTTTCATACCAGGCTATTTTGTTATCATTCTGAGAAGCTGATAACACATCCATATCACCATCACTGTCCAAATCGGCAAGATATACGGATATTGCGTAATCGGCAGTGGTGGAGATGATTTGCTGTGTACCAAAGCCGCCTGCCCCGTCGTTTTCATACCATGCTATTTTATCGTCTTGTGAAGAGGCAGATAATACGTCCATATCCCCGTCCCCGTCTAAATCGGCGGCATAAACAGACCTTGCGCCACCTGCTGTAGTAGTGATGATTTGCTGCGCTCCGAAGTTTCCTGCCCCGTCGTTTTCGTACCAAGCTATTTTGTTGTCAGACCAAGAAGCTGACAACACGTCTGTATCCCCGTCCCCGTCTAAATCGGCGGCATAAACGGCATGTGCACGATGGGCAGCAACTGAGATGATTTTCTGTGTGCCAAAATTGCCTGAGCCGTCATTTTCATACCAGGCTATTTTGTTGTCATCCTGAGATGCTGATAATATGTCTAAATCCCCGTCTCCGTCTAAATCGGCAGCATAAACGGAAGTTGCACTAGCGGTTTCGCTTTGTACTATCACCTGCTGCGGGCCAAAAGTAGTTTGTGAATAAACATTGTCGGCAACTAATATCTCAAGTACGATAAGCATATAAACGTATAATCTTTTCATCATTGTTGAATTTTAGTGCGAAAAATTTAGTTATTTGGCTTCACCTTAGTATAGGGTTTAAACCCTACGTTACGAAGTTACCCCCCTATTCCTTCACCACCTTCCCCGAAACCACCTCCACCCCGTTGTTGAGCGTTACCACATACAAACCATTTGGATACTTTGTCATGTCCAAAACATGGTTGTTTGTGCCAATAGTTGCCTGCAACGTCAGCCTGTGAAAAAACTGCCAACAAATATACAATAATATTCTAAAAAGTAACAAAAAATGCGTAATTTTATGCTATGGCATACTTACAAGGAACACCCCGCCTGCAGATGCAAATAGTCTGTTTGGAGAGCGAGATCAGAGCTGATAACCTGGTTCGGTTTATTGACGCATTTGTTGAACATCTGGATTTATTAAAATTGGGTTTTGGAAGTACAAACATTAAAGCCAGAAGGGAGACCACCTTTTGAGACCTCTTTGTTTCTGAAAATATATTTATACGGCTATTTAAATGGCATCCGCAGCAGCCGGAAGCTCGAAAAGAGTGTATCCGCAATATAGAAATGCAGTGGCTTTGTCACAGTTTGGTGCCTAACTACCACAGCATTGCCGATTTTCGCAAAGACAATCCGGATGCGTTGCGCAAAACCTTTAAGTTGTTTTTGCTTTTTTGAAAGATGCCGAATTGGTGAGTGGTGAAACAATTGCTATAGACGGCACAAAGATTAGGGCGAACAACAGCAAAAAAAATAACTACAACCCGAAGAAGATAGAGCGTCACTTAGCCTACATTTCACGTCAAACGGAGCAATACATAGCAGAATTAGAGCAAAACGACCAAAGCGACCGTCAAGCTGAGATAAAGCAGATACAAGAGAAAATCAATCGCCTGCAAGCCGGCAAGCTGAAATACGAAGCGTTGGCATCCCAAATAGAGAAAACAGGCGCTACACAAGTGAGTACGACTGATACAGATGCCCGTTCCTTGCTCATTCATGGTCAGGTGGTAGAGGTAGCCTATAATATACAAACAGCAGTGGATAGTAAACATAGCCTTGTGGTGGCAACCCATACGATCAACCAAAACGACAGAAATGCCCTTAGTGGCATAGCCACCGAAGCAAAAGAAAACTTACAATTGGAAAACACGACCATTTTAGCCGACAAAGGCTACCACAATGCCCGGCAACTAAGCGAGTGCAAAGAAGCCGGCATCACCACCATCGTTGCCCAACAGGAAACGGTAAACAGCAACGCACACGGCACCACTGAAGCCTACTTGGTCACTCAGTTCACCTACAACCAGGAAACAGACACCTACACTTGTCCGCAAGGCGAAACGCTTTCGACCAAAGGCAGATGGCACAACAAAGCAAGAGATTACACCCCCTACAAGTTTAAAAAATATAGAACCTCTGCTTGCAAAAACTGCCCGGTAAAACACCTCTGTACCGGCAGGCAAAAAGGGGGTAGGGAAATAGAACGCAGCGAATTTGCCGAAGTAGTAGCCCAAAACAGCGAACGCTATCAAACCCAAAAGCACAATACCGCAAACGGCAGGAAATCAACGAACATATTTTTGGAACTATCAAACGGCAATGGAACTACTACTACACCAACCTCCAGGGGTTATCAAAAGTAAACGGAGAACACAGTTTGATTTTGTTGGTCTATAACATCAAACGCACTATCAACATACTTGGGATGGAAGAACTATTGATAAAGCTCAAAAATTGGCAGCCCGACTATCCAAAGTAGTCTTGTTTGCTCAAAAAAACGACTTTTATATTGCCTCTCAGCACTCTTTTTCATTTTGAACAAAAGTTGTAACCTCAAAAACATCTCCGCTCCAATCAAAAGTATAGGCTTTGGGGATTATTCTATAGCCAGTTTTTATGAGAGTTTTTGCAAAAAAACAAGTTTTTTCACAGCCTGACGTTTCATGTTGCAGTAGCCTTCCGGTTAGGTCGTAAAGGTGCAGGGTGATGGGTTGGGTGTTTGGGGTGGTGTAGGTGAGGGTGGCCATGTGTTGTGTGGGGGTGGGGGTGATATGGGTTAAGGCAAAGCTGCCTGTTGTCTGTGGTCGGAGGAGGGTGATGACATTACCTGTTTGTCGGGTACTGCCGTCAAAATCGGTTTGCATCAGGCGGTAGTAGGCGAGTGGGTAGGGTTGCCCGTGTAGGGATTCGTAGTGGCGGGCAGAACTGCTATTGCCTGCGGCGTTGAGGCGTGTCAGGTCTTCAAATGTGTTTCCATCGGCAGAGAACTGAAGGGTAAAGAAAGCACTGTTGAGTTCGGAGGCGGTTGTCCATTTCAGTAGGTTGCCGTCCGGTTGTATGGTTCCGGTAAACGAAACGAGGCTTACGGGCAATGGACCCGTGCAATCGCTAAATTCTAATTGTAACACTTCTGTTGTTACCGTACAATTTGGGGAATTGGTCATTACTACCCAATATGCGCCTTCGGCTTGTGGCACGATGGAATTTCCTGTTGCGCCATCCAAAGGCAAGCCGTTGAAGTACCATTGGTAAGTTTCGGCGGTATTTTGCGGCAGGGTTATGGGTTCACCAGGGCATATAGCATAACATCCGGCCGGAAAAGCGGCGGCATTGGGCAGCGCGACAAAGTTGATGTTGGCAAGGAACGAGGTATCGGAAACACAACCGTTCGAATTAACCGCATACACTCCATAAGTGCCCGTAGTATTTACCGTAATAGCTGTGCCGGCAGCTCCTGTAGTCCATAAATAAGTGTTTTGTGGTGAGGGGGCGGTAACAGATATATCGGCAGTTTGCCCTTCACATAGTTGGGTTGCCGAGGCGGTTATCGAGGGAACGGACGGGTTGTTGTGGACGATGATTTCCACACTGCCGGAAGCGGTGCAACCGGTAATGGTGTCGGTAACAGTAACGGTTTGGATGCCGTTGTTTATAAAGGTATTGTAGGGCAGTCCGTTGTCGTTTTGCGACCAAACGTAGGTATGGTTTTCGTTTGCAGGGGCTTGAAGCGTAACGCTGCTGCCCAAGCAGATGTTAACCGGAGATGCAGGGCTGAGGGTTGCCGAAGGAGCGGGTATGACCTGAATATTGACAGAGGGTGAAGTATAAACGCATCCCGACGGCAGCGTTACCTGTACCGAATAATTGCCGGAAGTACTGACAATTATTGAAGGCGTGGTTTGCCCCGACGACCAAAGGTAAGAAACTCCGCCATCGGGAGCGGTAAGGGTGGCGTTGAGTCCGGCGCAAAACAGCGTATCGGAAGCGGTAACGGGTTGCGGCTCGGGCGCACCGGCAACCGTGATGCTTTGGGTTTGCAGAGCGGAGTAACAGCCCTGCTGATTTAGGGTTTGTAAAGAAACGGCATAATCTCCCGGTGCCGCATAAGTATAAACCGGATTGGACAGACCGGAAGTGTTCCCGTCCCCAAACTGCCAGAAATAAGCGGCAAGGCTATTCTCATCGGGCACAAAGTTTTGAGCATTGCCGGCACATTCGCCACCGGATACGGTGAACTGGGCATTGGGTAGAGCGGCTACCGTATAGTTGTTACTGCTCGAAACAGTGCAATTGCCATCGGAAATGGTGAGCGTGGCGGTGTAAGTGCCGGAGTTGGTAAAGGTGTGCATTTCGGTTTGCGTGCCGTCAAGCGGCGGGGTACCGTCTCCGAAATCCCAAAGCCATTGGGTGATTCCGGTGGTAGGCAAGTAGTAGGAACGGTCTTGAAACTTCCATGCACTGCTTAGACAAGCCGGTTCTATGTCAAACCGGGCGGCAAGCGGCACTTCGTGTGTTTTCATCAATGTTCTAAAACACGGCTGTCCGGTAACCGGATGGATAAAATACCCAATTAAAGTTATTTTATAAATATTTACCTGCAAACTTGAATAAGTATGGGTTTCCGAAATGCCGTCGAAGGGTTGTAAACTACCCTCTCCCCAGTGAACGGAAAAGCCGGTAAAATCGCCCGATGTAGTCGCATTGAGGGTTACGGTATTGCAATCGGTGCCCGTTGTAGATAAGGTAAAGTCAATGTTAAATCCGGCAACCGGAGGGCAGTTCATCGGCGGCGGCGGCGGTACAATCACCGTATCAGGAGGAGCAATGCCGCCACTGCAATCAACTTGATGTATGGTGACCAAGTTCGACCAAACCGAACAGGTGTTGGAAGTATCGGTAACTAATACTTGGTAGGGATAATTGCCCACAATGCCGCTGCCCGAATGTGTCAAAAATGGCGAATTACTGCCCGAAACCGGCACATCGTCCACCGTCCACTCAAAAGCATAGTTGGTGCCATCTATGGCATATAGCTCAATTTCCGGGGGGAATTGGATACAGATATTGGTATTGACCGCAGTCAGTATTTTTGCCACCGGCGAAGTGTATTGATAGACGCGGTGCGTGGTAAAGCCCGTACACCCCGATTCGTTGGTTACTTGGAGGCTGTACACTCCTTCGCCGTTGATTGTTGCAGTCGGGAGGTTGGAGATAGTAGTATTGGAGGCGTTTTTCCAAAGATAGCCGGTATAGGGTGGACCGCCGCCCAAGTCTGCCGCGCTCAATACAATGCTGCTTCCCGTGCAGAGAGTGTCAGCCTGCAAAATGCCCGGCTGGGGCAATACACCGATGTTTATGACCAATTCGGCAGTCAGGTTGCAATAAGCGGCAGAGAGGGTAAGGCTTGTAGCAGGCATGTTGCCGAACAAGACACTAACCTGTCCGGTGCCTTGCCCCTGGGCAATGAGGGCAGCATCGGGCGGACTGACCGTCCATGTATAGGTTGCTCCGGTCAGTGCGGGGGTTATTTGGTAGGTTTGAAGGCTGCCGGGGCAGGCAGTGGCATTGCCGGTGACGGTAAAAGGCGAATCGGCAAGCGGGGTGGGGCTTAATGCAGCAGGTTCGGATGTGCAAACGGTGCCGGTCATGGTTTGGCGGACAACGCTTAACAAATAGGGCGGGGCTTCGTTCCATTGCACCGAAACGGTCGGGCTGTTTTGACCGGCGGTAATTGTACCTCCCTCTACTGTCCAGACAAATTGGGTATTGACTTGCTCAGAGGAAGCGGTATAAATATAGGTTTGAAGCGGACATACAGTTTCTGCCCCGCTAATCGCAGGTGTTTGCGGGTAAGGCACGACCGTTGCCGTAGTTTGGGCAGTTGCGTTGCAAAAATCATCGGGATTGACCGGTAATATAGATATGTTTGCCGTGCCGGGCACATTCCAAAGTATGGTAACAGTGTTGGTATTTTGACCCGACACCACTTCACCCCCCGAAACAGACCATACAAAAGGAAGCAGCGAGTTGGCGGAAACAGTAGTGGTACTACCCTCGCATACAGGGGCAATGGGATTGATAGCAAAAGAAGGTTTAGGAGTAACGATCAAAGCCCCAACGCCGCCGCAGTTGAGCAGAGTGTTATGGTAAGAGAGGGTAAGGGTAGCAGGGGCATCGTTCCATTGTATGGCAATGAGGTTGGTGTTTTGTCCGGTCAGGATGGTGCCGGCAGTGGGTGGGTTAATCGTCCAAACATATTGGGTGCCGCCAAAATAAGGGGCATTGTATTGCAACACATCGTTTGCGCAAAAAAAGGTTTGCCCTTGTATGTCGGCACTACTACCGATGATGGGTATGGCAACAATTGTAGGCATGCTGCAATACTCCTCACCACATTCGGCACTTAGGCTGATACTGCCCAAAGGTGGGGTAGTCCATTCAACGGTAATGGTAGGAGTACCTTGCCCGCTGATGAGGTTGCCTCCGGTAACCGTCCATTCGTAGGTTTCGCAATCTGCAGAGGTACTGTATTCTGCTATCGTTCCTTCACAAACGGTGGCGGCACACGAAATATCGGGCGCAAAACCGGGTTCTACCACTATAACCAACGATGTGCTATCGGAAAGCCCGGAGGGTTTACCGGCAGGACGGGGTGCTTCTACCGGCGGTGGGCCATCGGGGATGGTGATGGTTCAGCAGCATTGAATCCCGAAGTCTATGATACAAAAATTGACATCAGCACCAAATTCTCCATGCCATGTGAGCGTTGCTGTAGCACTTACCTCTGAAAAATGACAGGTTGTAGCACCTACATATAGTGTATATGGATCGTCTACAATGGGATTAGAGGTGTAAGAACCCGCAGCAGAGATACCATTCCATCCTCCCCAAGCGCAAATATGTATAACATACAAGCCAATATCTCCATTGAAGATAACATCGGCTTCAAAATTGATGATTTCACAAGGTTCAAATGTTTCATAATCTATGCAGGTAAAACCGGGCGGAGGGAAGGAATCTTCTGAGGGGTCAATAACCGCCCCTGTCAGAAGTATGTTATATGCCTCTATAATTCGCTGATTAAGTGTAACATTTAGATAGTGATCTCCCAAAGCAAATTGGTCTGCTTCACTCAGAGGGGGAATAAATGTTTGTATAACCGCATTGGTTGCCTTGTCCCTGACTATCACTATTGTTGCAAAATCGGGGCTATTGTTGTAACCCGTTAAGTCCACTTTTAAAGGAAAACTATTATTAAATACCAACTCCCCTGCATTTGCTTCGCAGTTATAAGGCAGGTTGTTATAGGCGGTGAGTTCAACGTTGTAGGTTCCGGGTTCTGGGTAGGTGTAAGTAGGATTGGCGTTTGTGGAGGAAGCTCCGTTGCCGAAGTCCCACCAAAAGGCATTGCTGTTTTGTGACTGATTGAAAAACTGAACGGGCTGCCCTTGACAGATAGTGAGCGTATCGGGGTTAGCGACAGGAGAGGGGAAAGTGGTAAATTCAGCAATAGGCATGAGCGGTTCGCCTGAAGTGAGGTTGGTGTTTTCATACCAAACAATTTTGTTTGCCGGCGAACCATTTGCTTTACAAACAACGGCAATATCCCAATCACCATCGCTGTCTATATCGCCCACTCTCACCAAATCGGATAGGTAGGTCATATCGGGCGTGGCATTGGCTATAAATTGAGCAGTTGAGAACAATGCGTTTCCGTTGTTGGTGTGCCAGTTGAGTTGATTGTTGCTGCCGGTTACTATATCTATATCGCCATCAATGTCTATGTCTTCGAGGGCTACTATAGTATTGGTAATGGTTGGTATTACGACCGGCACTGTAAAGTTGCCGTTCCCGTCTCCTTCCAACCAAACCGTTTCGCCGGATAGGTTGCGCCCTATAATATCAATATTGCCATCGCCGTTGAGGTCGGCAGTTTTCCGGTCGAATACATCATAGCCAATTAATTGCATAGGACCAAATTCTACTTGAAAGGGTGAAAAGTCTGTATCCCCCAGATTGGCAACCCAATAAAATGGGTTTCCGCTCGAAATTAAGTCGGGTAAGTTATCATTATTGATATCGACAACAAGGTTAGCAGATAGGAAGGGATCATAAACATACAATTCATAAGGCATGTAGTATAGGTAATCAGGTTCTGAAAATCCTCCGAAACCGTCATTACGATACCAAATCGTGTAACTATCTACATCTATTGTATTATAACACAACAAGTCTAAGTCGCCATCATTGTCTATATCAACGGCGTGAGCACCGGAGTAACTGGCTGTATATAAATCAATTTCAGATCCATTTCCATTCGAAAAGCTTCCACCTCCATAATTTTCAAGAAACATCACAGTTCCATCTCCTTCTTGAAAAACAAAATCAATTGCCCCATCTCCGGTAAAATCGGCAGCACATAATATGTTTTTGTGAGTAGCGTTAAACATGTCACACGAATAATCATAAATTGAATTATTCGTTAGGAAGTTTCCCGAATTATCGTTTGACCTCCAATACAAATCACCCGTATATACATCTACATCTTCTACAGCTTCCCTTTGATACTGACTCAATAAAACCGCATCAAGGCTATTGTCGTTATTAATGTCTGAAAGTTCAAAATATTCAATATGTTTGGCTTCCTGAGTATTTACTAGGTTTATTACAGGCAACCCTGTAGGAATAACAATCACATGGTCTTTTTGAACTTTTGCGCTTGCCAAATCAACCGAACCGTTGTTGTCAAAATCGGCGGCATAAAAAGTATGGTCTATGCAATCGCTAAACCCGATAGATGAGTTAACGCTTGTAGTATATAAATTACTGCCGTTGTTATACCACACAGAAAATACAGAATAGTTAAATGATTCAAATCCCCCCCATACAGTCAAATATAGGATATCCAAAAAGCCGTTATTGTTGTAATCAATTATTTGAAAATCGGTCAAATGGTGTGCCGAAGGTTCGTACCAAACAGGTTGGTCATATGTCCGTATGATATGAGGTGCGCCGAAATTGCTGGTACCATCGTTTTGCAGCCAAGCTAAATTTAACGTGTGATCAAAAAGTTCAGATCCATATACTGAATAGGAAAATACTAAATCCAAATCGCCGTCGTTGTCCAAATCGGCAATTGCTTGAAACTTTGTTTCACTATAAGGAGGTATGCTTATTGCCTGTTGTGTGCCAAAGTTTCCGACACCATCGTTGGCATACCAAACAAAACTCAAACCACTACCGGGCAACGATATATTACCCGCTAAAAGATCTAAAAAACCATCTCCATTAATATCTGCTGTGGTTACAAAATCGGTAGGAGCAGCACTGACCAATATTTGTGGTGCGGCAAAGTTACCTGCTCCGTCGTTGACAAGCCAAACGATATTGCCTGAAATAAGGGTGATTATGTCGGGATATCCATCTGCATTAAAGTCAACTATTTGGGGAGGGGCGGCAAATCCTATAATGAATTGTGGTAAATCAAAACTGCCAGCACCTTCATTCGGCAACCAATATAATCCCGTACCGGAAAGCACAAGTAAATCTTGGTCTCCATCGGCATCAAAATCGGCGAAATAAAAGTTTCTAAAAGTACCTGACAACATAGTTTCTTCCGACACAATTGGTTCCACTTTCTCATAATCATTCCCCCCATTGTTTTTAAACCATGACAACTTTTGTTCATGCTCTGAAAGCACAATAATATCTAAATACCCGTTGCCGGTAAGGTCGGCGGCTTTAATAGTAGTTGGAAGAACAATCTCCGAATGGGCGATCACCTTTTCCGGGGAGAAGCTGATTTGTGCATTGACAACAGTCATCTGTACAACAAACAACAGGGAAACAACAAGTACTAATCGGATAGTTTGGATGGCTTTCATCGGAACGTTTTTATAGTGTTGAGGTATTGATTTGCTATTTCAGGGAACTTTCACCGGTTACGACATACAGTAGTCGGGATGCGTATCTTTTTTGTTGCATATATTATGTTTGCCGCTCAAAAATATTCTTTCAACTATAGATGAGAAGTACAAGGTAAGAATATTTATCAATATAAACCTTTGTTTATTGTTTTTTAGGCGGGGTTTCAATCATCTGCGGGGGTATGCAAGTAGCAGAAACAACCGGAGAAACGAGTTCAAAACCCTCTTTTCGCAACCTTATGGACGGAACCTGTTTATTTCATTCACGTATTTTATGGCTCTTTTGACTATGCTTTTGATGTTTCCATCCGAACTTTGGTGCTTTCCGTTATTAAAAAACAGCTGACGTGACTATAAGCAAACCGATATGTCAAAAATATTCCGATATTTACCCCTTGTTCACGGGGGTAAAGTTTGTTTGTGTAAATTGCTTTATTATTTAATCATTCAATATTACTTTCTTATGAAAATGCGTACCTTTTTGTTTTCGATCCTGTTTCTTTTGGGTTTTTCAAGCCTTGTAAACGCACAAAATATTCGTTTGGGCTTATGTGTTACTCCGGGATTCAGCTGGATGAAGTTTAATGACGGTCAGGGATTTACCCAAACGGACAACAAGTTTGGGGTAAATTACGGGCTTGTTGTTGATATTGGATTTGCAGAGCGTTATGCACTTTCGACCGGAATTTTTGCCGAGCATGGAGGGGCAAATACCCAAACAATTCTTGGCGAGGTGAACACAAATTTGGTTTATGTAAATATTCCTTTGACATTGAAATTGAAAACCAATCAGTTTGGCAAATTCACACCCTATGGTCAGGTGGGATTTACTCCCGGAGTTGCGGTTCAAAGAAAGGTGGACAATATTAAAGCAAATGACGAGTTTTCAATATTTAATGTGTCTCTCACCGTCAATGCCGGTACAGAATTTGAAATCAGCGAAGGAACAAGTTTTTTTGCGGCCTTTCATATAGACAATGGTTTGATGAATGTGGCTAAAGATTCGGGCGATGTTACGCTGCGCAAATCATTTGCAGGGCTTCGGGCAGGCGTTCTATTTTAGACATCAGATAAATTCCGTATCATAGGACAACTGTTGGTATTATTAACTTAAACAATCACCTTTTTAAACAGCTATTTTCATGTTTGATGCATCTCAGACTAACAGCCTTCCACCGGATATAGTAAACCGCATCAAACAGTTAGAGGCTAAATATGAAGCGATGGGCCAAGACCTTCGCTCCTATTTGGATGGACTTCTGTATGATGATTTTCTTACGTATTGGGACTATATCAACTTAGATGTATTGCTGCATCTTCAACGCCCCATCACTCCTTTTAAAGACGAGGTGATTTTTATTATTTACCACCAGATTACTGAGCTTTATTTTAAACTGATTGTCAATGCCCTGAAAGAAATAACCGATGCCGCTTCTCCGCTCAATGCCGAAGAGTTTACCAATTACCTTCAACGGGTAAACAGCTATTTCGATTCGCTGATCAAATCGTTCGAGATTATGATTAACGGCATGGATAAGGAGCAGTTTCTAAAATTCAGGATGTCGTTACTTCCGGCAAGCGGTTTTCAATCAGCTCAATACCGGCTGATTGAGTTCTACGCTACGGATTTGGATAACCTTGTTGCATTGGCGGCCCGAGGACAGATTTTACCCGATACCGGAGTCGAAGAAAAAATGGAGCTTTTATACTGGAAACAAGGGGCAAGCGAATTGGCAACCGGGAAAAAAACACTGACCCTTAAGCAGTTTGAGCAAAAGTATAATGCCTTGTTTTTAGAAACAGCACATCACCACGCTACCCGGAATGTGTGGCAAACTTATAGGAGGCTGCCGGAAAAAGAGCAGGAATTTCCGGCTTTGATTGAGCAGTTGAGATTGTTTGATCATCACGCCAACGTTCTTTGGCCTTTGATGCACTATAAGTCGGCAGTGCGATATTTGCAACGAAATCCCGAAGATATTGCTGCAACAGGCGGAACAAATTGGCAGAAATACCTTCCCCCTAAAAACCAAAATATTATTTTTTTCCCCGCAATTTGGACAGAAACCGAAAAAAGCGAATGGGGTAAAAAAGCACAAACTGAGGTTTTATCTTCGGCATATTTACAAAAGTAGAGAAAGGGTTTGATGAGTCAGATTCAGGTAAAACCCGGCAACTGATTATCCCTGTTTTTTCCCGCTTCAGGCATATTTTTTAGCTGTAATTTTCGTTACAGGTATAATTTCTGTTTATATTGTGCCCTATTAAATGCAACTTTTTATCAAGTATTTGGACTTGTGTAAATCTGGACAGCTATGCCTTCTTTTTTAAAATTCCTTTTTCGGTTGTCATTTGCCCTGATGTTGATATTCTGGGTACCAGACAATTTGCATAACACCTTAACAGGAAATGTTACACATTTAGAAGGATTATGGAGGCAAACGGATTGGGTTGAGCAGCAAATGCAAATAATGACCCCTGAAGAGCGCATCGGGCAATTGTTTATGGTGGCAGCTTTTTCAAATAAAGACGATACACATGAAACAGCAATCAGATACCTGATTGAAAACTACCACATCGGAGGAATGATTTTTTTTCAGGGAACGCCTCTAAAACAAGCAGAACTCACCAACAGATATCAGGCAGCTTCAAAAACGCCCTTGCTAATAGCTATAGACGGGGAGTGGGGATTAGGTATGAGGTTGGAAAATACGCTCAAATTTCCTAAACAACTGACCCTTGGTGCTATTCAGGACAATAACCTGTTGTATGAAATGGGCGTGGAGATTGCCCGTCAGTGCAGAAGAGTGGGGATTCAGATGAATATGGCTCCGGTGATTGATGTAAACAATAATGCCAACAACCCGGTCATTTACGACCGGTCATTTGGAGAGGACAAATACAATGTGGCCAGAAAAGGCATAGCCTATATGGAAGGGATGGAAGCCAATGGTGTAATGGCTTGCGCCAAACATTTTCCCGGGCATGGGGATACAAATTCAGATTCTCATTATTCACTGCCGGTCATTAATCACAATATTGAACATTTAAAAAACATTGAACTCTACCCTTTCAAGGAACTCATCAGCAAAAAGGTAAGCGGGGTGATGGTTGCACATTTATCAATCCCTGCATTAGACAATTCAATAGTGAAACCACCGGTTACTCAAACAATGCCGACTACGCTGTCCAAAAAAGTAGTAACCGATTTGCTTAAAAAAGAGATGAAATACGAGGGTTTGGTCATTACCGATGCGCTCAATATGAAAGGGGTCAGCGAATTTTTTTCGCCCGGTATTTTGGATGTTAAAGCATTACTGGCAGGGAATGATATTTTGCTTTATCCTGAAAATGTCGGAAAAGCCTTTGATGAGATTAAAAATGCTATTGCAAAAGGTGAAATTACTCAGTCCGAGATAGATTCACGGGTTCGCAAAATACTTAAAGCCAAATACAAAGTTGGATTAGATAAGTTTGAACCCATTAAAACCGAAAACCTTAGCAATGACTTAAATACCGCAAATGCAGAACTGCTTATCAATAAATTGTATAAAAGCGCTATAACGCTGGTCAGAAACGAGTTGCAACTCATTCCTTTTAAACAATTGGAAGAAAAAACAATTGCAAGTCTGAGTATCGGAGCCACTACAATGACCGATTTTCAGAAAAAGTTGAACCTGTATGCTAAAATTGAGCATCATACGTTAAAAGCCTCAGATACCGAAAAGACATTTGATCAAAAATATGAAGATTTAAAAGGGTTCTCGCATGTAATCATCGGGCTTCATAAGCTCAACAACAAAGCATCGGCAAATTATGGCATTCCACCTGCAGCAATCGCCCTGATAAATAAGTTGAAAAAAACGGCTCAGGTAACGGTGGTCGTGTTTGGCAGCCCCTATAGCCTTAAAAATTTTGAGCAACTTGAAACACTTGTCGTTGCTTATGAAGACAATAAAACTACGCAATTACTTTCTGCACAAGCCTTGTTTGGTGCATTCTCTTTGCAGGGCAAACTACCGGTAAGCGCTTCCCCTTCATTCTATTATGGAAAAGGAGAAAACACGACCGGTTCAATCCGGCTTGAATACTCCATTCCCGAAGACGTGGGAATCAATGCCCGTTATTTAGAACCGATTGACAGTATTGCCCGTAAAGCAATTAAAGACGGAGCTACTCCGGGTTGTCAAATTTTAGTTGCAAAAAATGGGAAAGTCATTTACGATAAATCGTTCGGCTATCATACTTATGGAAATGATGTGCCGGTTCACGACTCAGACATTTATGACCTTGCATCCATTACCAAAATTGCGGCAACGGCCTTGGGTCTTATGGAAATGTACGAAAAAGGTAAAATCGAACTCTATGACACTTTAGGTAAGTTTTTGCCGGAATTAGCAGGCAGCAACAAAGCCAAACTCCGCATACGCGATATTCTGATTCATGAAGCAGGCTTAGAAGCATTTATCCCTTTTTACGAAAAAACATTAGACCCTGCAACCCGGGCACAACTCTACAGAACAATGCGGGATACTCTTTTTTCAATACCGGTTGCACAGGGTTTATTTCTTCGAAAGGATTATATTGATGTGATTTACGAAACGATAAAGAACTCGTCGCTGCCTCATCGCGAATACAAATACAGCGATTTGGGGTTTTTCTATTTCAAAAAAATGCTTGAAAGCTATGCCAATACTTCACTCGATCAATATCTGAACGAGAGGTTTTATGCACATCTCGGCACAAATACACTTTGTTTTAACCCCCATGACCGGTTTAGCAAACGCCGGATAGTTCCGAGTGAAAACGATACTAAATGGCGACAACAACGAGTTCACGGATATGTGCATGATATGGGCAGCGCAATGCTTGGAGGGGTTTGCGGACATGCCGGCTTATTCAGCAATGCCAACGATTTGGCTATTTTGATGCAGATGCTTTTGAACAAAGGACATTATGGCGGGGAACGTTTTTTTAACCAAAGCACCGTTGAGTTGTTTACCGCCTATCAGAATGGAAACAGCCGCCGGGGACTCATTTTTGACAAACCCGAACCCAACAGCAGATATTCTAACCCCGCAAGCAAATTAGCCTCTTTTAAAACCTTTGGACATACCGGATTTACCGGAACCTGCGCATGGGCAGACCCCGAACATCAGTTAATTTATATCTTTCTGAGTAACCGCACCTACCCAAAAATGAGCAACAACAAACTGCATAGCGCCAATATCAGAACCAAAATTCACGATGTCATTTATCAGGCTATGGCTAAAAGCAAAGGGGTTTGAGAAGTGAAAAGTGAAAAACTAAAAGTGAAAAGTGAAAAACTAAAAATGATTTATGGGTGGGTTCTTTCGATCGTAAATCAATAATCGTCAATCGCAAACATGCTTCAATACCACCATCTTTTAAAAACCGTACTTGAGCAAGGTGTGGTGAAAAATGACCGGACCGGGACCGGAACCATCAGCATTTTTGGACATCAGATGCGCTTCGATTTAACCGAAGGTTTTCCATTACTGACCACTAAAAAATTGCACCTTAAATCAATTATTTACGAACTTCTTTGGTTTTTACAGGGCAATACCAATATTGAATACCTCAACCAAAATGGAGTCAGTATCTGGAACGAATGGGCTGATGAACACGGAAATCTTGGCCCGGTTTATGGGCATCAATGGCGCTCCTGGACAGGTGCAGATGGTCAGACTATAGATCAAATCGTAGATTTAATGAAGCTGATTCAAACCAATCCCGACAGCCGCCGCTTAATTGTAAGTGCCTGGAATGTTGCAGATATTCCAAAAATGGCATTACCGCCCTGTCATTGCCTGTTTCAGTTTTATGTTGCCAACAACCGACTTTCCTGTCAGTTATATCAGCGAAGCGCCGATATTTTTTTGGGTGTTCCTTTCAACATCGCTTCTTATGCTTTGCTGACTCTGATGATAGCACAGGTAAGCAACCTGCAGCCCGGAGAATTTATTCATACCTTTGGCGATGCTCATATTTACCTCAATCATTTGGAACAAGTTAACCTGCAACTCAGCCGAACTCCTTACCCCCTTCCTGAAATGCGGTTAAATCCGACAGTAACCAATCTCTTTGATTTTCAATATTCCGATTTTGAATTGCTCAATTATACCGCACATCCGGGTATCAAAGCGCCTATTGCTGTCTAATCTAAGCAGGTACGGTTGCTTTAATTCACAACCTTAAACACCCAAAACATGAAAGTATCACTGATAGCTGCTGCTACTGAAAACGGCGTGATTGGTAAAGACGGCGGAATGCCCTGGCATTTGCCTAACGATATGCGTTATTTTAAACGAACAACGTTGAATCACCATGTCATAATGGGCAGAAAAACCTATCAGGAAGTGGCCGTTAAAAAACCCTTGCCCCAAAGAACCAATATTGTAGTTACCCGCTCAAAAACAGCCCTTTTTGAGGGCTGCCTGACCGCCAATTCGGTTGAACATGCTTTGCAAATAGCACAGCAAAATGGTGATACCGAAGCCTTCGTAATAGGAGGGGAACAAATTTACCGACTCGCCCTACCGTATGCACATTTGATTTATCTTACTAAAATACATACCTCCCTTGAAGGAGATACCTTTTTCCCCCACTTTGAATCGGACGAGTGGCAGCTCGTCAGTTCCGAGTCGAATTTTCCCGACGAAAAGCACCTTTATGCCTACACCTTTACGCTTTGGGAGCGAATTGGGGAGGTTAAAAATTATTAGTGTTTCGGAATTGTAAGACCAGACAAATCATTGCCTGACTTCGTTGGGTTAATTCCGCAAGATCATCAACTCAACTCTGTATAAGAACGTGAGGTTGGAATTAAATTTAGATAAATAATAGGGGGGAATAGAAAAAAGAGGTTGTGGTTGATATAATTTTGAGTTTGGAAAAAAATCACCAACCAACAACCCCTCTATTCTTTATGCTTCTTGTTATAACAAACAAACTGGTATCGTTGTACATAGAGATTGACGATTTATTGCTTGACTATACTAACTGCAATCAATCACACTGTATTTTGGGTCATAAACCTCGGGGACGAAAGCTTGGTTTAAGTCCATCGAAAATAGCCACAATTCTTGTATTTTACCAATTATCCGGTTACAAAACTTTTCAATACTACTATGAACAACTCATTTTGGGCGAATTTAACCATTATTTTCCGAAAGCACCCCGCTATAAGCACTTTTTATCATTGATACACAAATGCTTGCCGGTATTAGTGCTTTGGATGTTACGTTCATGTGAAAAAGCCCTCAAAACAGGCTGTTACTTCATAGACGCAACCAAATTACCGGTATGCCATATATCGTCAAAGCCAAAATCGGGTGTTTAAAGACATCGCTGCCAAAGGTAAGACCTCCACAGGTTGGTTCTTTGGCTTGAAGTTGCATTTAGTCATCAACCAATTCGGAGAAATTGTTAAGTTTGCGTTTACTGCTGGAAATGTAGCAGACAATAACCACAACTTGCTGCGCTATCTGTTGGGCAACTTGCAGGGCAAATGTGCGAAGAGACAAAGGCTATTACACCAAACTCTTTGACGAATTTGTTAAACAAGGTTTACAGCTTATCCTAAAACCAAAGAAGAACCGTAAAAATCAATATCCCGCTTTGCCTAAAGATGTCTCTCTCGGTAAAAAAAGAGCATTGATTGAATCGGTAAATGATATTCTGAAAACAGTTTGCAATTTAGAACACACAAGACATCGCAAACCGGAAAACGCAGCTACACATTTTATGGCTGCTCTAATTGCCTATCAACACTTAGATAAAAAACCATCTGTTTTTATCCACAACGAAAATAATTACACAAACACCATCCAATTTGTTGCTTAATATCACTTAATCCCTTGTAAAATAAGACTCCAATTTCCAACCTCACGTTGGTTTACCCATATTTTGGTGTGCTACACCTTTGTAAAACAAGTGCGCCAATTGATGGGTGTAAAGCACAAGGGGCAGCGCCCCTAAATCTTGGTAGAACAGAGGTGTAACGCGTTTTTATCAGGTGCAGCGCACCGTAATTTGCTGCCGGTTTTATCAAGTGCATCTAAACCACACATAGGCTTTACCCACATCGGGCTTTCATTTTAATTCTAACCTTACGTTAAACTAACAGCCTAAATACCCAAAACACTTACAGCGTAAACTCTCCATGCCAATTTTAACTCCTACCATTACGTTAAATGGGTGTATAAGTTTGTTCTAAATACATAGATATAATGTCATTACTTATATTTTCTGCTGATTTCCAAAGGGCAACGTAGTACTTCGTCAAATCTAATAGATGGGCATGAATTACAAGAAAAAATACTTCACCTTAAATTCTTCGTAACTAGAAGACTCTACAATAGCTTTCTTTAATCCATCATAGTATTTCTTTTTTTTCTCCTTGTACTCAAAATAAGAAGGTATGTCTGTAATAAACTGAATAAAAAGCCGGGCTGCAGCAATCAATAACAGAAGTCCTGGCAACATAAATATCAAAAATATAATACTTTGTTCAAATAGAATGCTAATTGAAATCAACACAATACCTCCTATAAATGAGATTAGCAACCAATTAAAATAGCCTGTGAAATAGTCTATGAACGATTCATCAACATAAGATATTGATGCGTGTGTATTTTCCTTAAAGTACAATTTCATCTTAGAATACTCTTCCAGCCCGACTAGTGGAGGCTTAATGAAGTTAACTGCCATGTGCATCTATTTTACGTTAATCAATATTTGAATGAAAGAGCAAACAATCTCATTTAAAAGATGCTTACTTTGCCTTTGCAAAGTAACATCTTTTTTGTTAAGGCAATTTTTTTTACGATGATTTTTTATTAGAAGTTTCTATGAACTCCACTTTTACTCACGTTTTTCCGTTTGTTCCGCTTTATCTTTATGCTTTTTTGCTGAAAACAAGTGGGATTATCTCAATTTACACATTAAACCGGAGCAGCTCCCCCTGTTTATGCCATTTATCGGTATCCATTCGGCAAAGTACAGGTAGGATTGGTCAGCCACTGGAGAGGGCTGTGGGGTTCAGTCTGTTGGCGGGTCAACCGGTTGGTTATTTTTCCACTGGTGGGGAAGCAGTTTTTCTACTTGGTTGATGAGGTCAGACTGTCTAAAAATTACCTACAGTTCTCAAATATCAGGCAATTGGGAGTAAATAGAGGCAAATAGAAGCAATTTAAGCGGCGTTGTTAAATAGTTCATTTTTAGCAAATCCAAAAATAGATAGGCTTAAATTGGAAGTTTTGAGGTTTGATAAGACCATTTTTGGAGGAAAAGCAAAACAAAGCTCCATGAGGAACTCTTTGAATGCTTTTTTATCTTTAATGTTCATCAATCTTCGTAAATTGTAGGCAATGAACATCAGCCCGACATCGGCGCTTGCTCTTTCTTTAGTACGTTTGGTCATGATGTAGTTAAATCCCCACTGCCGTTTGATGGTGCCGAAAGGATGCTCTATGATGCATTGCCGTTTTTTGCAGGTCTCTTTATCGGCTTCGATATTGGCCTTGTTTTGTTCGATGTATTCAGCATATTCGCTCCGTTCAACGAGCCTGCCTTTTGGGTTCTTGGTGCAATTACCCTGCATCGGGCAGGTAAGGCAGGCTTCTGATAGATAGTGTTTCATTTTAGTAGCAGCTCCGTTGTTCCGTTGCTTGCTATACCAAGTTCCATTCGTAGTCAGCGTTTCATTTTGCGGGCAGGTATAAGTATCGTTTTCTTTGTTGTAAGTAAAATGTGTTATATCGTAATTCGGGTCGGGAGTATGAGAGGCATGTTCGGGAATGGCAACCATGATGTTAACGCCAAGGTCAATCGCCGTTTTGATTTCCGAGCCTGTATGGTAGCCTTTGTCGAAAAGACCGATAACGCCTTTTATATCTATGATGCCGCTTGTTCGTTTCAACATACCGCCCATCGCTTTACTGTCGGTTTGGTTGGTTACTTGATAGTCCAGAATCAGGTTGTGCCCGGCATCTGCAACTGTTTGAACGTTGTAGCCAACTTCGGTAACACCGGTTCGGGTAACGAGTAGGCGGCTATCGGGGTCGGAGGTAGATATTTAGCTTTCTCCTGTTTCTTCTAATTGTTTCAGAAGCTTATGATAACTATCTTTTGCCGGTTTTGTTTGTCGATAGCTTTCTGTATAATTTGTTTGTTATCTTCATCGGCAGTAGAAAGCGCCGTATTGTATTCATCTAATTTCCGGTCTATGTATTCGAGGCGTTTCTCTATTTTTTTATCGCTAAAATTATTCTTCCTTGAGTTTTGAGCGCGAAGTTTGGTGCCATCTCCGGCAATGAGTTTCCCCCCGATGAGGTCAAATTGTTTAGCAACGGATACCGTAAATTTAAATACTTTGCGTATGGCTTTTTCATTATCCCGCCGAAAGTTGGAAATAGTATTATGGTCGGGGGTCAATTCTTTCATGAGCCACATCACTTCAATGTTTCTGCGACACTCCTTTTCTAATGCTCTTGATGAGCGAATAGAATTTAAGTAGCCGTAAATATAAAGTTTCAACAAATCTTTCGGATCATAAGGAGGTCTGCCTTCGGTAGTACCTGTTTTGATCTTGAAATCAAAATCCGAAATGTCAATGCTTTCCACAAACAAATCTATAAGCCGAACTTCGTTGTCCCGATCAATGATTTGTTCGAGTGTTTCAGGAAAGAGAATGCTCTGATCTCTGTTTTTACCTTGTATATAATTCATACTCAAATTTACGAAAACTAATACTATTAAAAGAATTTTTTAGTTCATTTTATATGCCACATATCGTTTTATTGGTATGTTTTGCCGGATAGTTTTTAGACAGTCTGAGGTAATTAGGTTATACCATTAGGTTGTCAAAAATAACCCACCCAATTTAAAGACTTTAACTAATCGTGCATGGTGCAAAATTAAATCATAGTTGGAATAACTGAGCTGCAAAGCGCCTTGTTAACCAACGAAACAACCCCGACATCTGACATCAACGCCCCGCCTTTCCAGTCAAAAGCATTTATAAAAGTTGATTGACAACTTTACCCAACACTTTCCATTTTTTCGCTTTTTAAGGCTCAATTGCTCTCCTGCAAGAATGCTTTGCACCCCAGCAAAGAAGCAAATCCTGCCTGCAAAAGTTTTTTTCTCCCCTGTTTTTTAAAATTTAACACCTATCAAACAGGCTTTCCCCCCCTGAAATGATGCTTTTTCACCCTGCAAGGGTTTTTGATACCCCGTTTTTTTTCAAAAACACCCCTGCAAAAAGTTTTTGTCACCCGATTTCAGATTTTTGCACCCCTGTTTTTTGAGGAAATCAACCTGCAAGGGTTGTTGGTTACCCTGCAAAGAAGATTTGTCAACCGACAAGGGGGCTTTGTTAACCATCAATTTTGACTTAATCCCGCCGCTATTAAAAGCAAGTAGGATAGAGAATTTTTAACCACCTAACTAAAAGATTGGAGCCCGCATTTGCAAAGCTTGTATGGTATATCAACATATAAAGCGAAAGGCAATTACAATTGTTGGAAAAGCGCTTTTATGCATTTACCTTATCATTTGGAAGCGAGTTGTGGAAGCCAATAATTTTAAGAGGACAAGCAGACAATCAGCAGGGTTTGAAGCCCTGCCAATTCATCTATTTTGGTTACCTGCTAAGTTCATTATCCGCCTCCTCTCAATCTTTTGGGGTTAATGCCGCAAGATCATCAACTCAACTCTGTATAAGAGTGTTTCCGATTGCAGTTCGAGCAAATACCATCCGTTTGAGGCCGTTTGAGGGAGGGGCAGGTATAAAACGGCTTCTCCTGTTGTACTCCATCTGCTTACTGCTTTTCCGTTGATATCGTAAAGAAACGCCTGTATGGGCTTTTCGTAGTCAACAGGAAGAATCCCTTTGATAATCACCTCTTTATTAGAAACGGGATTGGGGTAAGCCGAAATAGGCTGAATTGATGCGTTTTGCTCAATTCCGGTAACAAGGATATCGCTGCAATGGGTGGATAGACAATGGTTAATGGTATCTTGTACCAACAAGCAAATGATATAACTGCCCGACTCGGCATATTGGTGAAATGGATTTTGCTCAAACGAAATGTTGCCGTCACCAAACCCCCAAAGCCATGAATTCGCTGAGTTGCCGGTGGTATTATCTGCAAACTGATACCCAAAAGAACCCAGCTCTACGGCAGAAAAAGCAGCACTAAAGCCTATACAGGCATTGGAGAGAACAATAGTGGCACAGGTAGTTGACGTGCAGTCGCCGGCCAAGATGGTCAAACAGACATTGTAAGTGCCGGATGAGTTATAGGTATAAACAGGTGTGCCGTTGGTAGTCAGTACCGTACCATCGCCAAAATCCCATGTCCACGTCTGCACAGGGTCTGCACTTGTGGATAGGTCGTTAAAGTAAACGCTCATCCCTTGAACCGTGTAATTAAATGCTGCCGTACAAGGCACTTCGGGTGTACAATCGGGAGTTGTTACTAATACTTCGGCACTACACCCCGAAATGCCGGAATCTGTTACTGAAATGGTATGTGCCATCCCGTCTCCCGCTATCCAAATGTTTACTTCATTATTTCCCGAAGGATGATAAGGGTAGGGATTGCCTAAATCGGGATTACCGTCAACAGACAGGTTAAATCCTGCAACACTTCCATTGATAGCGGTGAACTGTATAGATGCCTGAACCTGATTGGTTTCATTGCAGGGCGGCATCACAGTGATGTTTCCCGCCATTCCGATTCCTCCCGGCGCACCATGCGGAATGCAGTAATAACCATGTTCCCCAACTTGATTGAGCACCACCTGATAGGTAGCCCCTTGTGTAAGCAAGCCCGAATTCCACATATCTACACCCGAAGCAACATCGGAAGTGCTGGTATGAGGTACAAAACCTGTCCAAACAAAAGTAATTGTGTCGCCTTGAGTAATAGTCAGTTGCGATGGAATAAACTCAAAATCTGCCACTTCGACTATATGATTAACCGGCACTCCCGCTACCATACCTGTCAAGTTGTGAATCAAACAATCGGGTGTACAATCAGGAGCAGTTAAAAAAATAGTTGCGGCACATATTGGGTTGTCTGTATCCTGAACGCTAATGGTATGGGCTGCTCCATCGCCTGTAATACTGATGATATTAGTATTTTGTCCTACCGGATTATTGTAAGTGAAAGGGCTTCCGGAAAGAAGTGCGCCATCGGTATAGACATTATACCCGTTAGCGCTGCCATTGGTTATCTCAAATTGAAGCATGACCGCCGCCTCATTGTCGGCACAGGCCGGTAAAGCATTGATGATTCCGGACATGCCAATTCCACCCGGACCACCATGTGGAATGCAGTAATACCGGTGCTGACCTTCTGTGTTGATGGTAACGCTAAACGTTGCCCCTTGTGTCAGTAAACCCGAGTTCCAAACATCCGGACCACTCAGTGCATCGGAAGTGCTTGTGTGCGGAATAGTGCCCGTCCAGACAAATACCACCGTTTCACCCACTCTTATATCCAACACAGGGGGGAAAAAATCAAAATCGCGTACTTCTACAACATGGGTAATCGCACTTCCGCTAACCGCACTTAAATTCAACACCGAACATCCTGCACCACATAAAGGCGTAGTGACAAAAGCAGTTGCGGCACAAACGGGAGTATCCAAATCTTGAACTGTGATGGTGTGAAGATTTTCATTTCCGGCAGCATAAACGATGACTTGGTTTTGCCCTGCAGAATTTGTATAAGAATATGGACTGTCCGCACTAATGATGCCGTCTATAAACACATTGTATCCGTTGGGACTGCCGTTTGTAACCGAAAAAGCCACCGATACCGCAGCCTGCTCACCATTACACAATGGCAGAGCATTGATAACTCCCGACATGCCAACTCCTCCCGGCCCGCCGTGGGGAATGCAATAATACGGATGCTCGCCCACACCGGAGATAACCACTTCATAAACAGATCCTTGCGATAACAAGCCGGAGTTCCAAACATCGTTACCCGACAGGGCATCTGAAGTGGTCGTGTGTGCAATGATGCCTGTCCATATAAAACGAACTGTATCGCCCGCTATAACATCTATATTGGGTGGGTAAAAATCATAATCCCGTACTTCTACAATATGAGTTGTAGCTGTACCTGATGAAACAATGAGGTTCTCAACCTGGCAAAACTCGCCGCATAAAGGAGTGGATATGCTTACACTAGTGCTACAATCCGGTTGGTCAACATCTGAAACCGCAATCGTTCGGATGCTCCCTGTTCCTACGACTGCTATATCTACTATTGTCTGTCCGGTTACATTGTAGGTAAATGGGCTTCCGGCAACTAAAATGCCATCAACAGCTACACTAAAACCACTCGCACCGCCATTTTCAGACATGATGTGTAGCTGTACAACAATTTGGTTTTCTGTATTGCAGCCTTCAATTTGCTCTGCCATGACCAAGAGAGTACATTCGGGAATGACCCCACAATCGGGTAAAAGCAAGTCTATACTTTGAAAGCATCCGTTATCCGTTACATCCTGAACCGATAAGGTATGTTCCAACCCATCGCCGGAAATGTTCACCGTTTGAGTATTGTCGCTGCCAGGGGAATAAGTATAAGGTGTGGCATTAACGGGAACTCCGTCCAATAAAATATGATAGCCCGATGCACTGCCGTTTACCGCAATAAACCCTACCTGCACCGCTACCATTCCCTCGTTGCAGGGTGGAAGTGCGGTTATGCTGCCGGACATCCCTATTCCTCCCGGAGCGCCATGCGGAATGCAGTAGTAACCATGCGTGCCGGGGGCTGTAATCACCACATCATACACAAACCCGGTGCCGTGTAGCCCGGAGTTCCACACCAAATCGCCCGTTGTGGCATCCGAAGTAGTGGTATGTTGCACCGCACCCGTCCATACAAACTGGACGATATCGCCAACGGTTACGTTGATATTAGCAGGGACAAACTGAAAATCCTGAACTTGTACGATATGGGTAACGGCTGTTCCGGTGCTTGCAGTCAGGTTGCCGATATTGCAGGGTAGGGCGCAATTGGGAACATTAAAAGTAGTAGTCGCCGAGCAATCGGGGTACGTGGTGTCTTGTGCCACAAAAGTATGTGTACCTCCATCACCCGCAACACTGAACTCAATCATGTTCATCCCAAATGCTCCGTAGGTAAAGGGGCTGCCGGGAAGCGCTATTCCATCAAGGGTGGCTGTAAATGTTGTTCCGGCATTTGTCGCTTCGGTATGCACCATCACCTGCACTTGTCCTGTGGTGCAGCCGGGCAAGACGCTTGCCGTTGCGGTAAATGTACAGGGTAGCGTGAAATTACAATCGGGTGCTGTGAGGTTGACCGAGGTGGTGCATCCGGCAGTTGTTACATCCTGAACCGACAAGGTATGTTCCAACCCATCGCCGGAAATGTTCACCGTTTGAGTATTGTCGCTGCCAGGGGAATAAGTATAAGGTGTGGCATTAACGGGAACTCCGTCCAATAAAATATGATAGCCCGATGCACTGCCGTTTACCGCAATAAACCCTACCTGCACCGCTACCATTCCCTCGTTGCAGGGTGGAAGGGCGGTTATGCTGCCGGACATCCCTATTCCTCCCGGAGCGCCATGCGGAATGCAGTAGTAACCATGCGTGCCGGGGGCTGTAATCACCACATCATACACAAACCCGGTGCCATGAAGCCCGGAGTTCCACACCAAATCGCCCGTTGTGGCATCCGAAGTAGTGGTATGTTGCACCGCACCCGTCCAAACAAACTGGACGATATCGCCAACGGTTACGTTGATATTAGCAGGGACAAACTGAAAATCCTGAACTTGTACGATATGGGTAATGGCTGTTCCGGTGCTTGCAGTCAGGTTGCCGATATTGCAGGGTAGGGCGCAATTGGGAACATTAAATGTAGTAGTCGCCGAGCAATCGGGGTTCGTGGTGTCTTGTGCCACAAAAGTATGTGTACCTCCATCACCCGCAACACTGAACTCAATCATGTTCATCCCAAATGCTCCGTAGGTAAAGGGGCTGCCGGGAAGCGCTATTCCATCAAGAGTGGCTGTAAATGTTGTTCCGGCATTTGTCGCTTCGGTATGCACCATCACCTGCACTTGTCCTGTGGTGCAGCCGGGCAAGACGCTTGCCGTTGCGGTAAATGTACAGGGTAACGTGAAATTGCAATCGGGTGCTGTGAGGTTGACCGAGGTGGTGCAACCGGCAGTTGTTACATCCTGAACCGACAAGGTATGTTCCAACCCATCGCCGGCAATATTCACCGTTTGAGTATTGTCGCTGCCAGGGGAATAAGCATAAGGTGTGACATTAACGGGAACTCCGTCCAATAAAATATGATAGCCCGATGTGCTGCCGTTTACCGCAGTAAACCCTACCTGCACCGCTACCATTCCCTCGTTACATGGAGGTAGGGCGGTTATGCTGCCGGACATACCTATTCCTCCCGGTGCACCATGCGGAATGCAGTAATAACCATGCGTGCCCGGTGCGGTTATCACCACATCATACACAAACCCGGTGCCGTGTAGCCCGGAGTTCCACACCAAATCGCCCGTTGTGGCATCCGAAGTGCTTGTGTGTTGCACCGCACCGGTCCATACAAACTGGACGATATCGCCAACGGTTACGTTGATATTAGCAGGGACAAACTGAAAGTCCTGAACTTGTATGATATGGGTAACGGCTGTTCCGGTGTTTGCAGTCAGGTTGCCGATATTGCAGGGTAGGGCGCAATTGGGAACGGTAAACGTAGTTGTCGCCGAGCAATCGGGGTTCGTGGTGTCTTGTGCCACAAAAGTATGTGTACCTCCATCACCCGCAACACTGAACTCGATCATGTTCATCCCTAACGCTCCGTAGGTAAAGGGGCTGCCGGGAAGCGCTATTCCATCAAGGGTGGCTGTAAATGTTGTACCGGCATTTGTCGCTTCGGTATGCACCATCACCTGCACCTGTCCTGCGGTGCAGCCGGGCAATACGCTTGCCGTTGCGGTAAATGTACAGGGTAGCGTGAAATTACAATCGGGTGCTGTGAGGTTGACCGTAGCGGTGCATCCGGCAGTTGTTACATCCTGAACCGACAAGGTATGTTCCAACCCATCGCCGGTAATGTTCACCGTTTGAGTATTGTCGCTGCCAATGGAATAAGCATAAGGTGTGACATTAACGGGAACTCCGTCCAATAAAATATGATAGCCCGATGCGCTGCCGTTTACTGCAGTAAACCCTACCTGCACCGCTACCATTCCCTCGTTACAGGGTGGAAGTGCGGTTATGCTGCCGGACATTCCTATCCCTCCCGGTGCACCATGCGGAATACAGTAATAACCATGCGTGCCGGGGGCAGTAATCACCACATCATACACAAACCCGGTGCCGTGAAGCCCGGAGTTCCACACCAAATCGCCGATGGTGGCATCTGACGTGCTTGTGTGTTGCACAGCACCCGTCCAAACAAACTGGACGATATCGCCAACGGTTACGTTGATATTAGCAGGGACAAACTGAAAGTCCTGAACTTGTACGATATGGGTAACGGCTGTTCCGGTGCTTGCAGTCAGGTTGCCGATATTGCAGGGTAGGGCGCAATTGGGAACGGTAAACGTAGTAGTCGCCGAGCAATCGGGGTTCGTGGTGTCTTGTGCCATAAAAGTATGTGTACCCCCATCACCCGCAACACTGAACTCAATCATGTTCATCCCAAACGCTCCGTAGGTAAAGGGGCTGCCGGGAAGCGCTACTCCATCGAGGGTGGCTGAAAATGTTGTACCGGCATTAGTTGCTTCGGTATGCACCATCACCTGCACTTGTCCTGTGGTGCAGCCGGGCAATACACTTGCCGTTGCGGTAAATGTACAGGGTAGCGTGAAATTACAATCGGGAGCCGTCAGGTTGACCGTAGCGGTGCATCCGGCAGTTGTTACATCCTGAACCGACAAGGTATGTTCCAACCCATCGCCGGTAATGTTCACCGTTTGAGTATTGTCGCTGCCAATGGAATAAGCATAAGGTGTGGTATTAACGGGAACTCCGTCCAATAAAATATGATAGCCCGATGCGCTGCCGTTTACCGCAGTAAACCCTACCTGCACCGCTACCATTCCCTCGTTACAGGGTGGAAGTGCGGTTATGCTGCCGGACATACCTATCCCTCCCGATGCACCATGCGGAATGCAGTAGTAACCATGCGTGCCCGGGGCAGTAATCACCACATCATACACAAACCCGGTGCCGTGAAGCCCGGAGTTCCACACCAAATCGCCCGTTGTGGCATCCGAAGTGCTTGTGTGTTGCACCGCACCGGTCCAAACAAACTGGACGATATCGCCAACGGTTACGTTGATATTAGCAGGGACAAACTGAAAGTCCTGAACTTGTACGATATGGGTAATGGCTGTTCCTGTGTTTGCAGTCAGGTTGCCGATATTGCAGGGAAGGACGCAATTGGGAACGGTAAACGTAGCAGTCGCCGAGCAATCGGGGTTCGTGGTGTCTTGTGCCACAAAAGTATGTGTACCCCCATCACCCGCAACACTGAACTCAATCATGTTCATCCCAAACGCTCCGTAGGTAAAGGGGCTGCCGGGAAGCGCTATTCCATCAAGAGTGGCGGTAAATGTTGTTCCGGCATTTGTCGCTTCGGTATGCACCATCACCTGCACTTGTCCTGTGGTGCATCCGGGCAATACACTTGCTGTTGCGGTAAATGTACAGGGTAGCGTGAAATTGCAATCGGGTGCTGTGAGGTTGACCGTAGCGGTGCAACCGGCAGTTGTTACATCCTGAACCGACAAGGTATGTTCCAACCCATCGCCGGCAATATTCACCGTTTGAGTATTGTCGCTGCCAATGGAATAAGCATAAGGTGTGACATTAACGGGAACTCCGTCCAATAAAATATGATAGCCCGATGCACTGCCGTTTACCGCAGTAAACCCTACCTGCACCGCTACCATTCCCTCGTTACATGGAGGCAGGGCGGTTATGCTGCCGGACATACCTATCCCTCCCGGTGCACCATGCGGAATGCAGTAATAACCATGCGTGCCGGGGGCAGTAATCACCACATCATACACAAACCCGGTGCCGTGTAGCCCGGAGTTCCACACCAAATCGCCCGTTGTGGCATCCGAAGTGCTTGTGTGTTGCACCGCACCGGTCCAAACAAACTGGACGATATCGCCAACGGTTACGTTGATATTAGCAGGAACAAACTGAAAGTCCTGAACTTGTACGATATGGGTAACGGCTGTTCCGGTGCTTGCAGTCAGGTTGCCGATATTGCAGGGTAGGGCGCAATTGGGAACGGTAAACGTAGTTGTCGCCGAGCAATCGGGATTTGTGGTGTCTTGTGCCACAAAAGTATGTGTACCGCCATCACCCGCAACACTGAACTCGATCATGTTCATCCCTAACGCTCCGTAGGTAAAGGGGCTGCCGGGAAGCGCTATTCCATCAAGAGTGGCGGTAAATGTTGTACCGGCATTTGTCGCTTCGGTATGCACCATCACCTGCACCTGTCCTGCGGTGCAGCCGGGCAAGACGCTTGCCGTTGCGGTAAATGTACAGGGTAGCGTGAAATTACAATCGGGTGCTGTGAGGTTGACCGTAGCGGTGCAACCGACAGTTGTTACATCCTGAACCGACAAGGTATGTTCCAACCCATCGCCGGTAATGTTCACCGTTTGAGTATTGTCGCTGCCAGGGGAATAAGCATAAGGTGTGACATTAACGGGAACTCCGTCCAATAAAATATGATAGCCCGATGCGCTGCCGTTTACTGCAGTAAACCCTACCTGCACCGCTACCATTCCCTCGTTACAGGGTGGAAGTGCGGTTATGCTGCCGGACATACCTATCCCTCCCGGTGCACCATGCGGAATGCAGTAGTAACCATGCGTGCCCGGGGCAGTAATCACCACATCATACACAAACCCGGTGCCGTGAAGCCCGGAGTTCCACACCAAATCGCCGATGGTGGCATCTGACGTGCTTGTGTGTTGCACAGCACCCGTCCAAACAAACTGGACGATATCGCCAACGGTTACGTTGATATTAGCAGGGACAAACTGAAAATCCTGAACTTGTACGATATGGGTAACGGCTGTTCCGGTGCTTGCAGTCAGGTTGCCGATATTGCAGGGTAGGGCGCAATTGGGTGTTGTGAGTGTCAGAACATCGGAACAAGTACCCGGTGCACCCGTATCCTGAACGGATATGGTTTGAGTCAATCCATTCCCCGGAAGAAGAACATTGATGGTTGTTGAACCGATGGGGTTGTAGAGTATCGGGCTTTCAGGAGTTGGAATATTATTGATGAGGAGGTTAAAACCGGTCGTACTTCCGTTGATGGCATTAACGGTAATCAGATAAGGGGCATTTAACCCCACACAGCCACCCTGTAACGTTGCAGAAAGGGAAACACTGCAAGGGGGTGCTGCCCCACAATCAGGAGCGGCAAAGATTCTTTCCGGTTGGCAGGTTGGGTCGGCCACATCTTGCACGATAATGGTATGTTCAGCACCATCGCCGGATACGTTGATGATGGCAGTATTCGCTCCGGTTCCTGTGTAATTATAAGGACTACCGGCTGTTGGTATTCCGTCAAGCAAGATATTATAACCTCCCGCACCGACAAGCGAAGTATTGAAACTAACAAGTACCGGAAACACCCCTCCGGCAGGGCAATTGGCCACAATCATCCCCGACATTCCTGCCCCACCCGGGCCACCGTGTGGAATGCAATAATATTGGTGTGTTCCGGGATGTGTGATTAGCACGTCGTAGGTAGCACCCGCGCTTAATTGGCCGGAGTTCCACACAAGGGGGCCGGAAGTAGCATCGGAGGTAGTGGTATGACCTGAGTTCGCCCAATTAAACTGCACAATATCGCCCACATTGACCGTTACTGTTTGCGGACTGAAAAAATTATCGTTCACGGTAACAACATAGGTCGTTCCTCCCGTGATCGTTGTATTCATAGACGAAATAAAGCAATCGGAAAAGCAGTCGGGAACAGCAAAACTTAAACTTTGATTACATCCCGCAACATCATCCGAAATCGCTTCTATGGTATGGTTTAACCCATCGCCGGGTAAAGTTAGTGAAAGGATGACCGGTGCCACATCGTCTATGTTAAAAGGGCTTCCGGCAATCAACTGCCCATCGAGAAACACGTTGATGTTTTTTGCAGTGTCATAAATATCCTGAATGGTAACCGAAACGTTGATTTGCCCTTCGGCATTACAAACAGTACCGACAGTTGAACTGATCGTTAAATCACAGATTTCCACTTTTATACAGAACTCACTTTGACAGCCATTTGCTGTTTCTATGAGCAGGCAAACATCGTATTTATCTGGTTCAGGAAAATTATGTACCGGATTTTGTTGTGTGGAGGTAGCTCCGTCATCAAAGTCCCATGACCACGAAACAATCGGGCTGCCATCGTTAGAAACAGACATATCCATAAACTCAACACTTAGCCCGTTCATGGTGAACATGAAATTGGCCGTACAGTTTTGAGCGGATAATTGGTTTGAGGCGCTTATTAAGGCGGTGAAACCGCAAAATAAAATCAATATTCGGTTACAACGTTTAAAGTAGCTTGTAAAGTCGTACATGAGGTTTATCCTTGATTTGGTTAGTATATAGGTGTTGGTTGTAAAATATTCATCGCCCGAATTAAATAGTCGGGTAAAGTATATAGTGCTCAACACTTGCTATTCAAAAGCGATGCAGTTGTTGAATGAAAATGTATGATTGATGCTTCTGTTTTTGGGGTTGAATAGGGGCATAAAACAATCGTTCTGTTACCCTTTGGATAACAGTTGCTAACTTTTCATCGTGCATCATGAGAGAACACGCCATTTTAGTTAGAAAGTTCCTTCTCCGCCACTTACAAACAAGGTTTTTACGCCTCGTTTTTGGGCCGGGTGGAAATGCCGAAAGGCAAATACAAAGGGCAAAAGCTGATAGTACTGGTAAGTGCGAAAATAAGGGCTAAAACACCTAAAACAATTGCCACAGTGCCGCTGATGATGTTCATAAAATACAGAATGGCAATAACTGCTGCTACTGTTATCCGAATAATGCGATCTAAATTACCCATGTTTTTTTTCATGATTGTGCAATTTATATTGGTTAGAAAAAATGTTGGACAAGCAATACAATAAAGGAAACAATCCCTATACAAAGCAGGCAAACGGCGATCAATTTCAACGCTTTCATGGTGGATATTGGTTTAATTATTCGGCGCTCCGTTGTTGATCCATGCTTCTATGCGTTCAATAAAACAAGGGTTGAGTTGTGGTTGCAGATAAGGCATCTGTATATATCCGTTTTCTCCCTTTAATGCACTGAGCAGGCTGCCGGATAAGGCTGTTGTTGAAATTTGGGTGTAATTGGTCAGCAGTAAGTCTCCTAATGGGAAATCTCCGCCGTGACAGGTGATACAATAGTTTTGAATGATGGGTTGAACAGTTGCCGAGAAACTGACGTTTTCGGTATCGCAGGGAGGCGGGTTATCATCGCAAACAAGGTTTTTAGCCCCTTGCAATATCCATTGTGCAATAATGACAATTTGGTGATTGCTCAAAGGGGGTTCCGGTGGCGGAGGCATGAGTTTGGCGTTGTCGTTTTCGGTAATCGTGCGGTACAATGTGTTTCCAACAAGGTTGTAGGCGGTTACTTCGGAAGTCTCTACAACATTGTCGTAGGTATCCAATATTATTCCCTCGGCTTGAGTAATTGCATCGTGGCAACCACTTGTTGCGCAGTTGGAAAGCAGTATGGGCAGCACATCTTTTTCGAAGTAAATGATGCCCGCTTCACAAGGATTTCCGGTTTGTGTTGTATCCGGCGGGGTAACGATGGTATCGTTTGGAATGGTATCTTCGGGAATAGTGTCGGTAGGAATGTTGTCATCAGGCCATATCGGGTCGTGCTTGCACGAATCAAAAACAAACATCATCCCTATCAAAAGGCAAAAAGCAAATAGGGTTTTAAAAACTATTTTCATAAATGCACGGATAGCAGCCGATTAGCCCAATAATTAATGTTGCAACTACAAAGTTAGGATAAGTTTAGTGCTCACAGATGAAACAGGAAAAATATTTTTTTCTAAAGAACTTAGAATTACTAAATCCCGTATAAACCTAACATTGGTTTAATAATTGCACTTGATTTGAATAGGTATTTAAACTTAGTCATTTCTGAAAAAGAAGGCTGCTCAAAGTATATTTGTTGCAGAGGAGTTATATAGGAGTTTTTTGTACAGAAGTTCATATAGTTAATCGCACATAGTTATCAACATGGCTGCCACACATTAAAAAAAAGAAGGGAGGCGATATCTTTGTAATTTTGCGAATTGCAAACCCAAAATCAAAGTATATGCCTCCCAACATTCTGCCTTTAGAGTTATATAAAGACATCCTGTCAGTAGCAAAGATATTACAATTAAGGGATTTTCTGTACTGTTTTATGTGTATTCGATATGGAGTAAGTGTACGGAGTTTATGCCGCTATAGTAACTACTCTGTTCGCACTTGGTTTCGTTTTATGTCAGAGGACTACCTGTGGGAGCGCATTCGTATGAAGTTGTTTTTGAAGTGGGTGTATCAACCGGAGGAGAATTATATTATAGCCATAGACGAAGTGGTAGAAGGGAAAAGTCGGGACAAGACCTATGGTTTGTCGAAGTTTTGGAGCAGCATTCAGAAATGCCCCATATTCGGGATTTGTTTTTTTTGTGCTTCTCTGATAGCTGTGGGGAAACGGAAATCATATCCGATGGTGGTAGAGCAAGTCGTACAGACAGAGGGGGACAGGAAGCGGATAGCGGAACAGAAAAAGAAGGCATTAGCTGGCAAGCGCGCAGTGCCGAAGGCAGATGTTTGGTTCGTGGCAGGAAGCAAGGCAGCAAAAACCGACCCAAGCAGCCCAATCCTACGGCATCCTTTCGGGCATTCACCGCCTTGTTAAACAAGTTGCTTTCGTGCTTACCGGGCATCAACCTGACCTATATGGTAGCAGACTGTGCTTATGCCTCGGCAGATTATTTCTCTGCGGTAACAAAGACCGGACTTCACCTGATTACCCGTTTGCCTGTAAATGCCGCCCTCGTCTATGCCTACTCAGACCCAGTAGCCCCAAAACATCGGGGAAGACCCAAAAAATACGGAGAAAAAGTAGATTTGAACAACCTTGATAACCAAGAACTGAAAGACACCAAAACCGAAAATGGTCTCCTTACTCAGATATGGCAACTGCCCTGTTACAACAAATCCTTAAGCAAAAACCTGTTAAATGTGGGGATAGTAAAAATAACCAATTTGAAAACCCAAAAAAGTAGCCTTCTCTAAATTTTGCACCACCGACCCTAACCTCGACTGGCAAACTATGATAGATTATTATAGTTTGCGTTTTCAGATTGAGTTTGACTTTCGGGATGCCAAACAATTTTTCGGACTATCCGATTTCAAAAACTACACCTCGAAAAATCTGACCAATTTTGTTAATCTATGCTTTACCGCTACCTTGACGGCTAAAATTTTGCAGGCACAATATCAGGTTAAATACAATAACCCTAACTTTAGCATTTTAGACCTCAAAATACTCTGTAATACGCGTTTTACGGTCAAAACAGTTATTAAATTGGTACGAAAATCGCCCGATTCAATTTTTAATACTCAATTCGCAGACGGGTTTATGCCAACAGATTTGGTCAATGTCGCTTAAATATCTATAATATAGAAGAAAAAACACGACCGTCTTATCTTATATTTGTGGCAGCCTTGTTGAGTTATACAAAAAAGTAAATAATTAACTTTGTGCTCCTCGGTGAAAACAAAAAAAGAGAATCCTCTTAAATTCAATCCAATGGAACCAAATCAAATTACTGAGAAGATTATAGGTTGCGCAATAGAAGTTCACAAGATATTGGGCCCCGGGCTATTAGAATCGGTTTACGAAGAATGTTTAAGCTACGAGCTAATAACGTCGGGATTGACTATACTGCGTCAGGTTGCCGTACCAATAGTTTACAAAGAACTGCGACTGGAGCAAGGCTATAGAATAGATATTTTGGTCGAAAATTCTGTTGTAGTCGAGTTAAAATCAATCGACGCTTTTAATCCGGTACATGAAGCCCAAATATTAACCTACATGAGGTTAGCAAACAAATCTATAGGGTTACTCCTCAATTTCAATGTACTTTTATTGAAAAAAGGTATCAAACGATATATACTTTAACACAGAGTTTTTTTATTTTCTCTGTGCTATTCTTTTCACAGAGGTTCACAGAGGCAACACTGAGTTACACGGAGGTTTTTATTTTTCTCTGTGGTTCTCTGTGCAAAAAAACTCTGTGGTTCTCTGTGCAATTCTTTTCACAGAGGTTCACAGAGGCAGCACAGAGTTACACAGAGGTTTTTATTTTTCTCTGTGGCTCTCTGTGCAAAAAAACTCTGTGGTTCTCTGTGCAATTCTTTTCACAGAGGTTCACATAGGCAGCACAGAGTTACATGGAGGTTTTTTAATTTTCTCTGTGGCTCTCTGTGCAAAAAAACTCTGTGGTTCTCTGTGCAATTCTTTTCACAGAGGTTCACAGAGGCAGCACAGAGTTACACGGAGGTTTTTTAATTTTCTCTAAAGTTCTCTGTGCAAAAAAACTATGTGGTTCTCTGTGCAATTCTTTTCACAGAGGTTCACAGAGGCAGCACAGAGTTACACGGAGGTTTTTTAATTTTCTCTAAAGTTCTCTGTGCAAAAAAACTATGTGGTTCTCTGTGCTATTCATTCACAAAGGTTCACAGAGGCAGCACAGAGTTACACGGAGGTATTTAATTTTCTCTGTGGTTCTCAGTGCAAAAAATCTCTGTGGTTCTCTGTGCAAAAAATCTCTGTGGTTCTCTGTGCTATTCTTTCACAGAGGCATCTTAGAGTTACATGGAGGTTTTAAAATTTTCTCTATGGTTCTCTGTGCTAATCTTTCACAGAGGTTCACAGAGGCAGCACAGAGTTACACGGAGGTTTTTTAATTTTCTCTGTGGTTCTCTGTGCTATTCTTTTCACAGAGGTTCACAGAGGCAACACAGAGTTACACGGAGGTTTTTTAATTTTCTCTATGGTTCTGTGTGCTAATCTTTTCACAGAAGTTCACAGAGGCAGCACAGAGTTACACGGAGGTATTTTATTTTCTCTGTGGTTCTCTGTGCAAAAAAACTCTGTGGTTCTCTGTGCTATTCTTTTCACAGAGGTTCTCAGAGGCTGCACAGAGTTACACGGAGGTTTTTTAATTTTCTCTGTGTAATATTTTTACTTGTATATTTACAATGTGAAAAAGAAAAACGAGATATTGAATATCGCATCGCTCGAAATGTTTGAACGGTTGATAAACCGCGATGCCAAGCCATATGACATCAACATGATGGTCATGCCGGGCACACTCGAAGACAAACACAAAAACTGTGATTCCATTCCGGCATTAAGAAGGCAATTTTGCCTGTTGTATTTACTGTTGGAAGGCGAGCATGATGTAAAACTTGGAGCCGACCACCTTCAACTAAATCCAAACGATTTGGTCATTGTGCCGGAAAACATGCTGTATGCCAGCGACCATATTAAAAATTGTAAAGGCTACTGCATTCATTTTAAATCCGAATTGCTGAAACCTCAGCTTTCAAGGCCGTTTACCGAAGAATTTCCCTTTTTTCACTTCGATTCGCCACATATCTTCAACCTCAATGACATGGAAAGCTCCTTGATTCAGTCGTCATTTACAAACATCATTGAGGAGTATGAGCGTTATTCGGCCGAAAAGAATTTTCTGCTATGCAATCATATTCTCATTTTGCTGCTAAGAGTTCGCGAAATTTACCGGAAACACGTAAAAGAGTTGAGTAAGAATTTGAGCAGACAAGAACAAATAGCCAACAGTTTTAAGTTGTTGGTGGAAAAACATTTTATTGACCTCCGCACGGTGAACGAGTATGCAGAAAAACTGAGCATCTCTCCCAAATACCTTTCAGACTCTGTGAGTAAAACATTCGGACGGTCTCCTTTGCAAATCATTCTGGAAATGCTGTTGCTTGAAGCCAAAGTGCAGTTATATTCAACTGACAAGTCGGTTTCAGAAATTGCTTATTACCTGAAATTTGACGACCAACCCCATTTTACCCATTTCATTAAGAAGCGAACCGGTCTGTCACCGTTGGAACTTCGCAAAAAAAGGTAATTTTATACATACATTGCCGTAATATTTACAATTCTGTGCGTTTTTTATGCAGTTACTTTGCAGTATCAAAAAATCAAACTAAATATTATGGAAACCATGACAAACAAATCAAACGCAGCGGAATGGAAAAACTTCGGAACACCTGACGAAGTGCGTGAATTTCCAAAAGGAAGACTTGAACTGATAAAAGTGGGTGGGGCTGTTATAGGAAGAGGAATTTTTGAGCCCGGTTGGAGATGGGCAACGTCTGTTCAGCCGATTGCAAAAACGCATAGTTGCGAAGCCCCTCATTTTCAATATCATGTGTCCGGTATTCTTCATGTAGTGATGGATGACGGAACCGAATTTGACTGCAAACCCGGCGATATTTCTCTCCTGCCTTCCGGACATGATGCCTGGGTTGTGGGCGACGAACCGGCTGTTGTCGTAGATTTTCAGGGCATGATTGATTATGCCACACATCATCATTAAACCACCGGAAAACCAACCGGCAAAGAATGTTAATTGTTATAGATAGTTGTTTATGAAAACACATAAACACAAAGGGAAGACTCGCCGTCTTCCCTTTTTTATGTGCGCTATACGACCAATTTTAAAAGCGATATTATACCGTCTCCACCAAAAGGCTTTCAGTAACCTTGTGGCTCAAAGTTTCAGACAGACGGTTTCCAAAACTGACGACCATGGTTTGGTCAAACGGTTCCACCGATAGGATCTTCATTTTGACACCTAAGCTCAATTCGCGGCTGTTTAAAAATTTTAAAAACTCATTGGAAGTGTTGATGACCGCAGTCAGCATGACCGTATCCCCCGGTTTACATTCGCTCAGTTTGATATATTCTTTCCAAACCACATTTCCTTGTTTGTCGGGAATTGGAGAACCATGCGGATCAATTTTGGGATAGCCCAACAGTTCGTCCATTTTTTCAAAAAATTCGGGAGATTGAATATGCTCAACCTGTTCAGCTATATTATGCACCTCTTCCCAGCCGAACCCCATTTTTTCTACCAAATACATTTCTGTCAAGCGGTGTTTGCGAATAATCAGCGCAGCCTCTTTTTTCCCTTTTTCGGTAAGCCGCAAGGGTTTGTAGCTTTCGTAATGCACTAAGTTCTTGCCTGCCAGTTTTTTCATCATACTGGTAACAGTAGGCATTTTTATCTCTAACCGCTTTGAAAGTTCATTTACATTGACTTCACCTTTGTCATTCGACAAGGTAAACAACGCCTTCAGGTAATTTTCTTCTGCCAATGAATTCATGCGGCAAAGTTAACCATTAAAGTTAATAGCCCCTTAATCTTCAAAAAAAATTTTAAAATAGATTTGTTAGTATAATCTAATAATTTACCTTTGCCTCATCAAACTAATTTAGTCCGTAAAATGAATAGACAGCAACTACTTTTTATTTCAGCCATTTGTTTATTAACCATCCTTTTTGTTTCCTGTGAAAAAATAATGCCACAGCAACCTTTGGAAGAGGAGATTCTTGATGGACCGGTAGAAGGGTTGAGCAATCAGCAATCTATCCGGTTCTTATCCGGAGATTTTGCATTTAATGATGAAATATTTACTTCTGAAACAGGATTGGGCCCTATTTTCGTTACCAACAGTTGTGGAAGCTGTCATGCCGGAGACGGAAAAGGCCATCCATTTTCAACCTTGACCCGTTTTGGACAGACAGACGAAACAGGCAACAAGTTCCTGCATTTGGGAGGCCCGCAATTACAAAACAGGGCTTTGCCCGGTTTTACCCCTGAACAAATTCCGGAAGGAGCTACTTTTTCAAAATTCACCCCCCCTGCCGTTACAGGATTGGGTTATCTGTCATTGGTATCAGATGCAGATATTATGGCAATGTCTGATCCGGAAGATACTGACGGAGACGGCATTTCCGGGGTGCCAAACTGGATTGACCTACCGGCTTATATCACCCCTAACTCAAATGCTGTTTCTCAAAACGGCAAATACATCGGGCGTTTTGGTAAAAAAGCGGCCGCTTTTAACTTGTTGCATCAAACCGTCAATGCCTATAATGAAGATATGGGCATTACTTCGCTATTTAATCCACATGATGTATTCAGCGGACAGGAAATTGACCCCGAAGTATCAACTCAAACCCTTCATGATGTGGAATTTTACTTGCAAACACTGAAAGCACCTATTCAAAGAAATCAAAACGAGGCACAAGTAATTCAGGGCTATCAGATTTTTAACCAAATCAATTGTGCATCTTGCCACAAGCCCACCTTAAAAACCGGTTTTTCACCCATTGCTTCGCTTTCTGAAAAAGAATTTCACCCATTTACCGATTTGCTTTTACACGATATGGGAACGGAACTCGACGACGGCTACACCGAAGGCAACGCAAAAACCTATGAATGGCGCACCCCTCCTTTGTGGGGCTTGGGGCTTTCTCCAAATTCGCAGGGGGGAAACTATTTTTTAATGCACGACGGGAGAGCAGGAAGCATCGAAGCGGCCATCCTGATGCACGGAGGAGAAGCAACCGGTAGCAAAACACAATACCAAAACCTTTCTCAGGGAGATAAGGATAATTTAATCAAATTCTTAAAATCTTTGTAATGGACAGGAAAGAATTTATCAAAACTTGTTGCTATGCTTGTTTAGGAGGAGCGGCAATGTCAACAATTCTGCAAGGTTGTGCAAGTACCAACTATTTCGCTAAAACTGTTTTGACAAGCGGGTTAATCACCATCAGCAAATCAGAATTTGTACAGGTGAAAAAAGACAAAACAATGTTCCGTAAATATGTCTTGGTGAAAGTGGATAAATACAATTACCCGATTTGTATTTATCGGTTTGAAAATGAAAATTATTCGGCACTATTGATGGAATGTACCCATAAAGGTTGCGAGTTGCAACCACAAAAAGATTTTCTGGTATGCCCTTGTCATGGCAGCGAGTTTGACAACAAAGGGGTCGTACAAAATCCGCCTGCAGAGCAAAACCTGCAATCATTTATAATTAAAACAGACCACGATAATGTTTACATATACCTTTAAAAACCTGATCTGCTCTTTGGGTTTCCTGTTAGTCTTGATACAGGCAAACGCACAGACCGATACGGTGAAACTTATTCAGAGAGTTCCGGCAGATACCTCGGGAAAGAAGTTGAACATGGACGCAGTTTACAATCGTCCGTTTCTCACCGCAGGCAAACTGCCCGTTGCCTTGGGCGGTTATCTGGAAGCGAATACCCAATACGAATCTACCGATGGAATTTCAGACGGGTTGTCTTTTCAGGCAAGGCGATTCACCTTGTTTTTTTCTTCTACCATTGCCAAAAGAATAAAGTTTCTTTCTGAACTGGAATTTGAAGACGGCACCAAAGAAATCAATATCGAATTTGCTGCCATGGACATCGAGTTTCACCCGCTTTTGAAATTAAGAGGCGGCATTGTGATGAACCCTATCGGGGCATTCAACCAAAACCACGACGGGCCGGTTTGGGATTTTATTGACAGACCTATTGCAGCAACCAGTATTATTCCTTCAACTTTGTCCAATGCGGGCTTTGGGATTCATGGCAAATATTTTACCGGAAGATGGGTTTTAGGCTATGAAACCTATCTTACCAATGGTTTTGACAACAGAATTATTGACAATGAAGAAAACCGGACTTCGTTGGCAGCCGGAAAACAAAACTTAGCAAGATTTGAAGAAAACAACAGCGGACTGCCCATGTTTACCGGAAAATTAGCCATTAGAAACCGCAATGCCGGAGAGATCGGGCTATCCTGCATGACCGGAATTTACAACAAATGGAGGGATGATGGGCTGATATTAGACCGAAAAAGAAGCGCAAGTGCCGTTGCCATAGACTTCAACACTTCTTTGATTAAAGGACGGCTGAACATAACCGGTGAAGTGGTAAAAGTGTTGGTGGATGTTCCTGAAACCTATTCACAACAATATGGAGACCAACAGGCAGGAGGTTATATTGATATTGTCGGCACCTTGTTTAAATGGAAATTTTTGGGTTGGGATAATGCAAAACTAAACCTCGGAGCACGCCTTGAATATGCCGATTACAATCAAGGTAAATTTAAAGAAACAGGCACTAACATTGCAGATGATATTTGGGCAATTGTGCCTTCTGTTGCATTTCGACCTGCCGGAACCACCGTTATCCGCCTTAACTACCGGGTTCAACAACAAAGAGATTTATTAGGCAACCCTCCTGCTAAAACGGGAGCAATTCAACTTGGTTTTTCTACTTATTTTTAAAGGCAACAACCGGCCCGATATAACTATACTTTAGTATTTAGCGCGCAAATTGCCGAAAAAATAAGATTTAGAAGGAATTTTTATTGTAATTTTAAAGATTAAAATTGCAATGTCTAAAGATTTAATTACAATTTCCGGGATTTAAAAATGAATTTTCGGAGCTTTAATCATCATTTTTATCTTTTCAATTGCGGTTTTTTCCTTTAAAATTATGATGTAAAAGATTTTAATTGTCTTTTGAGACAGGCTAACTGTCTTTTCAGACATTTTAATTGTCTTTTTCTTCTTAAAAATTGCAATTTTATGGAGCAAAAAAGCAATTTTCTTCTTTAAAATTGAAACATTTTTGACCCATTTCACCTCCATATTTTGCTAAAAACAAAAACTGGTATGCCTAAAATGCAGGCATGGTCGCTGTTTTTCGATTTGGCCCCCCTATTGTTTTGATTATGTGGTAGGGTAAAATCGTTAGAGGCTATTTTGTTCAAGCGTAAGATTTACGCTCGTTTTCAATACAAGGGTAAAAAGTCCAAAAAATTACCCTTGTTCTTCTATTATTCGAATTTCCTCTTCCGTCAGTTCGTAAATTTGGTAAACCAAATCGTTTATTTTGCTCTCTGCGTGGTCAATTTGGTGTTGTAATTGTTCTTTTTGGCTTTCTAAGGTTAGTTCCCGTTTATCTTCGTTGAGTTGCAAAAGTTGTCCGACAAGTTTTATGAGTTCATTTCGTTGTTTGTCTGAAACCTTTTTGGGAATTGGCAACTGTTCAACATGTCCTTTTTTTACTTGTGCTAAAACTTCGCCGCGTTCAGGATTGATTTGTTGATAATAAAAATCTGTTAGCTTAGAATTTAGTAAAGCTAAAATAAATTTATGGCTAATTTCTTTTGAAATTATTATATGTAAATTATCTCTCGCAATTATATCTTTTCCGATAATTGTTGCGATAATTCTATCGCCAGTCTGACGAACAACAATTTTTTCATCAGCTTTAAAAATTATTGGGTTTCTTGGTGCAGCAAGCCAAACACCATAATCAATCCAGCTATTGTTGTTCCAAAAGTTAACAAATCTGTTCATTAAACTTCCTCTTAATAATGGCAGCCAGTTGTTTCCTTTTTGCGGCTTTGATTGATTTTCAGCAACATAAGGTTTTAGTTGCACTGTTTCTGCTGTTTGTGGCGGATTTCCTTTCCCTTTTTCAAATGGCTTAACACCGTTGTAAACAGTGCTTATCTCTTGAATTAAAAAAGATTTATTTTTAATTTTCTCAAACAGACTCTTTTCTTCTTCTTTGGCTAAAATGTTGATGATATCTCCATTATCGGGCAGTTGAATTTGGTCAATAAATTGATGGTGTTTGAAAATACCTTTTTCAAAAATATCTATTTCCACTTCTTCATTTTTAATAAAATCGTTCTTTTCAAAAATCAAAACATGCGTATCCACAACGGCTTTAAAAATATGTTCGTTGATATGCAATATTCTTTCCCAATAATATTCGGCGGTAAGATATTTTCTAATGTTGCGAAATTTGATGCTTTGCAGCCAGGTATTCGGAATGATTATACCTAATTTTCCACCGGTTAGCAAAAGTGTTTGATATTTTTCTAAAAACAGTAAATACAAATCTTGTTGATAGTCCTGATGGGTATAATGTTGATAGAAATAGTCTAAAAGATGTTTATCAGTAACCTTTACATAGGGCGGATTTCCGATAATTACATCAAAGCCCCCGTTTCTTTTTTGGTAGGTAGCTTGTGGTTCTTTCGGTCCATAAAAAGAAATTAGCTTATCGGTGTCAAGAGCCAATTTTTTTACCCGCTGAAATTGTTTTTTAAAAGTCAAGGTTTCATCTATCGGAATATGTCTTTCAAACACTTCAGGAAATGCTTTTTGCCAAGAGAAAGGTTTTACTTTTCTTTCCTCGCCAAAATCAAGTTTGTTGTCGTAATAATCCACGTCAATTAAAGAGTTCCCGCTTTTTATGTTGTTGTCCAAAGTCGGCAAAATGCGGTCATGAAAGAGTTTGGCTTGTGCTTCTATTGTTTCTTTGGTTTCGCCTTCCATACATTTTAAAAGCAAACTCAATTTGGTTACTTCAACTGCGTTGCTATCCAAATCAACTCCGTAAATGTTGTTGAGCAAAATTCGTTTCTTTTCGGCGGTCGTTAGTTCACCGGTTGGTGTAAGTGGATTGTCTTTGTTTCCTTTTGATTGTTTACCGGTTTGCGTATAAAAATCTTTATGCCAGTTCAGCAAAAATTGGTACGCACCAATCAAAAAACTGCCGCTGCCGCAGGCTGGGTCGGCAATTTTAATTTTGCTTACTTCATTGGGCGTTTTGTTTTCAACTAATTTTCCGATGGTATTTTTTACAATGTAATCTACAATGTACTGCGGGGTGTAATAAACACCGCCTGCTTTGCGGACTTCGGGTTTTTCTTCAATTACGGCTTTCCCATTTTTGGAAAGTGTGATTTGTTTTCCTAAAAATTGTTCATAAGCACTTCCTAAAATTTCCACGCTCAACACCGAAAATTCGTAAGGGCAAACAGGGTAATACAATTCTGATATAATTTTTTTAACAACTTTGTTGTCAATCAGTATTTTGTCGCTGAGTTTGTCTTTTTTAAAATCGAAAAGCCCCGAATTGTATTTTTGGTCGGCAATATGAAAGTTGTTAAGCAAGTTTTGGTAATAATCGCCTGATTTAATGCAGTTTTGCAATTCGCCATAAGCTTCAGCGCTTCGGTCTTCGGCAATTCTAAGAAAGATAAGGCGGTCAATGGTGTGTTGAACAATGAAGTTTAATTCTTCTTCGGAAATGTTTTTGTTTCGAAGTGCTATATTCATTGCAAGTTCGACCCGCCATAAGTCGAGCGATTGTAAAAACTCGTGGTCAACGGTGGTCGTTCCTTTTTTGTTTTTGTCGCTCGTAACGTACTTATCGAAACTCCCTTTAAGAACTTTCTCTTTGCTGAACGTGTCCCAAATAAAATCGAACTCGTTCAAATAGTCGGTATATATCAAATACTTTATTCTACCGTTACTTGCTTTATCTGTTGGATTTGGTTTTTTGGTGCAGTCATAAATGGCAAATTCTTCAAAGTCGGAGATAACGCTGATTGCCATTTTTGCACTCCAACCATACCTGCGAACTTGATATGCAGGTGCTATTTCGTCTTTGATAACAACACTTGGTTTTTTAGCTTCTAAAAAGAAAAGTCGTTTTCCGCCAACTAATCTGAATGAGTAGTCGGGTGCTTTGGTTGCCTTGCCAATTTTCACACGGTCTTCGTGTATTACTTCCCGATAACTTTCTGCATAACCATTTTCGTTGTCAATGTCCCATCCAAGAGCTTTCCAAAAAGGGTCAATGAAATCACGTCTTGTTTGTGTTTCGTTGTAGTCTTTGTTTTTGTAAGATACTTTTTGTTCGTTAAATCGTTGAACTAACGATTTAATTTTCTCAAAGGCAGATTCTTTTGTAATCATTGGGTTTGGTTATTCTTAATTCCATTTCTCGGTATTCTCATAATACGTTTTAGAACGTTGATTAATCAAGTCAAAGGTAGTCATTTTTTCTAATTCGACAAAAAAGTTCTACGATAATATTTTTTGAGCTTTAGTAAGATGGTACTTTGTATATATCAGAGGAAATTTAAAAAAAGTTGAAAAAAACCTCCAAACCACGGTTACGAATTTCCGCCCCGATGTACCAACCAACGAAAACCGAAAGAACGCCAAGAAAAAACCAAACCAAAAACAAAATCAAAACATAAAATTTTTAAAAAACAAAAAACCAAACCAAAACACCATGAAAAAGTTAATGAATTTCGCAGCAGTCGCTATCGCCGTTATCGGCAGTTTTTTTGCAACCAACCACGCTAATGCACAAACTATCCTTGCTTCTCCGAGCCTTACTCCCGAACAAGTGGTAAACTATGTGGTTCAAAACTACACCGTTGTTCACTTTACCATCGCCTCCAATGAAACAGCCGACAACAAAATCATGCCTGTCAGCACCTGGGCTACCGGAAGCATGACTAAAACCAACGCCGCTTGTAAATCGCTTAAAAGCGCAGCAACGAACCGCTACCACACACAAGCCGACTACACCGATGATTTGTTCGACCAACAAGATCAGGTAGAACTGACCCTTAAAGGAACAGGTTGTGCCGGCGAAGCTACGTTGAAAAGAGGTGCTACCGTGTTTAACATTGAGATTATGGGTGTTATCAAAGGCACTCCCGGAGCAAACGGAAAAGACACTTACCTGCTCTATGGCACTTACGGAAACGGTAAAAGCTTCATCACCATCAGCTTGTGGAACTACGTTCCCGTAGGATAATCAACTCTTAACAAACCCCTTTTTACCAACAGCCCCTGACAAATTATGTCGGGGGCTGTTTTTGTTTTTGGGGGTTTGAGTGTTGATGGTAACAACAAACTACTGCCTCCTACCTAACCACCGCCACCTTACCCCGCGCCAAAACAGCACCGCCATCCTCAACCACATAAACATACAACCCCTCCGGCAGATGCGCCACCGAAATGGTTTTATGGGTTTCGCCAACATCAAGAGTAGTTTGAAGCACGGTCTGACCGGTGAGGTTGTAGAAACTTACCCCTAAATCCACTGTCTCCCCTAAATCCCCTAAAGGGGACTTTGAAACCCGTTCAAAGGTCAGGGTGTTTTGGGCGGGATTGGGGTAAACCAGCAAAGAACCCACCCCAAAGAGGCTGTCTAAAAAGCATCCACATTGTGGGTTAATTTAAGCTGATAATTAAGCGGCTATGTCCCATGCACTATCAAAAATGATAAAGTGGAGTACTATTGCTTGATTTTGGTCGGTATATGAGGGATTTTGACCGTTTTTTTGTGCATTTCCCTTCTTCTTTGCCAATTTTCTCAAGTTATGCCCTATTGCCATTAACCCAAATTCAATAGCAACCTTATCAAGCCCCTTAATGTGAACCTTGTGAACTTGTTGTTGCTTTTCATTTGTCCGAATGTTGCTTCTACTTCTACCGGTCGTTTGCTCCGGTAGTATAACCCTTTGGGGAAGTAAGCAGTTCTCTTGCTCTGTCTCTGTGCCGGTTCAGATTATGGCTGACTTCCATCCTTCTGTTTCCGGGTGAGTTGTGGCACATTTCCCGCATCGGACACCCTTCACAATGTTTGGCTTCATAATAATGCAATTCTGATTCATAACCATTGGAACTTATCCGTTTGCCTTTTCCGGCGAACTCCATCCTTTTATCCATCGGACATACATAATAATCTTCCTGTTTGTTGTAGTATAAGTTCTGAACCAGAAATGGATTATTCTTTTGAGCCTTTTTTTGCTCATGGTGGAAATAATTGTATTTCACATAAGCGGCTATTTGTTTGTTTTCCAGCATTTCGTAATTCTCTTCGCTTCCATAACCTGCATCGGCTGATATTTCTTTGCTTTGGGTTTCGTATTGTTGTTCAAAACCGTCGCGGTGCTTTTTCTAAAGTCGTGGTGTCGCCAGGCGTTTGGTGGATGCTGTAATGGGTAATGAACTGATCTTCGGTACTGATTTGTGCATTGTAAGCCGGTTTCAGCTGACCGTTTTGCATGTGGTCATCTTTCAAGCGCATAAAGGTAGCATCCTCATCTGTCTTGCTGTAGCTGTTCCTCCCGCCAAGCGTTTCCAACTGTTGCTCATATTGCTCCAATTTGGGCAGGTGTTCTTCTGCCAACTTTTTTAACTGCTTTTGGATGGTTTTGTCTTTGTCTTTTATTTCGCTGTTCAACTTTGACAGCATTTCTTTTAGCTCTTTGCTGTCAATGGCTTTGGAGGTATCCTCCCCATCCGGTTCCGATTGGTCTTCTTTAATCTGTGATTCTATTACCGACAAGATTGCCTGTATTTTCTTTTCCAATTTCGCTTTGTTTTTCTCTACACTCCCTTTCCACACAAAACGATAACGATTGGATGCCGATTCTATCTTCGTACCGTCTATGTATTGGACTTCAAGGCTGACATATTTCAACTTCTGTAACATGCGAACCACATCCCCGAACAACTGCTGAATACTCCCCTTCAGCCTTTTGCCCCGAAAATAATTGATGGTTCTGTAATCGGGAAGGCTATTCCCCGAAAGCCACATAAAATGAATGTTTTCATGTAACGCTTTTTCGATTTTACGACACGAATAAATATTGTTTAAATAGGCGTAGAACAATACTTTTAACATCATGCGGGGATGATAACTCGTCGTACCTCCGCCTTTATATTGCTTGATTATGTGGTCTATATCCAAACCATCCACCAATTCATTTACTAACATAACGGGATGGTTTGCCGGTATCTTGTCAAAAATGTTTTCAGGAAACAGGCTTAACTTATTGGCGGGTATGGCTTTAAATTGTGGTTTCATTTCGCTTGTTTTTATTCCTAAAGTTACAGTTTCTTTCCCTCATAAAAAAATATTTAAATCACTTTTTTTGATTTATGAGAACTGCTTTTTGAGGGGCTTTTTAGACAGCCTCAATTTTCCGCTACTCCGACCGTTTGCACAAACACCTCTTGCGAATAAACCGAAGTATCGGCACAAACTACGACCGTCAGGGTAACGGTGTAGCTGCCGTTTTCGGCGTAGGTGTGGTGGGGATGGGTTTCGTAGGAGGGGAAGCTGCCGTCGCCGAAATCCCAGATGCTGATGCCCGTTTGGTCAAAATGGGCGTTTTGGCTCGTGTTGGCAAAGAACACCGTGCCTCCGAAATCTTCGGCAACAAACGATGCCTGCGCCCCCGGACTGTAATTGCCCGCACATACGTATTGCGTGTAGGTGGCGGTGTCGTTGCACACTATGGCGGTGAGGGTAACGCCGTAGATGCCCGGTGTCTGATAGGTATGGGAGGGAAGGCTGCCTCCGCAGGGTTCATAGCCCTGCCCGCAGACGAAGGGGGGAGTGCCGTCGCCCCAGTTCCAGCGATAGTAACCTCCGTCTATACTGTCGGGATAGACGTATTGACTTTGATTGATGAAAGTGATGACATTGGGCGGCGACCCTGCAAGGACAGTATGCGAAAACAACGCTTCCGGCTCGGTGAGCAAACCCATGCAGTTGAGCCGAACCAACCATGCATCTGCCCTGCCGGAGGGTAGCCCGCTTTCTTTCCTGCCGCATAGCACGTAGCCGCTTTTGCCACTGTAGTCGTGGTTTTGAACTATAGCATCATAAATGTAATCATTCCTGCTGCCGCCAAATTGCCTGCGCCACAATAACTCGCCAGTAACAGATAGCTTAACTATTTCTGCATCAATCTGATAATTACCACTTGTTTCTAAGCGGTAATAGCCGTTAGATATAATGTAATTACCATCTACCAATTGTATTAATGAAGGTTGTGCTCCGCCCGTAAAATATTCATCCACTATCCACTCTGTTTCGTGTTGGGCATTGAGTTTGTGAATAAAATTCTTACGTTGTGTAAATGGAAGTTTATCGTTTGTATAACTCATCAATACTCCGCCATCCGATGTAAGTATAACATGACCGGCGATATCATAAGAAAAACCGCTGACTGAAGGGGGAGTCGGATTGTAAATCTGATGCCATAGCCAATTGCCTGATGAATCAATTTTGATAAGGGCAATATCACTATTTATCAGGTCGTCGTTAATGGTAGCCAAAAGATAAGCTCCACCATCAGGTGTCGAAACAATATCTTGTAACCAATCAAGTTTATTGGGCACAAATAAGTTGCTATAGATTGTATCTAAAAGGACTGTTTTGGTTATTGGATCTATAATCAAAAATTGAAGTTTTTGCCCGTTACCACAAAGCCTTTGATACCCACCGACAAACAAGCGATTATTAGTGCTTAACGCACAGGCTAACGCTACTTTGCTGCCACCGCAATATCCAGCCATAGTTGTATTTTCAAATTCATTTCCCGACTGGTTTAGATAAGAAATATTCATAGACCATGTGGTCGTTTCACTTACGAACAAAGCACCCACTCCTATAATGGTGTCACCAAACAGGAGAGCATCAAAGAACCTTCCCTGTAAACTATCCGGTGCAATATCTATTGTAGATAGTATATTACCGAAACCATCCAATTCGACAAAATACGGTTTCCAAAGAGTTGTAACATTATTTTTTGCAGTTGACATTAACGAATAATCTCCGTTCTCTTTTTGCACAATTTTGTGTGCATTATTATTGTCCAACCAATTCAAAGATTTGTCGAAGTATTTGGAAGATTGGGCATACGGCAATACAGGCAATGCCATTAGCATAGCAATTATAAATGTTTTCATAAATGAAGGATTTGAACAAGCCAAGGATACGCATATTTCGAATAAAATATACGTATCCTTAGTTTGTCGGGTAATGGAAAAATTACTTGAAGATATACTGTCGGGACATACGGACAGTTTCTCCATTGACTTTAAAATTACAGAAATACAACCCTGTTTGTAAATGGCTAATGTCTATCTGATGAATACCTTCTCCTTTAAAGCTGTATGTTCCCATGACTATGCCTGTTATGGAGAAGATTTGCAGGCTTCCGTTTTCGTCAGGATTTAACCTGTGTTTGAAACTTGCGCCGTTTTGGGCAGGGTTAGGATAGAGAGCAGATACTTTTTCAGTCGCATTTTTAAAAGCCGTTTGCCATTCTCCGCCGCCACCCGGCAGTTCAGGCAGGGTTACCGGAAATTCTGTTCCTTTGGCAGCATATAAAACTGATTGGGCTTTGTAGCCGGTTTTGGTGTCGCTTTGAGCTATTTCCATCAGTTGTTCTTCTTCGGCTGCAGTGATGTCGAATATGGTGCGGTTGATTTGAGTGTCCATAATTTTTTACAATTTAGTTCGTACAAATATAGTTGTTTTGATAATTGCCTGTATATGCCAAACCTCATGGTTATGCCAAAACTATCAGTTTTTTAAACACCCTGCCTTTCAGGTTTTCAGTTTTCACTTTTCAGTTTTCACTTTTCAGTTTTCACTTTTCAGTTTTCACTTTTCACTTTTCACTTTTCACTTTTCACTTTTCACTTTTCACTTTTCACTTTTAGTTTTTCACTTTTCACTATCTAACCACCGCCACCTTACCCCGCCAAAACAGCACCGCCATCCTCAACCACATAAACATACAACCCCTCCGGCAGATGCGCCACCGAAACGGTTTTATGGGTTTCGCCTGCGGCGAGAGTAGTTTGCAGGACGGTCTGACCGGTGAGATTGTAGAAACTTACCCCTAAATCCACTGTCACCCCTAAATCCCCTAAAGGGGACTTTGAAACCCGTTCAAAGGTCAGGGTGTTTTGGGCGGGATTGGGGTAAACCTGCAAAGAACCCACCCCAAACCCCTCCGAGGAGGGGATTTCAGAAATGCCTACCGTTTGCACGACCACCTCCTGCGTGTAAACCGAAGTATCGGCACAAACAACCACCGTCAGGGTAACGGTGTAGCTGCCGTTTTCGGCGTAGGTGTGGTGGGGATGGGTTTCGTAGGAGGGGAAGCTGCCGTCGCCGAAATCCCAGATGCTGATGCCCGTTTGGTCAAAATGGGCGTTTTGGCTCGTGTTGGCAAAAAACACCGTGCCTCCGAAATCTTCGGCAACAAACGATGCCTGCGCCCCCGGACTGTAATTGCCCGCACATACGTATTGCGTGTAGGTGGCGGTGTCGTTGCACACTATGGCGGTGAGGGTAACGCCGTAGATGCCCGGTGTCTGATAGGTATGGGAGGGAAGGCTGCCTCCGCAGGGTTCATATCCTTGACCGCAAACAAAGGGAGGAGTGCCGTCGCCCCAGCTCCAGCGATAAAATCCCCCGTCTATGCTGTCGGGATAGACGTATTGACTTTGATTGATGAAAGTGATGACATTGGGCGGCGAACCTGCAAGGACAGTATGCGAAAACAACGCTTCCGGCTTGGTGAGCAATCCCATGCAGTTGAGGCGCACCAACCAGGCATCTGCCCTGCCGGGAGGTAAATTGCTCTCGGTTCTGCCGCATAGCACGTACCCGCTTTTGCCGCTGTAGTCGTGGTTTTGGACGATGGCATCGTAAAAATAATCGTTTTTATTGCCCCCGTAAGTCCGCTTCCAAAGCGTATTGCCGCCTTTATCTAATTTCACAATTTCGCCACGCATGGAACCTGAAGTTTGAGGCAAAACCCCAAAACCACCTACAACCATACAACTATCTGCTAACTCTATAATTCCACAAGGGGCACCATTATAAAAATGTTCCTCACTATGCCATTGAACGGTTAAATCCGCATTTAATTTAAAAATTTCACCATAATACTGAATATAAGGTGATTTATGACCCGTAAAAACCACCCCCCCGTCTTGAGTAATTTTTATATAACCTGCAAAGTCTTGCGAATCCCATAAACCTGCGCCGATGTCGTAAATCTGGTGCCATTGCCAGTTACCGAGCGAGTCTATTTTGATTAGAGAAATATCTCCATCAAATCCACCGTTGTTTATTGTGGCCAACAGATAAGCTCCTCCATCCGGTGTGGCGGTTATGTCTTGTATCCAGCTTAATGTAAATGGCGTATATAAATTGCTGTAAGTAGTATCCATTAGTACGTCTCCTGATATTGGATCAAGTTTAGTCAAATATAAATGAAAACCACTCTGACTGGGTTTTAGTATCCATCCGCCCGTCAAAATCTGGTTATCATTGGTCAAGCTTGCGCAATAAGTTTGGTTTGCCAATGCTTCACTTGAAATGGTGTTTTCAACACCTAAATTTTCGTTTAAAAATAAAAACCAACTAAACCCTTCTCCGGTGTTTAGGTTTTTTGCCGAGTTGACAAAAAAAAAGTTATTGCCTCCATATTTTAAGATGTCTCGGGCATTGCTTTCAATATATGTTCCAACATAATCGGTTCTGTTCCAATTATTTCCATCCATATCTACTTTTAAGTTGCACGAAACCCATAAATTTGTTGACATGTTTACAAAGTCGCTGCCCAATATGTACAGGGAATCATTCTGTATGATTTTTTTTGCCTGTTGAACGTTCACCCAAGAATATTGTTTTGAGAAATAAGGCTGCGCCAGTGTCGATAAAACAAAAAAAATGAAAAAAATTGTAAATGTCAAGAAACGCATACGTCGAATATTTAAAATGCCGCACATCTTATTGTTGCGCGGCATTTATGGTTTAAAAATCATTTAAAAATTACAAACTTGTCAGAAACAACAGGAACTCCGTTGATGCTGACCGTATAAAAATACAGCCCGGCTGTATATTTATGCACATCTATCAAATGTTTTCCGCTATCAATTAAAACAGTGGTAGCTAATAGCTGCCCTATCGGGCTATACAGCGAGAAAACGGCTGTGTCGTCTTTCTGCAAATTATAATTGATTGTTGCAGTATGATTAGTAGGGTTGGGGTAAAGTTTTGATATTCTTTCAGTCGCATTTTTAAAAGCCGTTTGCCACTCACCACCACCTTCAGGCAATTCAGGCAGGTTTACCGGAAACTCTATTCCCTTGGCAGCATATAAAACAGACTGGGCTTTATAGCCGGTTTTGGTATCGCTTTGAGCTATTTCCATCAGTTGTTCCACTTCGGTGGCAGTGATGTCGAATATGGTGCGATTGTCACTGCGTAGGTCTAACAACAGTTGGTTAAACTCTTTAAAACGGGCATTTTCAGTGTCGTTGGCATTGATTTGATTGAGCATGTTTTGCGCCTTAGTCAAACTGTCGTTTTCGATATAATAAGGAATGAGCTTTCGTTGGGCGACAAGTCGATTTTGATACTGCCTTGCCAAATCCATGGCCTCGTTAAAACTGCTGTCGGCAAGCAGGAGCAAAAAGTCCAACGACAGTTGTTCATCTGATGGTTCTTCTCCACCACCTGTCAGAAACTGCCATCCCTCATATTGACTGACTTCCGAATAAGGGGTGAAGCCTTTTTCTATACAAAACTCCTCTAAGTTGGCCATACAATTTGTCGGAATATAGTCTCCTATAGAAGAGTTATCGGTATCTGTTCGCGAAGTTGCATTAACATCATGGTAGTCTAAATCTTCCGCTTCAAAGCCGCCGGTGATGGGGCCCGCTAATTTAATATCGGACACGCCTGTACCGGCCGCGGGAATAAAGGTATTGGCGGCCGGTGATTGAACTGTTGGATCACAATGACCTTGTTGCGGAAGAATGCCATTAGATGTACCATAAGGACGGATGTCCAACCCGTACACCTGATAATCGAGCAGATGGTTGCAGAATAGTTTTACGTGGCTGTTGTCGCCTTCCGAAATAATCGAAACTACAGAGTTGTTCACCAGATTGCCAGCTATAAGGCTGCCACTTGTTTCACTCTGATTAGCAATGATACCAATATGAGAGCGGTGCAGAAAGTTGTTGAGTGCCAATATGTTCGAGCCTCTGAAATAAAATCCGGCTGTTGTTTGTCCGCCATAAAAATCAATACTGTTGCCGTTTTCGTTGGAAATATTTCCGATTACTTCGCAAATTTCGCCACCGTCTGTCTGCACGGTGAGCCTGCAGTTTGTAAATTCGTTGTTTAATATATCGCATCCCGTATTATTTGGGCTGTTATAGATACGGGAAGAAACGCCGATGATATTTTCAATAAAAAAATTGTCGTTTACTTTCACATAGTCGGCTTCGTTTGCCCTTACGCCGTATTTGTGTTGCGATACAGAGGAGTTTTCTACTACTAACCGGCCAATCCAAAGGCCACTTACACCTACTTCCGGACCGATAGATAAGGTATCGAAGGGGTACCATAGAGCTCCGTCATGGGCATATTGATTGTTGGAAAAATAATAGTGCGCGTCTTTGTTCCAACTGACATTGGTATCCTGAAAACAGTTATTCATTGTTGAGTTGTGGATGTTTAATCTTCCGCCTCCTGTACTTTTGGCAATGCCGGAGAACAAAGACGGTAAGGCTATTGAGGATATATTTATATAGGGATTATCAGGAGGGTCAGTGTTTGCTATTTCGTTGTTGTTGAGCAAAGACAGGTTCATATTGGCAGCGCCGATTATTGCATTGCTGATTTTAGATCCTGTGGCATTAAGCGTACCTGCGTTTGATCCTGTTGGAACAACATCTATACCGGGACCTTCGACCTGAATGCCTGTCCACATCGTATCGCAAACGCCGTCAATAATGGTTTTTTCGAGGTTTAGGATTGCGCGGGGCTTCACAAGTATGCGTTTGTCGGGGGCAAAAAACAGGTTCATATCTTTGATGGTCAGTTGAATGTTGGTAGGGATAACCAAGTCCACGTTAAAAGACAAATCGGGCGAACTGCCGGTAATTGCAGTAAACGGGTGTGAACCCGGTTGCCAGACCTGCGTTGAAGATGGAGAGTAGCTCAACCGGGAAGTGTCGTACTCATTTAGTGAATAGACATTTGGTGATGAGGGAGTTACGGTGAAGAACTCGAGCATGTCCAAACAGTAAACGGGTGGTAGTTCGCAATCATAGACGGTCAAGACGATTTCTAATCCTTCGCTGTTGTTATCGGTACATATCAACTCGTTGGAATCGGCATCAAAATTGATGAGTTGAGAAGTAATAACCACCTCCTCCCCGTTGGTAAAAGAGTTCCCAATTTGCAAACTAAGTGTAACGGTATCGCAGGGAATGGAATCGGTCAGCGTAACAAAAGCCGTTCCGGTATAATCAAAATCGCTATAGCCGGGTACCACGGTCAATCCGGGTATGTCGCCAATATTGGTTTGCATGATGACATTAACAGTATCGCCCGCTCCAAGACTGTCGAGGCAGAGGATATAGGGTATATCCACTATAGTGCCCATGCAAATACTATCCATGTCGTAAGCTTCTAAAGTTACCTTTTTCATGCAGTCTAAGGTGGCTTCGAGGTTATCGATGTAAAGTGCTTGGATGTAAATATTCCCATTTTCAAAATTTCCAACAGAGTTGTTTCCGGTAAGAAGCAAAGTAGTAATGTCAAAACCTGTATTGTTTGTCCATGTGAAGGTATAAAATGGTGTTTGAGTGAAATCAAGTGTGTCGAGTGTCGGATTGATAATTGCGCTAATCGGTGAACTTGTAACAATGGGGTCTTGAAGAACTATACCGCAAGAATCGGGGGTAATATTGAACACATTAACAGGTGGAGTACAAATGGTAGCGGTGGGCGTTATGCAATTTATGCTTTCATAAGGGAAAGCGGGGCAAGGATAATCCGTAAGGGCGGTAATTAACAATGTGGGGGCAGCAGTAGTAACGGTATCGGATATGGTTTTTTGAAACACAAAAGCATTAAAACTAACAGTTACAGTACATCCATCAGGAATGGGTTGTGAAAGGGGAATACTTGCAGATTCCTTATGACAGCCTGGGCAGTCAATCCAACCTATACCCAAAACATTGTTATCTCCTCCGGTTACTTTTATGTCAGGTGTGTTGCCAGCCGGTGTCAAATCAGAAAAAACATAAGAGGCAACACCAAGCTGATTGTAATAATTTGATGAGTTAAGATTATTATCAGGATAAGTTAGGAACCCCTCAAAATCACCAAAGCAGATGATATTGCAATCGGGGTTGAAACATTCTGTTTCGACAGGAGAATTGTTAACATAAACAGTAACCTGTTCGGTCTGACAATAACTGCCACATTCACCCGTTCCGCTTATGGTATAGCAAAATGTAAAAATGCCGGTTGACTGTGCCTGTAAAAATATGCCTATACTGTCTGTGTTAAATGCCAAATCGCCTAAATACAAACAAGTTGTGTCCAATTCAAAATTATAGTTTATAGGCAAAACATCGTTGGAAAAAATACCTCCTGTTCCGGTAAAAGGAATAAATAGGGTGTCTGTGATACTTAGATAAATTTGATAGGTTTCCGGATTGGTAAATATCTCACAGGTTTGTTCGCAATCTTCTTCATCGGGCATGTTGTTGATATGATAGCCTAATGCACAGAGTATTTTCATCTCTGCATCAGAAACTATTCTTCTTATTTCGCCGGCAAAAATGCCCGGATGCATCACATATTTTACTGTATCGGTTATACCTAAAGAATCTTTACATCTGTTATCCAAATGCGATAATTTATTCAATAAAACGGTATAACCTCCGGTAAAGTCTGTGTAGTCGTCGTTATTTATCGGAGCTAAAATATTAGCTGCATCATCCCGAAAAGCCAATTTTAAATCACAACCAAATTCTAAACTATCCGGCATGACACTGAAATAAATGGTGTCGAGCTGATGATAGCTACAACAATCGGTCAATCCGGTATGCTCCAATAAATAGTTGCCGGAAGGAACAGAATAAATAAATCTGTCCCACCGGCTATAAAAATCATCCAAAGCGCTACCGTCTAAGTCAATTTGTGAAGCAATGCCTAAAATATGTAAGGCTTCGTGCAAAGCAACAGAATAGAGGTCGTAATGTAATGAGTCTATACCCATATTTATTTGCAAAGTATCGTCGTCAGCAATAGTATGCCAATTTGAGGTTTGGTGTATTTCCATCAAGCCCAAATACCCATCCGGATTTGACATTGAATATATATTGTTTAGCTGTTGAATGATACGACTGTCGGCCATGCCGCATCCGGCTTCCCAAATAGGAGAGCCTGTTCCTAATGCACCTCCATCTAATGAAGTTTTATCAATCAAAATTTTTATGGTTGACATTGCAGGATTTGCTATTGTATCTGACAAATCTTTAAACACCCTGCAAATTGTTTCTTCCTCATCGCTCGTCCAACTGCCTGTAAAAGTCAGGTCAAAATATCCGCTGTCGCACATATCTAAGTAAGCGCCGGAACCATCGCCGGGATAAGGAAAATCGTCATCGGTATATTCATTACCGAAACGATCAAAGTATTTAGCGGTTTGCCCACCTCCGAGGGGCTGTTTGACAATCACCCCGCAAAAGTCAAGCTCAACCGGTGGTTGAGCCATTAACACATTACCCCCCCCCCCACATATAAAGAGAAAGAGATACGAACAATACCAAAGTTCTAATGAAACCGTTCTTTTTAAAATTCTCATGTTGCATCATGGTTTTTTAATTTTAAATGAATAAATGGAAGGATGGTTTTTAGTTGAAAATTGTCCCCATTGTTTTAATTCCCTTATAGCGTGCGACAATTTACAAAATAGCATCATTACTTGTAATGAAAAAAACAGAAATAAAAACGGGTTTCTTGAAAATTTCAGCGATTTTCAGTTGTTTTGAAGTGGGTTCAGTGTGAAACTGTATTGACTGTCAAGGAGTTACATAAATTCTTTGTTGTTTGAGAAGTATCGTTTGCAAACATTTTTTTTTCCTGCCACACCCAATCTCTTCAGCAAGTGTTTGATAAAGGGGGATTTGTTTCCAAATCCTCTCAAAATATGGGTTGAAAAGCCTCTCTTGCTAAATGACAAGGCACTCTTGTTAAACGACAAAGCACCCTTGCTGTTTAGCAAGAGCCGTTTGCTGTTTAGCAAGAGCCGTTTGCTGTTTAGCAAAGGCCGCTTTTTAAAGGATACTTTTCAAGGTTGAAATGAGGCGAAGTCTATTGCCTTTTGTCTAAAAACTTTTTTCAAAAAACCCCCCAAACCACGGTTACGAATTTCCGCCCCGATGTACCAACCAACGAAAACCGAAAGAAAGCCAAGAAAATACCAAACCAAAAACAAAATCAAAACATAAAATTTTTAAAAAACAAAAAACCAAACCAAAACACCATGAAAAAGTTAATGAATTTCGCAGCAGTCGCTATCGCCGTTATCGGCAGTTTTTTTGCAACCAACCATGCTAATGCACAAACCATCCTTGCTTCTCCGGCACTTACTCCCGAACAAGTGGTAAACTATGTGGTTCAAAACTACACCGTTGTTCACTTTACCATCGCCTCCAATGAAACGGCCGACAACAAAATCATGCCGGTAAGCACTGGGCAACCGGCGGCATGGCAAAAACCAACGCCGCTTGCAAATCGCTCAAAAGCGCAGCAACGAACCGCTACCACACGCAAGCCAACTACACCGATGATTTGTTCGACCAACAAGATCAGGTAGAATTGACCCTTAAAGGAACAGGATGTGCCGGCGAAGCCACGCTGAAAAGAGGTGCCACCGTGTTTAACATTGAGATTATGGGTGTTATCAAAGGCACTCCCGGAGCAAACGGAAAAGACACCTACCTGCTCTATGGCACTTATGGAAACGGCAGAAGCTTTATCACCATCAGTTTGTGGAACTATGTTCCCGTAGGATAATCAACTCTTAACAAACCCCTTTTTACCAACAGCCCCCGACAGATTTTGTCGGGGGCTGTTTTTGTTTAGTTGAATATGGATTATATATTAGCGTTTGGTTAAAATGGGTTACGCCTTTGTTGGTTGGGGACTCATTTATTATGGTTTTATGTTCCATTCTATTGTTTTCAACCGGTCAGCTATGGTTGTTAGCGTATCCATTATTTCAGTTTCAGCAGGAAGTTCGCCAAATACCAATTCGCTGAAACTACCGGTGTAAACAGTTTTGATTTTATTCCAAGTGTCTGCCGTTTTAGAAAATATGATTGCGGTTGAAGGGTGACCGGCTAACCATTCATTGTTATTTTTGAAACTTACAATATCGTCATTCGCTACTCGTAAAAGCATCGAATCAAATGCTTCTGACTGAAAGAAAGCATTAAGATTGTTGTCTTTCAGCATTAGGTGTAGGTCGTAAGTATGTCTGATTTTATTTCGCAAATCGGTAATAGGGTCTTGTGTTTGAGAGAAGCGAACCAAGCTCATTATTTTTTCGCACAATGTTCTTATCGGGTTCAATACCAACACTTCAAAAGGATTCATTCCAAATTCCTCAATGACTTCTTGAAGCTTGTTTTGCAGCATCATTTCATAGATGAGCGAACTCACTTGCCCTATTTCGAAAGGTTCAAAATGTCCTAACCATGTGGATTCTACAATAATGATATCCCGAACTTGCCTGAAATGCCCTGTAAAAAGCCTTTCGTAACTATGTGCTGTTTTGCGTATCATTCCCACTTTATTGGTTATGCCAACAACTTCTATTTCCGGAAGCACATCCGATACGCATTTTGAAATCTTTTTGATTTTGCCCTTTAGCTGATTGCCTGTTTCACTTTCTTCTCTCAATACAATCAAATCAATATCTTCCGAAAAGCGTTGTATCAGCCCAAAGCATTTTGATAAAGCGGTTCCACCTTTGAAAACAGATTCCTTTCCAATTTCGTTTTTGAAAATATTATATAAGGCATACGTTACCCAATAATCCTTTTCAATGTATATTTCGGGTATGCCTTTTTGTTGCGAAGCAGCAATCACCGCATCCATAAACAGTTCTCTGTTTTCGTGCAACCTCATTTTATATTCCAATTTTTGGCAGTAGATAATATGCTCTCAATTCCGTATTCGTATTCAGAAAGCGGATTTAAACTCTTTTTCAATACCGCCAAGTCGGTTGAAGTGTTTATGCTTTCCAGCAAAGCACCTACAAAACCCCGCACTCTTGGCGGGTAAGCCAAACTGCATTTTATCAATTGCCTTATTTCAGTCAGGGTTAGCTCTTTCAATTTTTTTGAAATGATTTTAATAGCCGAATTTTTATCTAAATCGGGAATTTTATTGAAGTCTTTTAATGCATCCAATATTTCCAACAAGAAAAAATTTTTATCGGTTACGTCCACATAGCTTTTTACAGGTGTTGCTTTCAGGTTGCCTCTTAAAACTGTAATCCTTTTAGCTCGGCTTGCAATTTTAATGCTTTTTGGAACTTGGGTCGTTAAACCCAACCGATTGTATAGTAATATCCCTGTGATGTAGGCAACCCGCTTGCCCTTTTCAAACAAATAGGGCTTTAGCAGTTCTGCCTCGTTAGGTTTCAGTTCACCAAAAACGGTTTCTTTGGGCTTGTAAAACACCCCTGTTGAAACCCGTTTAATAATACCTTTTATAATCAGTCGCTCAATAGCTTTGGCTGCTGCAACATATTCCTGTGGTTCAACTGCCAACTGATCGTATTTAAACGTAGTTCCTTCGGCTAATTTGTTGATATATTTTTGTATTTTTTGTGTAACTGTCATTGCTTTGCAAAGCTAATACAAACTCTTGAGTTGTCAAGTAAACGAAGCATAATACTTGACATACCAAGTTCTTAAACGCACTCGTTCCTGAGCAGGTTTATATAAAGCCGACTTTTGCTGATGCTAACTTGCCGTATTTGAATATAGTACCGACTACTTCCCCTTACAAATCAACCTTAAAACCACCCCCTCAAAAATAATTCAAAAAAACCCCCAAACAACGGTTACGAATTTCCGCCCCGATGTACCAACCAACGAAAACCGAAAGAAAGCCAAGAAAAAACCAAACCAAAAACAAAATCAAAACATAAAATTTTTAAAAAACAAAAAACCAAACCAAAACACCATGAAAAAAGTTAATGAATTTCGCAGCAGTCGCTATCGCCGTTATCGGCAGTTTTTTTGCAACCAACCACGCTAATGCACAAACCATCCTTGCTTCTCCGGCACTTACTCCCGAACAAGTGGTAAACTATGTGGTTCAAAACTACACCGTTGTTCACTTTACCATCGCCTCCAATGAAACGGCCGACAACAAAATCATGCCGGTAAGCACCTGGGCAACAGGCAGCATGGCAAAAACCAACGCCGCTTGCAAATCGCTCAAAAGCGCAGCAACGAACCGCTACCACACGCAAGCCAACTACACCGATGATTTGTTCGACCAACAAGATCAGGTAGAACTGACCCTTAAAGGAACAGGATGTGCCGGCGAAGCCACGCTGAAAAGAGGTGCCACCGTGTTTAACATTGAGATTATGGGTGTTATCAAAGGCACTCCCGGAGCAAACGGAAAAGACACTTACTTGCTCTATGGCACTTACGGAAACGGCAGAAGTTTTATCACCATCAGCTTGTGGAACTACGTACCGGTAGGATAATCAACTCTTAACAAACCCTTTTATCAACAGCCTTCGACAGTTTTTGTCGGGGGCTGTTTTTTTTGGGTTTTGTGTTGAGCATAACAACGAGCATCTTTCCTACTTCGCCACCGTTGTTTAAAGCATCCGATGTTTGTGCACAATAAACGCCCTACCGTACCACCGCCACCTTACCCCGCGCCAAAGCAACACCGCCGTTCTCAACCACATAAACATACAACCCCTCCGGAAGATGCGCCACCGAAATGGTTTTACTCTTTTCTCCCGCCGCAAGGGTGATTTGCAAAACCAACTGACCCGTGAGGTTGTAGAGTTTTACCCCTAATTCCCCCTCTACCCCCCAGCCCCCTGAAGGGGGAGTTAAGCCTTCGGTAAAGGCAAAGGTTAGTGTGTTTTGGGCGGGGTTGGGATAAACCTGCAACATGCTCTGTAATTCCCCTCCTTGGAGGGGTTGGGGTGGGTTTCCTACCGTCTGCATCACTACCTCTTGCGAATAAACAGAAGTATCGGCGCAAACGACGAGGGTGAGGGTAACGGTGTAGCTGCCGTTTTCTTCGTATTCGTGAGTGGGGTGTTCTGCCGATGATGGCGGGCTGCCGTCGCCAAAATCCCAAACATAGTAGCCACCCTGCTCGGTGTAGCTGTTTTGGCTTAGGTTGGTAAATATGATGGTGCCGCCGAAATCCTGGTAACTAAATTCTGCCTGCGGATTGGGAGCGAAGCCGAAACAAACGGATTGGATTTGTGAGGAGGTATCGTTGCAAACGATGGCTTGGAGGGTAACGCCGTAGATGCCCTCTGTCTGGTAGGTGTGGATGAGCGTATCTTGGGTGCAGGGGACGTAGCCTTGCCCACAGAGGTAGGGCGGGCTGCCATCGCCCCAATCCAATACGTAATACCCGCCGTCTATGCTGTCGGGATAGGCGTATTGGCTTTGGTTGGTGAACAGGAAACGGTTAAGGAAACCGGGGTCTTGGGTTAGGGTAAACTGTGCTTTTGGCACTGTAAGCAAGCCCATGCAGTTGGTTTTGACCAACCATGCATAAGCATACCCCTCGCTTTCCGACAACATACTGTCTTTTCTGCCTGCCATCATGTACCCGCCGTCCAAAGTGGGCGTAAAATCGTAGGCGTAATCGTGGGCATAGCCTCCAAAACTGTTTATGGGATTGCCGTAATGCCGATACCATAACGGGTTACCATTGGTATCGGTCCGCAACAGATACGTTTCTATTTGCGGACCTGTATCACCTATAGTTCCATAACTACCACAGCTTATATAACCGCCGTCACTTAATTGTATTACACCGGAGTTGGATCCCCGCCCCCCCGTCGTAAAATACTGCTTTCCCCAAACAAAATTGCCTGCGCTATCGGTTTTTAGTAAATAGGGACGGAATATTTGATTTCCGGCGAGAGCGCTTGCTCCTCCTATAATAAACCCATTATCGGCAGTTTGCTGAAAACTCAAACCCTGATCCATAGATCCGACATCGTGTACTTTGCTCCACTCGGCATTGCCTGTCGAATCGATTTTCATCAGCAATATATTGCCTTGGTCAATTGGAAAATCATTCCAGTTCATATTAACGCTGCCGGTCAGGTAATAGCCGCCATCGGGGGCTGCCATGACATCTCTGAAAGTGCAATGACTATTGAATATTGGATATATTTTTTGCCACTCTTTGCTGCCGTCAGGGCCTAATTTCACTGCATACAGCGTATAGTCCGGATAGCCCCCGTTGACCAAATATCCGACCGACAAATAGCCTCCGTCGGCAGAACGGGTGATGCGGTAGGACTGTGAATCATATTCTGCATTTTCAAACAGACTGAGGTTTTGTAAATAACCGTCGCCGTTTATAAAATATGCGCAAGCACTTCCGTTGCTGTTTAATATATAATCTTCTGCAAGAGTACCGGCTGTTACATAATGCACATAGTTGCCTTCAATTATATCATATACACCGTTTTCTCCATCCGAATTAAACAAAGTTTGCCATTGTATATTTGCATTTTTGTCAACCTTTGCTGTATAGGCAATAGATTTTAAAGGATCATAAAATGTGAAATTACCAGCAATAATAAATGTTGAATCCGGTAATGCGATTACAGCTTTTATTTCATGTAAATCAGCCCATAAAGGCAGCGTTTTTTCAAAATACTTATTTTGTGCGACGACAACCGTAGCGAAATAAAAGCATAGTATCGATAAAATTGCCTTGTTCATAAGCAAAGAGTTTAAAGATAAACCAAAAGCAACACAGAGCTATCACTTCATAGACAGCCCTGTGTTGCAAGCAAAAAGCAGTTATTTTACAATAACCAATTTGTGGTAGCTTATGGGTTTGCCATCTACTTTAATATGATAAAAGTAAATGCCCTGCGAAAGTCCATGTGTTTGAAAACGCATCAAGCCGTTGCCGGTAAGTTGGCGGGTTTGTAATAATATTCCGGAAAAATCGTAGAGGACAAACTCTGCTTGCCGGTTGTCGGCGAGCCGATATGTCATACAAACCTCATCGGAGGCAGGGTTGGGATAAACTGTAACTGATGACACATTGCTGTTGCCTTTATTTTTAAAATGTACATTCCAGTTTCCTATATTTTCGGCTATCATAGGAGGCAGTTGGGGCAGGGTAACTATTATTTCTTCACCGAATGCTGTATATAGAATTACTCGCGCATCCATTGCAGCAAGGGTGTTAGTCGCTGCAATTTCTCTTACCAATGCTTCTTCTTCTGAGGTGATATCGAGGTAAGTCCGGTTGCTTTGAGAATCCATAATTTTTTACAATTTGGTTCGTACAAATATAGTTGTTTTGATAATTGCCTGTATAAGCCAAACCTCATGGTTTTGCTAAAACCATGAGGTTTTAAACACCCTGCCTTTCAGGTTTTTCACTTTTCACTTTTAGTTTTTCACTTTTCACTATCTCACCACCGCCACCTTACCCCGCGCCAAAACAACACTGCCATCCTCAACCACATAAACATACACCCCCTCCGGAAGATGCGCCACCGAAACGGTTTTGTTTGTTTCTCCTGCGGCAAGAGTAGTTTGAAGCACCGTCTGACCGGTGAGGGAGAGGAGTTTTACCCCTAAATCCCCTGTTACCCCCCAGCCCCCTGAAGGGGGAGTAAAGCCGTTGTTCACCCCTAAATCCCCTGAAGGGGACTTTGAAACCCATTGAAAGGTTAAGGTATTTTGGGTTGGGTTGGGATAAACCTGCAACATGCTCTGTAATTCCCCTCCTTGGAGGGGTTGGGGTGGGTTTCCTACCGTTTGCACAACAACATCCTGCGAATACATCGAAGTATCTCCGCAAACGACGAGGGTGAGGGTAACGGTGTAGCTGCCGTTTTCTTCGTATTCGTGGGTGGGGTGTTCTGCCGAAACCGGCGGGCTGCCGTCGCCAAAATCCCAAACATAGTAGCCGCCTTGGGCAAGGTAGCTGTTTTGGCTGAGGTTGGTAAAGATGATAGCACCGCCGAAATCCTGGTAACTAAATTCTGCCTGCGGATTGGGAGCGAAGCCGAAACAAACGGATTGGATTTGTGTGGAGGTGTCGTTGCAAACGATGGTATGCAGGGTAACGCCGTAGATGCCCTCCGTCTGGTAGGTGTGGATGAGCGTATCCTGAGTACAGGGGGCGTAGCCTTGCCCGCAGAGGTAGGGCGGGCTGCCATCGCCCCAGTTCAAAACATAGTAGCCGCCGTCTATGCTGTCGGGGTAGGCGTATTGGCTTTGGTTGGTGAACAGGAAACGGTTAAGGAAATCGGGGTCTTGGGTTAGGGTAAACTGTGCTTTTGGCACTGTAAGCAAGCCCATGCAGTTGGTTTTGACCAACCATGCATAAGCATACCCCTCGCTTTCTGACAACATGCTATCCTTTCTGCCCACTATCATGTAACCGCCGTCTAAAGTGGGGGTCATATCGTATACATAATCATGAGCATTCCCTCCAAAACTGTTTGTTGGATTGCCGTAAATGCGATACCATAATGAATTACCATCTTCATCGGTTCGAACCATAAATGCTTGTAGTTGATGTTCAATACCAAAGTTTGGACCATAGGAGCCAGTAATTAAATATCCTCCTGTTGGCAATACAGCTACATTTACTATTTCCCCTCTGCCACTTTCTATAAAATACTGCTTGCCCCAAACAAAATTGCCTACGCTATCGGTTTTAAGCAGGTAGGGGCGGAATATTTGATTCCCGGCAAGAGCACTTGCGCCTCCTATAATAAACCCACCATCAGCAGTTTGCTTAAAACTCAAGCCCTGATCCATAGATCCGACATTGTGTACTTTGCTCCACTCAACATTGCCTGTCGAATCTATTTTCATCAGCAATATATTGCCTTCGTCAAAGGGAAAATCGTTCCAGTTCATATTAACACTGCCGGTCAGGTAATAGCCGCCATCGGGGGCTGCCATGACATCTCTGAAAGTGCAATGACTATTGAATATTGGATATATTTTTTGCCACTCTTTGCTGCCGTCAGGGCCTAATTTCACTGCATACAGCGTATAGTCCGGATAGCCCCCGTTGACCAAATATCCGACCGACAAATAGCCTCCGTCGGCAGAACGGATGATGCGGTAGGAGCGGGAGTCGGATGTCGTTACACCGTAATTGCTTAAACTTTGTAAATATCCGGCATCATTGACAAAATAACTGCACATGGTATTGATGCTGTTTTCTATGTAGTCTTCTGCAAGGGTGCCGGTCGTTGCGTAATGGTCGAAGTTGCCTTCAATTACATCAAATACAGCATTTTCTCCCGCAGAACTAAACAAAGTTTGCCATAGAATGGCAGCATTTTTGTCAATTTTAGCTATATATGCGGTTGATTTTAATGGACTGTAATATGTGTAATTGCCTGCAATAATAAATGTTGAATCCGATAGGGTAACTACGGACATGACTTCATGTATATCTGCCCATAATGGCAGAACTTTTTCGTAGTATTTGTTTTGGGCAAATAAACCTATGCTGCAAAAAAAACAACACATTTTTAGAAACAGCCTTATCATAATAGTAGTTTTTAAAAATTGAAAGCGGTGCAGCCTTTCCGGAAAACTGCACCGATTTGAATATATTTACCGAACCAAAACCAGTTTATGATACGACCAAGGTTTGCCGTTTACGGCAATATGGTAGAAATAAATACCATTAGGCAAATGCTCAACGGCATACTGCATTTGTCCCGAATTTTGAAGATTACTGACGTATAAAACACGTCCGACCGCATCGTAAAGACTGAAAACGGCGTGAGATTCTTGCGGCAGACTATATTGCAGATATACAAAGTTTTGAGCGGGATTAGGGTACAATAAGCCGATAGACATATCCGAGGTAGTTGGTTTGTTTTTGAAATTGATGCCTTCTCCGATAATTTGGTTGAACAAAGCGGTATCTAAAAAAGCCGGAAAATCGGGTAATAAGCAAGGGTACTCCTCGCCATGGGCAATAAGCAACATCGTTTGCGCATGATGGGCAGAGGGCGAGTAGGCTGTGGCAATGTTGCGCAGGTCGGTTTCTTCCTGCGGAGTCAGTTGCAGATAGATTCGGTTTTGGCTTTTCAGCGACCATTGTATTTCTGCTATTCGCTGGAAATGTTGTTGGTCTTCCGTAGCGGCGGGCAGGGCAGCCAAAGTAGCATTGACAATAGCGGAATCGTCCTGCTCCATGTATTTTTGCAATAGCAGGCGTTGGGCAAACTCGTTGTTTACGCTTTCAAGCAGGTTGACGGCGGCTGTTGTATCTCCCTCTTCTTCGTAGTGGCGGGATTTTCGAAGCATTTCGAAGTTTAAAAGCGATAGTTCTTCAATGCCTCTTATTTCTTCGTCTTCCAACAAATCGCGGTTCCCACAGTTTTCTTCGGGGCTATCAGGTGGCGTAGTGCACTGTGAGTTGGTTACATTGCCCGTTATGGAAGGCGTAAACTGGGCAACGAGCGGGATGTCGGCACGGTGGAAGTAGGTAAACGTCCCACCGGTTTGTGAGGCGACGATGTCGGTAACAAATCCTATTGCTCCCGGATTTTGGTTGAATACATTGTCGGCGGGGTTTTGGTTTACAAATAAGCAATCTCCCTGATTGTCTAAACTGCCAACGGTTAAGACCGTGCCGCTTACTACATAGTCTTGTGTGGCTATGGCAACGGCACCGTTGTCGAACCGATTACAGGTAATCTGAACGCCTCCGGCGTTTATAATACCATTATTCCCAAAAGCCCATATTCCAATAGCATTACTATTAAAATCGTTGTTGCGGATTCTGTTGGGCAAGAGTCCGGTATTCATCAGGATACAACCAAAAGTATTGCTGTTGATGGTGTTTTGGTTTTCGATATTGAACAGGCATCCGCGGGCAAAGATGCCTATAATGCCAACGCTGCTTGGAGCAGTATTAATGCTGTTCTGGAGAACATCCATAGAAGTACCGCTAAACTGCATCGCTACACGCGAATTGTTGATTTGATTGTTAACCACCGTATATTGAGACGCTAATGGGTATATACTGGCCGTGGCGGCAGAAATTCCAACTGTACAGGCATCAAACTGATTGTTATAGATGGCAACTCGTGTGCATTCTTCGGCACGGATGCCATATTTAAGTCCGGCGAAAATATTGCCTGCCGAGCTTGCAGTTTCGCCTATTTCTACCGATCGGTAGTTTTGCATATACACCCCGGCTTCGGTTCTTGGTTGTGTAAAGAAATTTGAAAACGGGTATTTTAAGCCGTCGGATATAAAGCTTGCCCTCAACACTTCGGAACGGGGTTGTCCGTTAAAAGAATTATTAAACCAACTCAGATTGATTCCATGAAAGCAATTCAAGAAAGTTACCCTCTCATCAGCAACAATACAAACTCCGCCGGCAGTAGCCAAAGCGCTTGCTTCATTCAGGTAGTCTGTGAGAAGAACGGCAGTCAGTGTGGGGTATGCTGTGGAATTTTGCGGGTTAAAAACCGCATTATTGTTGAACACTAAGCTAATACCATACACATCCATAATTGGCAGGTTTTGAGTAGCTATGCCGATAATAGCATCTTCAATCAATACTTGGACAGTTGCAATTACCGTACCGAAATTGTTAAAACCCGTGCCGGAATCAAAACCTCGTTGGATGCCCAAGCCGGGACCCTCTACCTGTATGCCCTGCCAAACGCTGTTGCATAGTCCGGAAAGATGGGTTTGGAACTGACTGGAATTAAGCGACAAACGTGCGCCTCTTTTGACTATAATTCTGGTGTTCGGGCTAAATATCATACGCATGTCTTGCAGAAAAAGAGTAACCCCGGCAGGCACTACGATGTCCACATCCAATAAAACGGGGTCGCCGGAGGCTACCAATCCGAGTGTGACAAAATCATTAGAAGTGGGTGTCCATGTTGCGTTCGCCGGAACAACATAAGCGGGTCTGTTATCGGTAGTAGCATTATTGGTTACTTGCGGCATACCGGGTTGCAGGGCAAAGCCAATGGTGTCTAAGCAGCATTGTAAGGTGGAGTTACTGTTTATTTCTTCTATGGCAATAGGAGGACAGCATTGTCCACAAACGGTAAAATGGGCAGTATCGGTAAGGCAGGTGAAGTTGCCGGTTACCGGAAATTCGGTTTCTTCTGTAAGAATATTGCGGATAAGCCGGTAATGCCAACAAGTATCGCAGGCAGGTTCACTCACCAAAAAAGGGTCTGTTTCCCCTTCGAGGATTTCCCAGTCTTGGGTGGCGGCATTTTGGAGTTCCCAAGTATAGAACACATTGGGAATGACATTACAACTATCACCTGTCAGTATAGCACTATTGCAGCAAGAAACGCTGATGGTGGTGTCGCCGGCAAAAAAAGTATCGGGCATGATGCTGACGTTGTCTATAAGATAGTAGGGGTAAGGCGAACTATCTGTATTTTGCCTGCCATGAATCAGAATTGCATCATAATCGTCATCAGCAGTAAAGCAGTTGATGGCTTGCTGCCAACCTTGTGGCGGCAAATTAGTTTCGGTATAGATGTTTTGGCTGTTAGGAATGACATTCGGAATATTAAATGAATTATTACAAGGAGCAGTTGCTTCGTTAAGCAAATGTACATAGAGGTTGTCTAGAGTACTCCCCCCATAAAGAACGTTGAAAAGTGGTGTGACTGCTCTATGAAAAGAAAGGATGTATCGTTGGCCGGCAGTGATATCAGCCATTCCAATTAAAGCTTCTGCACCATTTATATTAGACCACATACCGATACTAGATCCGGGGGAAGGAAAATCCAAGTTGGGGAGTGTTGTTTGTAGTACAAAATTAGGCGTTCCGAAACACGAACGCCATCCATCAAAAGTAGCACAATTGTTTAGATCGCTGGTCAATCCGGAAGCAGTAGGTAAAGTAAATTGGGGTATATTATTGATAGGGCAGTCGTAAATAAAAGTACTGTTGCATACTACATCGCAAGGTTGAGTATAAGTACAGTTTAACAAACAATGTTCAACGAAAAAATAAATAAATGTGGTGTTTGCTTCTTCTCCGGTGGCAGCACTTATGGGTATATAGCTTAGTACATTAAAACCTAAACTAGCATCAATAATTGAAATAGATGTGGTATTGGCTGTATAGGTGATAGCACCTACAATAGCATCAATACAAGCAGGGTCTAAGGTGGATTGCACACCTCGGTCGTTGGCTAAAACATCGCTGATGAGGATGGTAAACGGAAAATCGCAGGCTGAGAAATGAAATCCATCGTGGCAATTTAAACCGTCGTCATCAACACCGGCAGCAATATGTCCACAAGCAGGTAAATAGATTTCATTTTGAGCCGAATGAAAAGGCAGTGTGCCATCGCCATATCCGCCTTCTACACGGTAGCCAATGGCGCATAACGCTTCAACTTCGAAGTCAGTGGGGCGGCGTATGGCAAATCCGGCAGTACTGTTTACGATAGCAGGGGTCATTAAATAAGGAATTGCATCGCACTCGGATCCGGTTTGATAAATATCTTTTCCAAAATGGCTGATACTGCTGCCTTCCGCCCATGCAACAGGACTATAAACTGATAAATCGGCAAATGGTGTAAATGGTCCTTGAAACCGGATTCTGTCGCAACCGGCAGTTAGACAAGCAATCGGTTGATTAAAAACAGTTTCATAGCAATTGTCGTTATTAACTATTAGAGGAAGGCCGGGGTCACCCAGATCATTCAAATACTTGTCATACCGGGTATATAGCCCTGTACCAGGCGGGTCATACCCTGCCACAGGTTGCCATTTACTGTTGCCGTCATTGTTAATTAAAGAACTGATACCCAACATGTGCATAACCTCGTGTAATACTACCTGATAAAAGTCGGGAAAATTAAAGGAGTTCACCCATGTAATATCATTCATGTCGAAGTTCCAGTTGATGTTTTCGTGGAAATTAAATTCCATGTATCCGTGATAAGAAAAATCACCTATGACATAAGGATAAGATGTAGGGTCTTCACCTCCGTTGATGGTGCGCCATACGCTGTTGTGCGTTATGCCGGGTTTAGTGGCGTTTGGAGTGCTGAAATTGTAGTAATAGCCGGATGCTCTACCGAGCGTATAACTGGTTGTTGACCATGAATAAAAGGAAGGTAGTATTTGGATGCGCAGGGTGGGGGGATTATCATCGCATATCGGGCTGGCATCCAACATAAAAGATAAATCGGTAAGCACCTGACAAACCACATCGCGGGCAGCAGCAGCAGCCGGAGTTCCGGCATTAAAACCAAATCCGACAGGGTCGTAAAAATCAACCTGAAAATTAAAGTTAGCTCCGTTTATCATGCCTGCGTCAAAATCGCAGGGCAGCAACTGCATCCTGTTGCTTGGTTGGGCAACATCATCCAGGCTGTACGAGTTGCCAAAATCATCGAAAATCTCCAAAGGGCTGTCCAAAGTATAGTTTGATACAGGGGCAGGAATCGAATCAAACCACATTACGGGCGTTTGTCCCATTAACACATTACCCCCCCCCCCCATATATATAAGGAAAGCGATACGAACAATACCAAAGTTCTAATGAAACCGTTCTTTTTAAAATTCTCATGTTGCATCATGGTTTTTTAATTTTAAATGAATAAATGGAAGGATGGTTTTTAGTTGAAAATTGTCCCCATTGTTTTAATTCCCTTATAGCGTGCGACAATTTACAAAATAGCATCATTACTTGTAATGAAAAAAACAGAAATAAAAACGGGTTTTTTGAAAATTTCAGCGATTTTCAGTTATTTTTTAGCGGGTTTGGTGTGAAAATGTATTGATTTTCAGGGAGTTACGTTAACTCCCTGTCTATTGAGGAGTGTGGTTTGCGAGCAAAAAAAATTTCCTACCACACACAAGCCAACTACACCGATGATTTGTTCGACCAACAAGATCAGGTAGAACTAACCCTTAAAGGAACAGGCTGTGCCGGCGAAGCTACGTTGAAAAGAGGTGCCACCGTGTTTAACATTGAGATTATGGGTGTTATCAAAGGCACTCCCGGAGCAAACGGAAAAGACACTTACCTGCTCTATGGCACTTACGGAAACGGCAGAAGCTTTATCACCATCAGTTTGTGGAACTACGTACCGGTAGGATAATCAACTCTTAACAAACCCTTTTATCAACAGCCTCCGACAGTTTTTGTCGGGGGCTGTTTTTGTTTTATGGGGAAGGGCAGTTTTTTAAAGGGGTGGTAAAATATTTTTTCTATAGGTTCGTTAAACGAATTTGGCGGTAAATGTCTAACATACAGTCATTTACCAATTTTTTGTATCATTTAACAATAAACAAATCTTGAAATAGCTTATGAAAGCAGTAAAACAATGCGTGTTGGTTTTGATAGCCCTGTTAGGGTTGATGCCGGGTTTAGTGAAAGGTCAGGAAGAATTGGGCGACTATGGTATTCCCGTAGAGGCGTTTCCTACAGCACCCAACGAATCGGAAGCCACTGCGGTCATCAACTTTAACTTTGATTATATGGGCTTAAATCCCGGTCCTAATTTTCTACATTTAGACGAAGCTACTAAAATCAAGTTGTTTGCATTTTATAGCCCCTATATCCGCAAATATGCCTTATATGCGCTGGATGAAGAAAAAAAAGATGTGGAAATAAAGGTAATTCCTTCAAAAGACAACAAAAATTGTGTGTTTGCTTATATCGGTGGAGATTGGGTGAATGTTATCATATCGGAGAGGTTTACCTATACGACTATGGAAGAAGCCAAAAAAGAATACAAAGAGTAAATAAGATTTCAATATCATTAAAAAAAGGGCAGCTTGTTAAAGTTGCCCTTTTTTGGTTTTAGGGGCTATCATTCAAACTTCTTATATTTAAATGATAGGCAGCCCTTAATCCTAAAATCATTTATGGTTTTTAAGACGGTATATACTTTCCAGATTGTTAATCGTTTTTTCTACCCATTGCCGCGAATACAACGCCAATTCCGGGTTTTTACAGTTGTTTGCGAATTTGTTCAGCCTGTTTGGGGCTATAATGCTCGCGCAAACGATACAATTTTAGTAACATGGAACTCATATCAGTATATGCAGCCCGGTGTTTTTTTTTCACAAAAACTCGTCTTTTGAAACATCAGGATTTCCTAAAAATCAGAGATTGCCAGCTTCCTGATAAAATTAGTAAGCCTGCTTCATGGCTTGTTATTGGGGATATTTGATACTTTAGCGGCATAAAAACAAAAAACATTGCAGCAGGTTCTTTACTTTTACGCTTCACTATCTACAAAGCAAGATGCCCCTTTCCATACCTGCCAATAATCCTCAGCTAAGATCGTGGATACCTGTACCTGACAACAGTGATTTTCCCATTCAGAATCTGCCATTTGGCGTTTTTTCAGATAGTAAAAACCTTCAACCCCGTCCGGCAACTATTATTGGAGATACGGTGATAGATCTATCTGCACTGGCAGGGTTAGGATATTTTAATTCCTTAAATCTTGATCCGAACATTTTTTCCGGCACTACACTCAATGCTTTTTTGCAATTGGGAAAACCGGTTTGGCGAGCAGTACGACAACGATTGTCAGACTTGTTTAACATTGAAAACGACCTGTTGAAAACCAATGAATCTCATCGGGCAACAGTGTTGTTTTACATTCATGAAGTTGTGCCGCATCTTCCTGTTCAGGTAGGTGATTATACCGATTTTTATTCGAGTAAAGAACATGCCACTAATGTGGGCATTATGTTCAGAGGGGCCGACAATGCTTTGATGCCTAATTGGTTGCACATGCCTATTGGGTATCACGGACGTTCTTCGTCTCTTGTCGTTTCAGGAACTTCCATTCGCCGCCCCAAAGGGCAAATGCAACTGCAAGACGGTCAGCCTCCTGTTTTTGGTCCCTCCAGATTACTTGATTTTGAATTAGAGATGGCCTTCATTACCGGTCAGGGAAAACCGATGGGCGAAAGCATTTCCACAGAAGAAGCCGATGATTTTATTTTTGGCTTGGTATTGTTTAACGACTGGTCGGCAAGAGACATCCAAAAATGGGAATATCAGCCGCTTGGCCCTTTTTTGGGTAAAAACTTTGGATCTTCGGTTTCTCCATGGATAGTAACTTTAGATGCACTCGAACCGTTCAGAGTGCCTGCACCCGAACAAAATCCGCCCGTTTTGCCCTATCTTCAGTACAAAGGGGCAAAAGCGGTTGATATCCATTTAAATGTTATGTTGCAGCCTGAAGGAGAAGCGGCTACCGAAATTTGCCGTTCTAACTATAAACACCTCTATTGGACAATGGAACAACAACTGGCACACCATACCATCAACGGGTGCAACATCAACGCCGGCGATATGTTGGCATCGGGAACCATCAGCGGAGCTTCTTCCGATTCTTTCGGTTCAATGCTTGAGTTGACCTGGAGAGGAACAAAGCCCCTCATTTTGCCAAATGGAATAGAGCGAAAGTTTATAGCCGACGGAGATACGGTCATTATGAAAGGATACGCACAATATCCCGGCAGCAAACTGAGAATAGGCTTTGGTGAAGTTAGCGGGAAAGTTTTGCCGGCAAAATAGTTTAGATTTACGATTTTAGATTGAAGACTTAAGACGAAAGATATAAGACCAAGACAAATTGTATTGATTGTGGTCGAAGTTTAGACAGCTAAACCTCTAAGGAAAAGCAAATAATATAGCCCGAAGAGGTGACAGATACCAACCCACTCTGAGGGAGTGGCATATAGGAGAGGTGACACATAATTGAAAACAACCACCAACAAATTACCTGCGATAAAATGTCTGTGATAATATCCCGTATCAACACCGGTAGCGCTGCCTACCACGAAAACCAACAATATATTTCCGAACTGTTGTCGAAGTTAGAAAAACATCTTACCGAAAGCAGGTTTCAGGGCAGTGAAAAGCATATTGCCAAAGCAAGGGCACAGCAGAAACTTCTTGCCCGAGAACGGATTGATTTGTTGCTGGATCAAGACTCGCCTTTTTTGGAATTGTTGCCGCTGATTGGGTTAAAACAAGGAGGTTTTGGCGCAGGAGGTACCGTTGTTGCAGGGATAGGCTTGGTTTGTGGGCGGTTGTGTATGATTTCGGCCAATGTGGGAACGAATAAAGGCGGAGCCATTGATTTTTTTACCCTTCAAAAAGCATTGCGTGTGGGACAAATAGCAATGGAGAACCACCTGCCGATGATAAATCTGGTAGAATCTGCGGGGGCCAACCTTCCCGAACAGGCAAAAATTTTTGTACAAGGGGGAATAAACTTTAAAGAAATTACACAACGCTCGAAACAGGGGATTCCGAGCATTGCCGTAGTGTTTGGAAACAGCACTGCCGGAGGGGCTTACATTCCGGGCATGAGCGATTATATTATTATGGTAAAAGACCGGGCAAAAGTGTTTTTAGCCGGACCGCCTTTGGTTAAAATGGCAACCAATGAAATTGTTGACGATGAAACATTGGGTGGTGCCGACATGCACAGCAAAGTTTCAGGGGTTTCGGACTATTTGGCAGCCGATGAATTTGAGGCTATCAAAATTGCCCGCGAAATTATATCTCATCTGAAACCTGCAACTCCCGGGTTTATTCCGCCGGCACAGATTTCTCCTCCCAGGTATAGTGCCGAGGAGTTGGCCGGCATTATTCCCGCAAGTGCTCAAAAACCATTTGATATGCGCGAGGTAATCGCCCGTATTACTGACGGGTCTGAATTTGCCGAGTTTAAACCCGAATATGGCAATACGCTGGTTACAGGTTTTGCCCATATTCATGGGTATCCGGTTGGGATTCTTGCAAACAATGGGGTATTGTTTTCAGAATCGGCCAACAAAGGGGCGCACTTTATCCAACTCTGTAACCGGAATAACACGCCAATCATTTACCTCCAAAATATTACGGGCTTTATGGTTGGTTCAAAATACGAACAGGAAGGCATTATCAAACACGGGGCAAAACTTATAAATGCTGTATCAAACAGCAGTGTGCCGGCAATTACCATAATGGTAGGGGCTTCTTACGGAGCCGGAAATTACGGAATGAGCGGACGTGCGTATTCGCCGCGTTTTCTGTTTACCTGGCCTAATCATAAAATAGCCGTGATGGGACCCGAACAATTGGCCGGGGTTATGGAAATGGTGCAAAGAGAATCGGTTGCTAAAATGGGCGGTGAAGTTGATGAAGAACAGGCCAAACAAATGCGCGAATATCTGATGAAAGAAGTGGAGGCACAATCAAATGCCTTTTATGCCACTTCGCAAGGCTGGGATGATGGTATAATTGACCCCCGTCAAACAAGGAATGTCTTGGGTTTTTGTCTGGCTGTGGTCAACAATGTACCCATTAACAGTGATAACCAATACGGAGTGTTCAGGATGTAATAATTTTTTCTTTAACTGGATACATAAAACTGGTAAATACTACTTTTGTATAGAAATGCCAGCTATTACTGAAATAAAAACTATTATCTTACACTCTCCCATTATCTTTGATATTGCAAAAATAAATTCCTCAATTATCAGAGAGTTTAGGCTTCGTTCATATTCACTTTTAGGTAACTTTACGTTTTAAAATATAATTCTCCGGACGGAATCATTCTTCGTTATATTTACCTATCCTTTGAAAGGAACATCTTTCTATTTCAGAAGACAATTTTCCCCTGCAATCTCCTTAAAATTTTTATCACTCCAAAATCTTTCAACTATGAAAAACTTATCCTCCGGTCTTCTTTTTTTACTCCTTTTGTTTGCCATTGCATTTGTCAGCGGATGTAAAGAAGACGAAAACGAATTTGATACAACAGAAGACTTTAGCGCCGAAGTTGCCCATAAATGGTTTGACCTTACCCGTAAACTCACCAAAGAAACAGCGGGCTTTACTCCTCCTGTAGCAGCTCGCGCCTATGCTTATACAGGCATTGCTCTTTATGAATCAGTGGCTGGCGGCTCTGACCACCTTCATTCTTTGGCAGGCCAGATCAGTGGTTTAAGTCAATCGGCAGTTTCAAAACCCAATTCTACCGAAGAATACCATTGGGGAATTGTTGCCAATAGCTGTTTAACAGATATTGTGAAAAAGCTATACCCTAATGCAACCGACGAAAACAAAACACGCATCGATTCTTTATCTTTGGCTGTTGAGCAATCCTTATCGGCAGGGGTTGACGTTGAGGTCTTTGACCGCTCTGTGGCACATGGGAAAACTGTGGCCGACGAAATTTATAACTACTCCGTAACAGACGGGCAAGACCAAGGTTATACGAGCAATTTTCCTGCTTCTTACATACCCCCTGTAGGAGACGGGTTTTGGGTTCCTACTCCTCCCGCATTTTTAAATGCCATGCAACCATATTGGGGCGATGTGCGGCCATTTGTTTCTGATAATATTACCGGAACTCAACCCGAAGCACCGATTCCTTTTTCAACAGAGGCGACTTCTGCTTTTTATGAGGAAGCCTATGAAGTGTATGAAACCGGTCAGAACCTGACTGCCGAACAAACCCTTATTGCACAGTTTTGGAGCGACGATCCGGGTAAAACCGGCACACCGGGAGGCCATTCTATTTCTATCACGACTCAAGTTTTGAGAAAACAGAATGCCAATCTCGGTTTGGCCGCCGAAACCTATGTAAAAGTGGGAATGGCGATTAACGATGCCTTCATCTCCTGTTGGCGATGTAAATACCTCTTCAATTTGTTGCGACCGATTACCTATATTAAACAGTATATTGATCCGGATTACACAACTTTGCTCACCACGCCTCCTTTCCCCGAATATACTTCCGGACATTCTGTTCAAACCGGAGCCATGGCCACCATTCTTACCGATATGTTTGGCAACAATTATGCTTTTACCGACTCAACACATGTTAGCAGAACCGATATTGACGGCTCTCCCAGAAGTTATGATTCATTTATGGATGCAGCCAACGAAACCGCTATTTCACGGCTTTATGGGGGTATTCATTACAGAAAAGCCATTGAAAAAGGCGTAATACAAGGCTCTCAGATCGGACAGAACATTATCCAAAAGATAGAATATCACCATTAGTCAGGAAGTTATTGAAACGCCTGATATTGCACTTGTTATTTTATTGGTCTTGTTGAAGACCCACTAAACGAAGTTCCGACAAAACGAGTTGGTAAATCGGCATGATTTATGTCTGATTTAGTTCTAAACTTATGCTCGTATAACGACTTAGGTATTGTACTTTTGAGAGTTAAACAGTTCTTTTCTCAGACCAATGTTTCAGGAAACCTTTGTTTTTGGATTCTACTTTATTAAACTACCAATATCATAAAACATGACAATGCAGGCAACCGGTGAAAGTGCAATTTTAGCCGACGTGTTAAACAGTACCCGAATTCTGACCAATTATTACCTACACAAAGCTCAGGGGCTTGATTTTTCTAAACGATTTGAAGTAAACGGCTTTACCACCAACAGCATTCATTGGATTGTTGCCCATTTGGCTTGGGCTGAATATTTTTTAGTGTTAAAAGCAGTAGGCAACCATGATTCTGATGTGCCGGAATGGTTTGACCTTTTCAGCATCGGCGCTCCTTTTCCTGCTTTGGAAGAGATGCCTTCTTATGAAGAAGCATTTCAGGCATTTAAAGACATGCACCTTCAAAGTCTTGAATTAATCAAGTCGGTTCAACCGGAAGAACTTGACCAACCCAATCATTTAGGAATTAAATTTGGCGGCAGCGACTCAAAACGCATGATTATTCACCATTGCATCAGGCACGAGGGCACGCATACCGGACATCTTGGTTGGTTGTTGCGGATGCACGGAAACAAGGTTGTTTGAAAAGAGATTCAAACAGAGGGCAGGTAAAAACAACGGTACTGTGTTTTTTTAAAATTAGAATCGGACCAAGCCCATTTAATTGCTGCTTTCACAGCTAATATCGGAGTAAAAAAGGTAAATACCGGATTATCCTTATTCCGTTATCACTTTATTTGGTAATTTTGGCGCATTGTAAAGCATTTTATACTATTCCGATGAGCTTTGTTGTTTCAGCACGAAAATACCGCCCCCAATTGTTTGGCGATGTAGTGGGTCAAAAATCAGTAACCACTACTTTGAAAAATGCGATTAAAGCCGGCAAACTCGCACATTCCTTTTTGTTTTGCGGGCCGAGGGGAGTTGGGAAAACTACCTGTGCCCGTATTTTGGCCAAATTGCTCAATTGCCAAAATCCAACGGCAGAAGCGGAACCTTGCGGAACCTGCCCTTCCTGCACGGCTTTTTCGCAATCGGCATCTTTCAATATTTTTGAATTGGATGCAGCATCCAACAACTCGGTTGACGATATTCGCAATCTTATCGAGCAGGTTCGGTTTGCCCCGCAATCGGGTAAATACAAAATATACATCATTGACGAGGTTCACATGCTTTCGTCTGCTGCTTTCAATGCTTTTTTGAAAACACTGGAAGAACCCCCCTCTTATGCCATTTTTATTTTGGCAACTACCGAAAAACATAAAATCATTCCTACCATACTTTCACGGTGTCAGATTTATGATTTCAACCGGATTTCGGTTCAGGACATGGTGGAACATTTGCTCGAGATTTCCAAAGACCAGCAAATTGTTGCCGAAGTGGATGCCCTTCATATTATTGCACAAAAAGCAGACGGAGGTCTTCGGGATGCACTTTCTATGTTTGACCGTATTGCCAGCTATTCAGAAGGAAAAATTGGCTACGAACAAGTATTGGAAGCACTTAACGTGTTGGATTATGACTATTTTTTTAAAGCAACCGACTACCTGCTTATTCAGGATGCTGCGGGATTGTTGATGCTGTTTGACGAAATTCTGCGCAAAGGTTTTGAGGGTGATAATTTCATCAACGGTCTTGCCGCTCATTTCAGAAACCTGTTGGTCTGTAAAGACGAGGCAACCCTTTCTTTGCTGGATGTAACCGAAGGATTGAAAGATAGATACCGGACTCAGGCTCAATTAGCTCCTATGTCGTTGTTGTTAAGTGCGCTCAACCTTGCCAATGAATGTGAAATTCAATACAGAACCAGTAAAAATAAGCGGTTACAGGTAGAGTTGTTCCTGCTAAAAATGTGCTATGCTGCCAACGCCGTTCAACTAAGCAACTATCAGGGAAGCGGCAATGTTGCACTTCAGGCAAACAACGGGGAAATTTCACTGATTTTAAAAACACCTGTGGAATTTACCAAAAAAGAAAAACAAGAACCCAAAACAAACGAATCGGCGAAAGACAAACCTGCGGTTTTGTATAACGAAAACGATCCGGTCAGAACGGTAAAGGAAAACACCGAAAATTATGTAACAACCGGAACGGTTAAATTTAGCATGGGCCAGTTGCACAATACAAAACTGGAAACACCGGCTAAAACCGACGAGCGGGAACCGGTAAAGGATGCCAAAACAGACGTTTCTTTGACCGAAAAAGAGCAAAAAGCCTATACTCAGGATCAAGGAGATGAAGCCACTATGCTTAATTGCTGGCAAGAATACAGCCAAAAAATAGAATTAGGCTCGGTTAGAACCTTGTTTGAACAGATAACCCCCTTGCTGCAGGGATTTTCTATCCTGATTTGTGTAAGTTCTGAAGTACAAAAAGAACTAATGAAGGAGGATGCTCCTAAATTTTTAAGGTATTTACAAAAAAAGACCGGTTCTCGTCAGTACAGCATTGACTGGCAGATTAACAAACCTACTTCAGACGATTCACAAAAAACATTACCTGCCTATACGCCCAATGAACAGCTAAAGGAAATGCTGCTTGACAATCCTGCAATTAGTGAGTTGATCAAGCGGTTACAACTACAGTTGAATTAGCCGGTTTTAAGGCAGCTTCTTTCACAACCAATTTTTATTAGATTTATGCGCAAGTTACACTTCGAAAACAAACGGTTACTCATCTCCTTCCTGTTTTTTGGCTTATTCCTGTTTTTACTTTCCTCCGGAGTTCATGGACAAACGAAAAGAGGTAAAGACGGCAACTACGTCTATGAATATGTTGAAAACGACCCGCTTAAAGCCAGAATTTATACTTTAGATAACGGGTTGAAGGTCTATTTATCTCAAAACACAGACGAACCCCGTATTTTAACCCTTGTACCTGTTCGGGTTGGCAGCAAGGAAGACCCGCGTGACAATACCGGATTAGCACATTATTTAGAACACATGGTGTTTAAAGGAACTTCAAAAATCGGTACTCACGATTGGCAAACGGAAGAAAAACTGTTGAAACAAATTTCAGACCTGTACGAGGAACATAAAAACACGGATGTGCCGGCCAAAAAGAGCAGCATTTACAAAAAGATTGACAGTTTGTCTTATATAGCCTCTACGTTTGCCATCTCGAACGAGTATGATAAAATGATCAGTTCGTTGGGAGCAAAAAGCACGAATGCTTATACTTCGAGCGACGAAACGGTTTATATCAACGATATTCCTTCCAATGAGCTGGAACGATGGCTAATAGTAGAATCAGAGCGATTTAGCCAATTGGTACTACGTTTGTTTCATACCGAGTTGGAAACGGTTTATGAAGAGTTTAACATGGGGCAAGACCGGGACGGAACAAAAGTATATCAGGCGATACTCAAAACCATGTTTCCCAAACATCCGTACAATATCAGCACAATTGGCGTTGGCGAACATTTGAAAAACCCGTCTATGGAGGCCATTCACCGCTTTTTTGATACGTATTATGTGCCCAACAACATGGCTGTTTGTATGTCCGGCGATTTGGATTACAGCAAAACCATTGCTTTGATAGACAAACATTTGGGTAAACTGCCTTTTAAAAAACTGGAACGTCCGGTAATGCCCAAAGAAGAAGAACAGACTAAACCGGTAGAAGCCACTGTTTTTGGCAAAGAAGTTGAAAATGTGAGTATTGCATTTCGGTTGGATGGGGCAGGCTCTAAAGATGCCTTTATGCTGCGGCTGATGGATGGAATTTTTCAGAACGGACAAGCGGGTTTGATGGATATTAACCTGTTTCAGCAGCAAAAAATTCTGGATGGCGGGGCATATCAAAATGTGATGAACGATTACAGCATGTATGTGATGAACGGTGTTCCCCGCGAAGGACAAACGCTTGAAGAAGTGCGCGACCTGCTGATGCAACAGATGGATATTCTTAAAAAAGGCAGTTTTGACGACGAACTTATTCCATCGGTAATCAAAAACTTTAAGCTGAACGAATTGAAACGGGCAGAAAGCAACTGGGGCAGGGCTTCTTATTTTGTCAGGTCGTTTATTACCGGCCAAAAATGGGAAACTTATGTGAGCGAACTCAGCCGTTTGGAAAAAATCACCAAAGCCGATGTGGTAAAATTTGTCAACGACCGGTTTAAAAACAACTATGTCGTCATATATAAACGCAATGGCGAAGACCCAGGCGTTCTTAAAATGGAAAAACCGCCCATTACTCAGGTAGAACTCAACCGCGACAAACAGTCTGAATTTTTTAAAAACTATGAAAAAATAGCTGCCCGAAGTTTAACCCCTGTTTTTGTCAACTACAAGGAAGCCATTAAAAAAGGCAAACTAAAAAACGGGATAGAGGTGAGTTATATCCACAACACGCTCAACCCCACCTTTAATATGTACTATGTGTTGGATATGGGGACCAATCACAACAAAAAGCTGGGTTTGGCAATTAAGTATCTCCCGTATTTAGGTACCAGTAAATACAATGCCGAACAGTTGCAAAAAGAGTTTTACAAACTCGGCGTAAGTTTCGATATCTATTCTTCGGCCGACCGGGTTTATGTGTCGCTTTCGGGATTAGAGGAATCTTTCGAAGCGGGGTTAAAACTGTTTGAGCATGTGTTGAGCAATATTCAACCCGACCAAAAAGCGTTGGATGATATGATTGCAGGGCTGCTTAAAGAGCGCAACGACAATAAGAAAAACAAAAATATCATTTTTGGGCAAGCGTTGGTTAACTATGGAATTTACGGACCCAACTCCGAATTTACCAACATTTTGTCAGAACAGGAACTCAAACAGATAACCGGCAAAGAACTGACCGATTTGCTCAAACAGTTGAGTACCTACAAACATTATGTGTTCTATTACGGGCAAAACGAACTGAAAGACATCACCAAGTTACTTTCAAAATATCATAAAGCCCCCTCAAAACTGAAAAACTATCCCAAACCCGTTGAGTTTACTGAACAGCCTACCGAAAAGGAGAAAGTTTACTTTGTCAACTACAATATGGTTCAGGCGCAGATTGCCATGCTCGCAAAAGATGAAAAGTTCAATAAAAACTTAATTCCGGCTTCGTCTGTGTTTGGCGAATATTTCGGAGGCGGGTTATCGTCCATCGTTTATCAGGAAATTCGCGAGGCCAGGGCGTTGGCCTATTCTGCCTATTCTTATTTCAGTTCACCACTAAAACCGGATAAGTCGCATTATACCCGTGCTTTTATGGGTGTTCAGGCAGACAAAATGGTCGAGGCAATTAAAGCTATGAGCCAATTGATGAACGAAATGCCCAAATCCGAAAAACAATTTGAAGGTGCCCGGGCCTCGGTTCTCAAACAGATTGAAACCGAGCGTACTACCAAAACCAATATTTTTTTCAGCTATCTGAGAGCCAAAGACAGGGGGTTGGACTATGATCTAAATCAGGACGTTTACGCTAAAGCTCCTTCACTTACCTTAAACGATATGGAACAGTTTTTTAACCAACATGTAAAAGGTAAAAAATATACCTATTTGGTGATTGGCGACAAAACAAAATTAGATATGGACTACCTCCGTTCGCTGGGTGAGTTTAAAGAGCTGACTATGGAAGAAATTTTTGGTTATTGAGGGTTCTGAATGACAGAAACATGTTGAGCAACGTACTTTTTTAAATAGCGTATTATTTTTATAAAGCCGAAGGGTAACCTGATAAAAAAGTCAGGTTATACTTCGGCTTCTGTATTTTCGGCAAACCATCCGGCATACATGATATAGTTGTTGGCAATGGTTTCAATTAACCTCGAAAATTGCTCGGGGCTGATTGTTTTTACCTTTTTTGCCGGAACTCCCGCATATATACTGCCCGATTCAACCACCGTATTTTCCAGCACTACTGCTCCTGCCGCTATGATGCTGTTGGGATGAACAACGGCATGATCCATCACAATTGCGCCCATTCCTATCAGCACGTTATCATGAATGGTGCAACCGTGAACGATTGCCCGGTGCCCGATAGATACATTGTTGCCGATATTTACAGGTGCTTTTTGGTAGGTGCAGTGAATGATTGCCCCGTCCTGAATATTTACCTTATTGCCGATATGAATATAATGAACATCTCCTCTGACAACGGCATTAAACCAAACGCTGCAATTGTCCCCCATCGTTACTTCGCCAACAACGGTGGCATTGGGGGCTATAAAACAATCGTCTCCAAATTCGGGATTTTTTCCATTAACCGGCATTATTAAAGGCATAGGCAACCGTTTATAAGTAAATTTCGTTAAATTTTGTTAGAAAATGACACAATCATGTATGCAAATCCAAAAAAGAACTAACTTCCGGCGGACGATTTATTGAAGATATTGGTTGCATCATAAAAATAAATTTTGCCCTTTTTTTCAACAAATCTTTCGCATAATCGTTTTTTATTCACATCATTTATCAAATAATTCTTTCACCATAACCAAATTTCTACGTTATGAAAAAAATTTTACAAAACACGTTGCTCGTTCTTTTACTTTTGGTTACCGGTTGGGTTAATGCTCAAAATCCGGTGTTAACCATTTCCTGCCCGGCTACTGCCGATGACTGGATAACAATTACTTATTATGCCGATGCAGGATGTACGCCCACCGGTAAAGGAAATGTTGCAGGGTTGCCCTATATCGGAATTCATAGCGGTGTTACAACTGCTGCTGGCTCATGGCAATATGTAAAAAGTTGGAACGAAACCCCTCAAAACATAATTGACACTAAAATGTATCCTGAATCAGGAACCAACAATTATAAAATCACCATTTTGCCCCGTGAATTTTATGGAGTTCCTTCAACGGAAGATGTAACCGGTATCAACTGTGTTTTCAACGGCTCGGACAACGATGCCAATGCCTGGGATTCTGAAGGAAAAAATCCCGATAACGGATGCAATGACTTTTCTCTTGCTTTTGCCGATTGCAGCGGCACCGGAATTGGCAACAACTCACAAGAGGCAATTCAACTGCGCAATTCTCCCAATCCGTTTGCTACTTCTACTCAAATCTCTTATTTTACCTCTGTTGACGGACAACATGCCAGCCTGAAAATCTATAATTTACAAGGTCAGGCTGTTAAAACCTTGACCTCAGCCAATCATATTGCCGGTCAGCACTTTGTAAGTTGGGATGGTATTGACGAAAACGGAACCTCAGTTCCAAGTGGTCAGTATTTAATCGTTCTCGAAACCGAAACAACGACATCTACCGCTAAAATGCTCGTTGTTCGTTAATCGGAACATTTAGGTGGTATCTCCGGTTTTTCGGACGGTTACATCAATAAAAAAAGGGCAATCCCGATGGGGTTGCTCTTTTTTTGTTTTAGCAAAGCAAAACAAGGTTATTAACCGGTTGGTAGAATTCGAAAAACAGAAGTAGAAATTATTTAAACCGCGTATTTTTTGAAAAATCTAAAGCTTTGCGCCAATCAAACTACTTCGCTAAGTTCAACCAACACCAAACAAACGGAATGACTAAAAACACGGCATCCAAACGGTCTAAAACACCGCCATGGCCGGGTAAAAGGGTTCCGGAATCTTTAACACCGATATTTCTCTTAAACATCGACTCGGCTAAATCGCCCCAGGTTCCGGCGGTGATGGAAAAACCCGCGATAACCAACCAATCGGTCAAAGAAATTACCGGTATAAACTGAGCAATAATCACCGCCATTAACAAAGTCAAAAAAGCCCCGCCGAGGCTGCCTTCCCAGGTTTTGTTGGGCGAAACACTTTTGAACAAAGGCGTTTTTCCAAACAGTTTACCGGCAAAATAGGCCCCCGTATCGTTTGCCCAGATTAGCAGAAAAATACTGAGAATAAAAAAGGGCTTATAGCCGGCATCTGTTCCGTAAATTGCGAGGGCATTGACCAAAGCGCAGGGAACGGAAACGTATAAAATTCCGGTCAGGTGGAGTGAAAACCGGACAAACAAGCCTTTGGGTTTGGCATATAGTTCCCGGATAACCGGCAAAAACAACAAAGGCGGAAGAACTACCCAATATTTGGCAGGCACAAGGCCGGTTAAAATGCCCGAAAGCAGCAGGTAAACCAACCCACCGAGAGCTGTAACTGCCAGTTTATCAAACAAAGGGGTGCGGTTGGGCGCAATTCCTTCCTGCATTTGTAACATCACCGCAAACTCCCAAACCCCTCCCAATACAAACAACAAAAGCAGCATCATGAGCAAATAACTGCTTGTAAAAAGGCAGGTAAATGCAATAGTTGCCAAAATAAGCGCCGTAACCACCCTTTTTCCTAATCCGCTCATACGTTTTGTTGTTCGATTAACAAGATGGCTTCGTCTGCTTTCTCTTTGGGGGAATATAGCTCTGCTTCTCCAAAAACCAAATAAGAAGAATCTGTCTTATCAATAACCACACAAGGTATGTCATGATTAAGCAGCATGTTTTTGAGAATTTCTGCAAAATAGCGTTGGGTAGTGCTGTAAATTTTAACCCAGTTTTTTTCCATTGGTCAACTGTTGTAATGTTCCGCGGGATGATTTATCCCGTATTAGCGTTATCCGGTTCAATGTCTGAAGATATGTCTCCTTTCACTTAACAAAAATTTCCAGCCGCAGACATGCTTCAACGCTTCCTTACACAGGCAAAGGTACAAAATAAAAGGTTTGGTTCATAAATTATACTAATCCGATTTAGGACTTTCAGCATATAGTTATAGCGTCGGGTAACAAACCTCACGTTTTTTTAAAAATTATCGGGTAAGCCAAAAAGAATCCATAAATTAGCACCGTTAATAATAGACCTTCCTGCAACAGGAAGAGTCATTTTTATATTTTTGAAAAACAAACAACATGAAAAACATTGTTTCCCTGCTACTGATGGCCATGCTTTGTGTTTCGCCCGGTGTTTTTGCACAAGGAGGAAAAGCAGCAAGCAAACTGAAAGGCTCTAAAGACCGCCTAATTCTTGAACTCGCACATGATAACTGGCTCGAAAAACCCGACGACATCAAATTAAAATGGTATGGACGGGGATTAAATATTTACGCCATGTACGATGTGGCTTTGATTGACGACAATGTGAGCATAGCTCCGGGAGGCGGGTTTTCCTTTTCCAACTATTACCACAACGGCTATTTTTCATTAGATGCCGATGAAAACACCCTGTTTAAACCCCTGCCCGACAAGGTTTATAACGGTACCGACTCGGTTTCGCTCGGCAATTCAAAACGCAACAAACTCAGCACTTCGTTTGTGGATGCTGCCCTTGAACTGCGCTTTAGAACCAACCCCAATAAATCAAACAAACGAATAAAATTTGCAGTCGGAGCCAGAGCCGGATACCGGCTTGATGCACATACCAAATACCGCGGCGACGATTTGAACGGCAGCGGAAGGGAAGTGTTTATCAAAACCAAACTCATTCCAAACATGAACCGTTTCAGATATGGATTAACCGCAAGAGCCGGTTATGCCAACATCAATTTGTTTGCTTTTTACTCCCTTTCCGAGTTGTTTGAAAAAGACAAAGGCCCCAAAATTGTTCCTTTCTCGGTTGGCATCAGTTTTAACAGCCTTTAATCCCGGTTTTTTACCATATACTGCAAATTAAAAAGCCCCTGACCGTTAGTCAGGGGCTTTTTTATTGACTTTTGAACAAAAAAAAGTCAATTAAACACCTTAAAATTGCAATTTCCCTCTTTAAAATTATAATTTTCTTCTCTCAAATTGACTTTTGAAACTTTAAAATTGTAATTTTCTTCTCTCAAATTGACTTTTGAAACTTTTTAATTGCAATTTTCCTCTTTAAAATTGCAATTATCTTCGCTTAAATTGACTTTTGAAACTTTAAAATTATAATTTCCTTCTCTCAAATTGACTTTTGAAACTTTAAAATTGTAATTTTCCTCTTTAAAATTGCAATCTTATTCTTAAAAATGTCAATTTTTTAGGTTAAAATTGACATGTTTTTTAGCCCTGTTTTCAACCTGTTTTTCAACATTTGGATGACGATGGGGTAAAACTGAGGTAATGGTCGTTATTTTTTGAGGTAAGCCCCCCTGTTTTTGAAGAGTATGGGCTATCAGCTAAGACAACGAAGGTAATCTATTGATAGGAACTATTGATTCCGGTGTTTGGAAATACGATGGATACCGGCTGACAAATTATACTGACAAAGACGGACTTGCAGACAATGCAGTTTGGGCAATTTTCAAAGACCTTAAACGCGAGTTGTGGTTTGTGTTAAACGGGGAATTTATTTTTATATTCAACGGAGCTTCGTTTACCAAGTTTGAGTTCTAAAAACTTTTTAACCGTTGAGTGGTTAAATTGAATGAAATATATTTTCTGCCTTATGTGATAAAGAGTTCATTAAAATCTCAGTCACCTGCATACCTTCCAACAAAATGTAAAACTGCCCAAACCAAAACCAAAATCAACAAACGCCGTATCCATACATTGGAGGAAGGAATTTTAACGGCGTAATTCGCGGCAACCCACGCTCCGGATGCCTGACCTAAGGTTAACAACAATCCCAACTGCCAGTTAATCTGCCCCTGAACAGCAAACATCAGTAATGCCGGTAGTGTAAAAGAAAACACGAGCAGGTTTTTTATGCTGTTTGCCTGATTCAAACTATAGCCGGCACCTAAAACCAACTCAATTAAAATAAAGATGCCGACTCCTATCTGTATAAATCCACCGTAAAAACCGATGAATACCATTAATACGAGATTTTTTATACTGCGGAGTTTTTGGGTGTCGGGAATTTGATTGGCTAACCATTTCTCGGGGTTTTTAATCACCAAATACAACAGAATAAGCATCACCCCTGCTAAAATTATGTTGAGCAATTTGTCGTTGATGTTTACTGCTAACTGTGCGCCTGCAACCGAGCCTGCAACGGCAGGTAAAATCAAATACCAAATTACGGATTTGTCTGTTTTAATACCACCTTTGCGAAAGGTTAAAAACCCTACCAGACTTTGAGCAGCAACCCCAACTCTGTTGGTTGCATTGGCAATTCCGGTGGGTAAGCCCAAAAAAGTGAGCAGGGGCAAGGTTATGGAAGACCCATTGCCTGATAAGGTGTTGATAATGCCGGCTGCAAAACCGGCCAAAATTGCAAAGGCGTATATATACCCTGACTGAATTTCCATCAGCATTTGTTTTTCAGCAAACAATCATGATATTTTTAATTTTCTGCCATACTGTTTCCGGCAATCCACCCGCAAGTCCACGCTGCCTGAAAGTTAAAACCTCCGGTAATGGCATCAATATTCAACACTTCTCCGGCAAAATAGAGGCGGTTGAACAACTTGCTCTCCATTGTTTTAAAATTTACCTCGTTCAGCCTGATTCCTCCACAAGTAACAAATTCATCTTTAAAGGTGCTTTTGCCTGTCATAAAAAGGGTTGTTTGAGTTAACTGCTTCGTCAAGGCATCCATAAGTTTATTCGACATATCTGCCCATCGCAAGGTTTCCGGAATCTGCGCCATCTCTGTAATTCTTTTCCACAAACGCAGTGGCAGATTAAACAAACTGTTAGCACTGACCAATTGTTTTGAAAATTCCTTTTTATGAATATTCAGTTTTTCCAGTGTTTCGGTTGAACCCATAGGATTTATCCAGTTTATCTCTATGGGTGTCCGGTAGTTTAAATCGTAAAGCGTTTTTGCCCCCCAAGCCGACAAACGCAAAACAGCAGGGCCGCTTATTCCCCAATGTGTTACCAGCAAATTACCGGTAGTTGTAATTTTTGTTCCTCCAATTTTAACGGAAACATCCGAAACAGTGATTCCGGGCAAATCGCTCAGTAAATTGTTTTTGGCAAGGTTTAAGGTAAACAACGAAGGTACCGGAACTTCGAGATGATGTCCCATTTTTTTCAGCAAATTCCACATCGTATTGCTGCTTCCGGTTGCTATCATTACCTGATGAGCCTTCCAATTTTTGCTGCCCGAATCAATGACCTGCCAGTTGTCCTGATTATTGGCAGGAGGTATTAAATCTGTAATTCCGCTATTTGTAATGATGGAAACTCCCGATTTTTCGGCCGCATTTAACAGGCAATTAACGATGGTTTGTGAACTGTTGGTAATCGGAAACATCCGCCCGTCTGCTTCGGTTTTCAGCTTTACCCCTCTTTGTTCAAACCATTCAATCGTATGTGCGGGGTTAAAACGATGAAAAGGGGCAATCAACTCCGAAGCTCCGCGCGGATAGTTTTTTACGAGTTCGTTAACATCAAAACAAGCATGGGTAACATTGCACCTCCCGCCTCCCGAAACTTTGACCTTACTCAACAAATGACGGCTTTTTTCGAGCAAAATTACCGGTCGTTCCTGTTGTTGCTCTGCACAGTTGATGGCTGCAAAAAAGCCGGCTGCACCGCCTCCTGCAATAATAATGGGAGCTTTTTCTTTGAGCATACAGATAGTATAAACTCCGGTAATTTTTTAAAAAAGACTACCGGAGTTTTATTTACTTTCGTTTTATCGGATAACAGAAACCTGACCGGTTTCTACATATTTTCCGGCTTCTAACCTAAACAGATAGTTTCCTGACGATACCGGCTTTTCTCCGTTGTCGGTGGTGTTCCAGTTAACCTGTTGTTTGCCCGGTGACAGAAAACCCGAAAACACAGTTTTTACGAGTTGACCGGTCATGGTGTAAATACTCAGGGTTACCTGAGCCTGTTCGGGCAAAGTAAAACGAAAATCGGCTTGTTGGGTTACCGGATTTGGGGAGCAGATGAGTTCATAGTCAGCCAAACTTTCGGTATTGGGTCCTATTCCGACCGGATATTCCAATTCGGGTGTGGGTAAAGGTTGGTCGGTAAAAATATGGAACATACCCGGCGGCATATTGATAGTAACCGAAGTATTGGTTACTTCTAAAGGTTCACCGCTAAAATAATCATACCAGGTTCCGGTATGTTGAAAACTGCCGGATACATTGGCCGAAGCCACATCAAAATTGCCCAGAATAGCGACATTCATTTCCGGATGGTTCAGATAAATTCGTTTGGCATATCCACTCGCAGATATCGTAAAATCATCGGTTTGAAAGGTTGGATACTGTCGCAAAACATTCAACGCCTTAATTGTCTTGTACAGATTGCGGCGTTTTGGATCGGCAAAATAGTCCCATCTGATGGGTTTAGGATCGGTTCGCGAAGCATCGGTTCCTGATGGGTAATTGATTGAAAAATCATACCCTAATTCCCCAAATTGCCATAACATTTTAGGTCCCGGAACGGTATAAAAAAATGAAGCCGCCTGTTGAATCCTTTGAATTGCCACACTCAGGGTGCGTACATTGTGGTCAGGATTGGTTTGACTTCCAAAAGTCAGGTTTTTGTACATATTCCTTTCTTCGTCGTGGCTTTCCATATACCCCACTAAATGAGGATTCGACCAACCCCGGTTGATATAAGACACATTGCTGAAATTTGAATCGCCCAAATATCCCATCGTTGCCTCGTTGTAAGTATGGGTAATATTGCCCCAAAGCATCATTCCGTAGTCAGACAGTTCAATTTCTTCGCTGTTGGCGGCAAAATGCTCTAAAATCACATAAGCCTCGGGGTCGTACAGCCATAATTGGTCAGCCATTCGTTTTAACAGCGCAATTCTCGATGCATCGTAATTGCTCCAGGCACCGACATTGTTTCCCGAATTGGTTTGGGTAAATCCTTTCGACAAGTCAAAACGAAATCCGTCAAATCTGTATTCTTCCAACCAATACCGGTTCACCCTGTCCACAAAATATTGGGTGGCCGGGCTTTCGTGATTAAAATCGTAACCTACATTAAACGGGTGGGTAGCAACCGCATTAAAATACGGGTTTTGGTTAATGTTGGGATATAACTGAATTAAGGCGCATTGACCAAAAGCATGATTGAGCACCATGTCTAAAATCACCGCTATCCCTCTCGAATGACATTCGTCAATAAATTGTTTCAGGTCGTTTTTAGTACCATAATACTTATCGGGAGCAAAAAAATACATGGGGTTATAGCCCCAACTGATATTGCCTTCAAATTCCATGACCGGCATCAGTTCTATGGCGTTGATCCCCAGATTTTGAAGATAGTCCAACGTATCTGTCAGGGTTTTGTAATCGTGTTTGCCCAAAAAATCGCGCAACAGAAGTTCGTAAATCACCAGATTTGATTGTTCCGGTCTTTCATATCCGGTTGTTTGCCATTCATAAGGAATTTGACCGGTTTGAAGCACTGAAACCACATTTCCTTGTACCTGAGTAGGAAAAGGAATTAAATCGGGATAGGTAGTGGGCGGAATATAGGGGTCGTCAAAACGGTGTAAAATTTTATCGCTATAGGGATCGCCAATATTTATCCCTCCGTCCACTAAATATTGAAACGTATATTCCTGCAGTGGAGTTAGCCCGTTCAGGGTTATCCAGTACCTTTCACCGTCCGGAGTTCTATGTAATAAATAATCTTCGTTGACTTCCCAGTCATTAAAACTTCCCAACAAAAAAACAAACTCTTTACCGGGCGCATACAAGACCAAAGTTGCAGTGGTTTCGTCAATATAATTGATGCCATCCTGAACCCCAACAGGTAAGGGGGCCGTGTTGGAAGCAGGAATGGTAAAATAATAAAAAGAATCGACCACTTCGGTGGTCCCGTTACTGACTACAGATTTCACCCAATTTTGCCCGGTTCCGGATGGAGAAACTACATAATCCAATTGTTGAACACCGTCAGCAGTTGCCACAGATACGTTATTGACAAAAAGGTTGATGTCTGCGTCCTGACTGGTTTGAACCCGAACATTAAAATCTTCTCCTTCGTTGACATAAGCAGGTCTGATGGCAGGTTGGGTAAACGTGCTGTACAATCCCGGTTGGTAAACCGGCATAAAAATATCGCTTGCATCGGCATCACGACCAACCACTGAGCCATCAGAGTTTCTGAAAACAAAGGCTAATTGCAAAATTTGCTCAGTTTCGGGAACTCCGTAGTATTCTCTGATTCTGAATCCTATCCGGTAAAGATTGTTACCAAGCGGCAACATTTGAGCTGCCGGCAGGTTGGTAGTCCATCCGGCTTTAACATATCTCCAGTTTGAGGGACCTGTACTCAGGTTGGTAATTACACCGGTATGTGCATATATAGGAGGCGCAATTCCTGCCAGTGCGCCGTTTCCTTGTGTAGCATCAAAAACAATGGTCACCGAATCGGTATCTATCGGAAATAATGGTTCCCAGGTAATGACCTGAGTTTTTCCTTGTTGTGATGCTAATAGTATTAGAATCCCTGATAGAAGTTTGGTAAAAAGTTTCATAAAATAAAATTATAAAAATGAGGTGGATCAAACGTTCAGTAAACGGGGCTTTGGAAGTAAAACCTGAGTTTACCCCTTTTAAAAAAGGAGTTTACAAAACAAGGTTATCCAAATATGAAAACAGAGTTAAAAAAATGTTAAAAACATGAGCTTATCCACAGAATTATGTGAGTAACCTTCTTCTTATTCACAGATTTACCTAAAAGTGTCAATACATGGTGTTGCTACGGGTTTCAACCTCAAAAATATCCAAATTTAATCCACCAACCACTTTTTCTCCTAAATTTAGGGGAAATGATGGATGGAACAAATTAAAGTCCTCAGGAAGAAAGTATAATGCTTTATCCTTCAATTTTTACAACAAGCCGGAGGTATGTTTGTTGTAAAAGCAAAAACAATTAAAATTATTTCAACCAAAAATATGGACAGCAAGAATCTGATTATTACTGTTTTTTTAAAAAATTAATATTCAAGTAGTAGTAGTAAGCGCTGTTAATATGTGGATGATTGAACCCATAAAAAATACTGCAAAAAGTTGTACACGCTCAAAATCCCTTTTATACACAGCCGATACACAGGGCAATTACAATAAAATCAGGAGTTTAGAAAGTTATTCAACTTTAGTTTTAAGAGTGAAATGTGTATAATTTTAAGAATTGCTATTGTGAAAAACTTTGGTCATCGTTGTGTAAAAAAGGGGATAAAACAGGGTTCAACGTGTATAAATAGTTAATTGTGGATAAACCTTCTTCTTTTTGGATGTTTGTTCACATCAATTCAGAACTGAGTTATGTTAGTTTGGGATAAACCTGTGAATAACTTATAGAGATAATGAATTAAAAGTCAGCAACTTATAGATTTTAAATTTTGATTTTGTGAATAATATTCCCAACGGCTACAAACAAAAAAGCTGTTTAAACATTGAGATAAAGGGATAAAAAAATGTGGATAACCTTGTGGATAAGGCAAATCATTCACAAAGATATGTGTATCATCGAGGGCTAAAAGTTTTTTTAGACCGGCAGAAAAGTATTGACAAAATGACGAAGAAATTGGCATAAGCGGTAAAAATTGAAACCGGTAAATCAAGAATAATATCGAATATTAGACCTGATAATAACAGGATAAAAAACAATGTAACAATTGTTACCGAAATGTTAGGACAAGAGTGGTAATTATGCACTATTTTTGAAATTATTTTACTAAAAAAAATCATAGCTATGATGGAATTTATTAGTCAGCCATGGCCTTGGTATGTTGCCGGTGCAGGCATTACTTTGGTGATGTTTTTATTGCTTTGGCTCGGAGGCGAGTTTGGCGTTTCCGGTGCCTTGGGTACAATGTGCTCAATGTGCGGAGCCGGAAAAAAAGTGCCATTTTTTAATGTGAACTGGCGCAACCAGTTGTGGAATGTAGTATTTGTTTTTGGTGCTTTAATCGGAGGTTATGTTGCCGGAACCTGGTTGAGCAGTCCAAACGATATTGAATTATCGGCTGCAACAATACAAGATCTTCAAAAACTTGGAATTTCCGATTTTTCGGGTTTGGTGCCTTTAGAACTGTTTGGTTTAGATCAGATGTTTACTCTGAGAACCTTGGTTTTTTCCATTTTGGGCGGATTTTTGATTGGTTTCGGTACCCGGTATGCCGGGGGATGTACTTCAGGACATGCTATCAGCGGGTTGTCTAATCTGCAACTTCCTTCGCTCATTGCGGTCATCGGCTTTTTTATTGGTGGTTTGGCAATGACCCATTTATTGTTGCCTTATTTTATGAAACTCTAAAAACATACGGCTATGAAATTATTAAAGTTTTTGTTGTTGGGAATATTTTTTGGTATTATCATGACCAAGTCAGAAGTTATTTCGTGGTTTCGCATTCAGGAAATGTTCCGGTTTCAGGCTTTTCACATGTATGGAGTAATCGGCACTGCGGTCATACTTGGGGTAATTGTTGTCGCCCTTATCAAAAAAATTAAGCTAAAAAGTACGGAAGGCAATCCCATTGAGTTTCATGATAAGGCTTTCAGCATTTACCGCTATTTGTTTGGGGGCATTATTTTCGGGTTAGGTTGGGCATTGACCGGTGCCTGTCCGGGTCCAATTTTTGTGTTGATTGGTAATGGATATGTAGTGTTCATTCTCATTGCCCTTAGTGCTATTGCCGGTACTTTTACTTACGGGGTCATCTGGGATAAATTGCCGCATTAAAAAGGACTATAAAGGCGTTCTCGCAGACACCGCAAGATATTAGTGGAAGATAAATCTTTGAAATCTGCGGGAGATAATCAACAGTTGCCGTGATATAGGTAACTTTTGAACCATTTAGCCGTGTTTTAGCGTTTGTTTCAAGCATTAAATAGTCAAGGCATGAAGTTAACCGCACATTTAATCATTTTGGCTCTGCTGTTGTACGGCCAAACTTTGTTCGCATCGCAAATCGGAAACAAACGGGAAGTTGCCCAATCGGTTTTTGACGATTTGGTCAATACTTATTCTGATAACAGATTGCCTCCCAAGTTGGAATTGCTGAGTTATTCGTCTGCACCCTCTAATTTGGTTGCCGATTATGTTGACAACCCGTTTCCCGTCATTAGGCTGTCGGAAAAAGCCTATGATGTTTGTGTTGGAATGGGCAAAGATTCTTTAAATGCTTTAGCGGTCATATTGAGTCATGAATTGGCGCATCATTACAAAAGTCACTCTAATCCCGGAGGGTATGCTTTCAGCAGCAACAAGCCTTCAAACCAAAGCAAAACATATTTACTCCAAATTGAAAAGGATGCTGACGAAACAGGTGCTTTTTTTGCCTATCTCGCAGGCTATAATTCGTTGGAGGTTCAGGGAAAACTGATAGATAGAATTTATGCCGTTTTTGGTTTTCCCGATAAAGTAAAAGGCTATCCCACAAAGGACGAAAGGAAAAAAGCAAGTTTGGAAAAACTGAACAATTTGCAAAAATTGCTGCCCGTTTTTGAAACGGGTGAAGTGTTGTTTACTCTTAACAAATATACAGAAGCAGCCGATTGTTTTATATATATAGCGAACAAATTTCCTTCCAAAGAAATGTACTATAATGCGGGGGTTGCCAAATTGATGCAGGCAATAGAGCTATTTGATGTCAAAGAACTGCCTTTTGCCTATCCGGTTGAATTAGAAGCAAAAAGCCGGCTCACAAATAAAAACGTTAGAGAGGTAGATAATCAAAGCGATTACCAAAAAAAACGGCAAGATATTTTGAAAGAAGCAGAACTTTATTTAGAAAAAGCATGTAAACTTAACCCTGATTACACCACAGCTACAATTAGTTTAGCCTGTGTTTATGATATACAAGGCAAGCACACAATGTCCATCCAAAAATTAGATGAATTATTGAAAAACAAAAAAAACGGGGTAGCTAATGCTTATGTAGCCAGAGGAATTGCAAAAATGCGTTCAGGTTTAATTGACAAGGCAAAGCAAGATTTGCAATTGGCAATAAACCAAAAAGGTCTGTATGCACAACCCAATTACGACCTGCTAAATAATTACGACAAATATTGGATATCCGAAACCATTCAACGTTACTGGAATTCATGGTTCTCAAAACAACCTGTTTCTGAAACGACCCCGACTAATTTATGCAACCCAAACGAGGAGTTTATATCAAACAAAAACCCGGTGCAGCTTGAAAACAAAAGTATTTCTCAAATATCCGTAAATAACTGGACTCTAAAATTTACAGAAAACAACGGTATATGGGTAATTACCCCGTTATATAATTTAAAATTTATTGCAACCCCGCCAAACTATTCCGGCAGCACCGGTAAAGGGATTAAAGCAGGAAATACCATCCCGGCTGTTGAATTGGTTTATGGCAAACCTTCCTGTTCAAAAAGCACAACATTGGGCAGCAATTTGGTGTATCAGGATTGCCGAATCATTTTTGTTCACGATAAAAAAGGGAAAATTCAAAAGTGGATTTTGTATAAAATAGAATAGCAGAGCTGATACATATTGCACTCTGCCATTCTGTTTTTTAGCTTTTCGGTTGATTAGTACCCGTAATAACTGCTGCGGTTTTTAGAGCTGCTTCGCTGTTTGGGTGTAGAAATCCAATTGTTATCCGGTTTTTTGTATCCCTTGTTGCCGGTATAGGGATTTACATTCGGACGGGTAGAGTAATTGTCGCGGTTGGTGTGGTTTGGGGCGGTGCGGGTATGCGGTTGGACATAAGTGCCGTTGCTGCGGTTATACCCCCCAACCCGAACATTTTGTCCTAACGCAACACTTAACGTTGCTAAAATAAGCACGAACGTCAAAAAGATTTTTTTCATTTTTTTGAATTTTGAATTTTTAAAAAAAGTTGTCTTGATAAAATATGTTTTTGATTAGATGATGAACCTAAACCTGACAAGCCGGAAACAAAAAAGGAAAAAAGCCGGACGATAACAATTTTTCATGCGAATTGATATTCGCTCACCCCTAACACCTTCGAGGAGGGGAATATGACCAATAAAGTATGGAGTTACTCTTGAGAGAAGCAGGCTCAAATTATCGAATTCGGAAAGAATAAGACTAACGAAGCATGGAGTTACTCCCCTACTCGGATGGTCTGGGGGCGGGTTCTTTAGTCAGGGAAACTCTATAGTATTTCGTCCAATTTTGATTAAATTTTATTGGTACGGTATTAAGCTTAGTTAAGCTCAATCAAAGGATTTTTTTCTATCTCCCGCAAGGCCAAAACCGGGGTGGTGTTGCTGTAATTGACGCTCATTAGGGCAGGAAGATATTTATCCATGATTATGGCACAAGTCATAAAATTATGGTCAATAACAGATGCAGAAACAGGAAAATCATTGTCGTATTGCCAACTGACGGAATAACGGATTTCCCCGTCTTCGTAGTCCATTTTAAAACTGCCGAGCATCATGTCGTAATTGATGCGGGTTATCAGCTCTGCTACTGCATGTCGTTTTTGTTGCAGGACATTTGCATTGCAGACAGCAAAAATCAAAACCTGCTCGTCCCGAACATCTATAAAGAATCCCATCGTGCCGTTAATACCGGACAATTGCATTTTGAAAATGCGACACTCCGAAGATGGCGTTAATACTTGATACCTGATACCTTTTTCGTCTAAATAGTTTTTGATTTTTTGAAACATAGTGGTATGCTTTATACGGTTAAAAAAGTTTGTTAATTTTGAGTGATTTAGAGATACAGCCCGCAAATCAAACCCTTTTTTTACGCGCTACATCCTTTATACCTGAACCCGTAAGAAGGTAACCCCATTTGACAAACTTTTATTCAAAAAATTTCCCTCGATGAAACCGGCACATTACGCAGTTGTATTTATTCTTCTCTTATTCTGTTCTATTGGCTTAACAGCTCAACCGGTACCAAAAGATTTAGTTGAGCATATAAACTACTATCAGGAAAAAGGAGATATGGCTTTTGAAGCGGAAGATTATATGGAAGCCGTTTTAAATTTTGAAAAAGTATTGGAAGCAGTTAAAAAGAAATACGGACCGACAGACACTCTCATGGCATATTATCATCATAAGTTGGGGTTTGTATATGAAACCGTGCAAAATGGACAGAAGACTATTCAACACTATGCTCAAGCAGCAGAAATTTGGAAAAAGAGAATGGGAGAAGATAGTGAACAGTACATTAGTGTTTTAGGGGGCATTTATTCTTTCAGCTTACAACAAATGTATTTAGACGATATTAATTGGCCACTTTTGTTGAAATTATCAGAACTAATTAGAGAAGAGTTAGGAGAAGAAAGCAGCGAACATGCTGCTACTATAAATAATTTAGCGTTATTATGTTCAAATAATGGCAATTACGAACAATCAGAACTTTTGAATAAACAGGCATTAGAAATCATGGAAAAAGTTTTGGGTGAAGAGCATCCAGACTATGCAACATCCTTAAACAATTTGGCATTATTGTATCAAAATATGGGCAAATATGAACAATCAGAGCCGTTGAATAAACAGGCATTGGAAATCAGAAAAAAAGTTTTGGGCGAAGAACATCCCGACTTTGCGATGTCCTTAAACAATCTGGCTCTCTTGTACCAAGACATGGGTAATTACGAATATGCGGAACCTTTACTTAAACATGCATTGGAAATCACGAAAAAAGTTTCGGGCGAAGCCCACCCCGATTATGCGTTGTCCTTAAACAATTTGGCAGGTTTGTATGTGGATATGGCAAAATACGAACATGCTGAGCAGTTGTTTAAACAAATATTAAAAATTTTGAAAAAAAATAAGGGTGAAGAACATCCCGACTATGCAACTACTTTAAGCAATCTTGCAGTTTTATATAATGATATGGGCAAATACGAACAATCGGAGCCGTTGTTTAAACAGACGATAGAAATTGATAAAAAAATTTTTGGGGAAGAACATCCCAACTATGCAACATCCTTAAACAATATAGCATTATTGTATCAAGATATGGGTAAATATGAACAATCAGAGCTGTTTAATAAACAGGCATTAGAAATCATGAAAAAAATTTTGGGTGAAGAACATCCCGACTATGCAACATCCTTAAACAATCTGGCATTATTGTATCAAAATATGGGAAAATACGAGCAAGCTGAGCCGTTGTGTAAACAGGCATTAGCAATCAGAAAAAAGGTTTTGGGTGAAGAACATCCCGAATTTGCAGCTACTTTAAACAATCTTGCAGTTTTGTATAATGATATGGGCAAATACGAACAAACAGAGCCATTGCATAAACAGGCATTGGAAATCAGGAAAAAAGTTTTGGGCGAAGAACATCCCGATTATGCAACATCATTAAACAATCTTGCAACTTTATACAAAGAGATAGGAAAATACGAACAATCGGAGCCGTTGTTTAAACAGACGATAGAAATTGATAAAAAAATTTTTGGGGAAGAACATCCCAACTATGCAACATCCTTAAACAATATAGCATTATTGTATCAAGATATGGGTAAATATGAACAATCAGAGCTGTTTAATAAACAGGCATTAGAAATCATGAAAAAAATTTTGGGTGAAGAACATCCCGACTATGCAACATCCTTAAACAATCTGGCAAGTCTTTATACTGAAATGGGCAAATACGAACAATCGGAAACTTTACTTAAACAGGCATTGGAAATCAGGAAAAAAGTTTTGGGTGAAGAACATCCCGATTATGCGGCTTCTTTAAACAATCTGGCAACTTTATACATAATGATAGGCAAATACGAACAATCAGAGCTGTTGAATAAACAGGCATTAGAAATCATGAAAAAAATTTTGGGCGAAGAACATCCCGCCTATGCAACTTCTTTAAGCAATCTGGCAGGTTTGTATTCTGATATGGGAAAATACAAACTATCAGAGTCTTTATATAAAAAGGTATTGAAAATCAGGGAAAAGGTTTTGGGGGAAGAACATCCCGACTTTGCAACAACCTTAAACAATGTGGTATTATTGTATATGGTTATGGGTAAATACGAACAATCGGAAACTTTACTTAAACAGGCATTGGAAATCAGGAAAAAAGTTTTGGGCAAAGAACATCACGACTATATCCAATCTTTAATCAATCTGGCAGGTTTGTATGACCTAACCCAAAACTACACAGCCGCATATCCGCTATTTACCCAAGCCATACAAATCCATCAAAACCAAATTACTCAAAACTTTACCTGGCTATCAGAAAAAGACAGGGAGCAATACTTCAAAACCATCGGTTTCAATTTCGAAGCCTTCCATTCCTTTGCTTACAAAGCCCACAAAAATATCCCCCAAATGCTATCCAACGATTACGATTATACACTTTTTATCAAAGGACTGCAATTAGCGACATCTCAACAAATGCGCAATAGAATAGCTGCAAGTGCTGTTACAACATTGTTGGGTGATTACGAAAACTGGCTGGGGCAGCGGCGTTTTCTCGGAAAACTCTATGAAAAAACCATTGAACAGCGAAAAACCATGGGCTTCAATATAGACAGCCTTGAAGAAGCAGCAAACCGCGCCGAAGCAGACCTTGCCCGCCGTTCTGATGTATTTGCCGAAGCTACAGATACCGTCCGATATACCTGGCAGGATGTACAAAAACAATTGAAAGACGGGGAAGCCGCCGTAGAAATTGTCCGCTTTAATTGGTATAACAAAGACTGGACAGATACGGTGTATTATGCCCTAATGGTAGTTACCCCGCAAACCAAAGAACATCCCGATGTGGTATGGTTGGAATATGGGAAAGATTTGGAGGGCAGTCATTTTAAGAACTATGTCGGTGCTATGAAAAGGGGGGAAAACGATTTTGACAGCTACCTGCAATACTGGAAACCCTTGGACAGCCTGTTGCAGGGAGCAAACAAGGTCTATCTGTCTTTGGATGGAATTTACCACAAAATCAACTTGGAAACCCTGATTACTCCCGAAGGCAAATACCTTGGCGATGAGAAAGAACTGCATTTGGTGGGTAGTACCAAAGATTTGGTCAAACACCGGAAAGCGGTTACATCCACTTTGTCGGCTGTTCTGTTGGGCAACCCGGCTTACAGCGCAGACAGCACGACGTTGGCAATTACTGCCGGGCAATTTAAAAATCCTACAACCACCGATGCTTATCTTCCCGACAATACCCGTTCCGCTACATATTACCTGAAACCCCTGCCCGGCACTCAAACTGAAATAGACCAAATCGGCGCAGTGCTCACTCAGGCGGGCTATTCGGTAAAATCATACAGCGGGAAAGAGGCAGCGGAGGAGGCGGTCAAATCAGCAAACAGCCCCCGTATTCTGCATCTTGCCACGCACGGCGCATTTTTAGAGATTTCCGATAGACCCGAAGAATTAAACCGGATGCAGTTTTTAACAGACATGGACATAAAACGGGCTATTGAAAACCCATTGCTGCGGTCTCAACTTTATTTCAGCGGAGCGCAGGAGACCTTATCGGGAAGATACCCCGCAAATGCGACATACGACAACGGCGTTCTGACCGCTTACGAGGCAGTGAATCTGAACCTGCGGGGGACGGAATTGGTTGTTTTGAGCGCTTGCGAAACGGGTTTGGGCGAGGTTCGCAACGGTGAGGGGGTATTTGGTTTGCAACGGGCTTTTCAGGTTGCTGGAGCGCAAAGCGTGATGATGTCGTTAAGGGAGGTAAGCGATGCGGCAACGAGCCTGTTCATGAATACCTTTTACCAAAACTTTTTAGAAACCGGCAACAAACGGCAGGCATTTAAAGCCGCCCAACAAACGCTCAGAAAAACATCCGACTATAAACATCCTTACTATTGGGGGGCGTTTGTGTTGGTGGGGGAGTAAGCGGGTAGTTTATTTATTTTAATCCTTATGGGTTGGCAAACCTATATGGATTGGCAATCGGAAAGTCTAACAATTGCCCTCTTGAGCTAATCTTGTAATGATCAGATATGGGGCAACTGATTTTGAAGATAATAACCCATTGATACAATTTATAATGGAATTACTGATAACAGATAAGCCGGAGTTAAGTATATACAAAGGATAGTTACTTAAGCTATTATTATATCGCCTTAGAGAAAGTCACTTTAGTTCAAAATTGAATTGAACTTTTACAAGATTTTTAAGATAATCATTAGTTATTGGTCTTTTATTTGAGACCAATTTTGGAAAGTGTTTTTTAGTTAACTCAAGAAGATTCATTTGCGATAAACTTTCACTAATATACCAAATACTTGTTGCTTCACATTTATCATAAATGCGCCCAATGTTATCTATTGACGAATAACCATAGTATTCAAAAAAAGTGCTTTCTTCGGGTTTAAATGAAAAACATGATACAATATTATCAGAAGACAATTGCATAATAATGCCAATGGCGGTTGTTTGTTGGTTTTTCACAATAGAGTGAAGCATATCAAATGCTTGATTGGCTTTGATGGCAGCTAAGGGATTTACCCTACAGTTGAGCGGAGTAAAAGGATTCCAATTGCTTGAACCAAGCTCTTTCTTTTGCCTGTGAGGATGTTGTGATAGAAGAAGAAGTTTTTCATAAAGTATCCGATCGTCAGTTAAAATTGCTCCCATTTCTCCGGCGTTTAATGTTTTTCCCGATGTCCCACTCAGTACAATACAATCTGCAAAAGATCCTGCAGGCATATTGTCTCTAATTGCACCTACGCTTTCGGCTGAATCAGATATATATAAAAGTCCGTTAGCTTTCGCTATGTTTGAAATTGCCAAACTATCACAAGCATTCCCACCGGTATCTATACTAAAAATCGCTTTTGTGGCAGGAGTTATTAATTCTTGAATTTTATCCGGGGAAATACAAAACCTATCATCCACCCCGGCAAAGGAGAGTTTGTTTCCAAAATGTAGAAATGGAGCGATGCTGCCACTCCATCCGAAAGACGGCACAATGATATGTTTCTCTTTTAACGAACAAGCTATTGAAATGGCATATATAGCCATGGTAGCGCTACTTGTCAGCAAACAATGTTTTTTCCCGTAATAATTAGCTAATTTTTGTTCTAAAGCGTAAACATCAAATGTGCCATCTAACTGTATATTTAATCTTACTTCAGGTTTCATTTTTAGATAAAAGTTGTTTAAACATTAACAAAAGGTTCTAATTCTTCAATTTTCCGGGAGAGTTGTTTGTAATCTACTTTCTTGTCGCTATCCAATACCTCTAAGATATAAGACGGAAAGGGATAATCATCATAAGGTTTGTTGTTTTGAATATCCCACCAAGGCAAGTAGGCATTGCTTTTTGTGTGAAGCAGGGCAACTAAATCTGAATGTATGTATGATTCTCTGTTAGCGCTTGGCACAACATTTTCACCGGCAAAAAGAAGATGCTCCATACTAACTTCACCGGGAATAAACGCCATTGCGCTTATTAAACTTTCTCTTATATCCCGAGGAGAAGCACTCGCATAATAGAAACGCTCGGAGATGCTTTTTAATAAATTCTCATTGTCAAAGTTCGGTTTTTCATTATTGTCTATTGCGATGAAGTTTAACGATTCTTTAAAACCGAGACTTTCCATTAAACTCATAATAATGAAAGGCATATCTTCCAATAGAGGCATCAATACCGGCACTACTACCCATCTGCTTAACATTGCTGCCGAAATACTTCCAGGCTTATTGCTGGTGGCTATTAAGCTAACTCTTCCTGCAAGACTCGAATCTGATAAAAATTGTTGCAATTGTCCCATCAAATTGGAAGTAACTCCGCTATCGTTGTTTTGATTGCCGCGATTCATAGGCAGAACCATTTCAAGCTCGTCTATTATCCCTATACCCCTTTGTTCCTTTAATATTGAAAGCATCAATTTAGTTTTACGCTCAGATTCTCCTACTAAAGAACTTTTTGGGCTGTTTAGGGTAAACGCTTGTACCTTTGCGAAAAATGCTGTCATTATTGCCAGATCCGTTTTACCGGTTGCAGGCGCTCCCGCTAAAATACAGTTGCGAATAGCAGTAACTTTACCTTCGCGAAGAGCATCGGTTGTAATTTTTAATATCTCTAAAGGTCGTTGAATGTTTCTCCCTACTAATTTTTTACCTTTTATTCGTTCCATATCAACAGACTCTAAGGTTCCTTCCGACATTCGAATAATGTCTTCTTGCTTTTTAAAAGAAAGAGAAGCAGTAGTAACGGGACTCTTCGTTAAAAAAGAAGTATAAAAAATCTGTTCTAATCCACGATTTGGACTATTAGATGTAATATTTACTATTATATCACTTGTCAATCCTGTTTCTAATTGAACAGAAGGATATTTGTTTTGTAGGGCTGTCAAAAAATCTACTTTTTCATCCTTCGCCGGTTGATATAAGCGCAACACATCAATATGCTTGCTGATAATATCATCCAAAGCACCTTCTCTGGCTTCACTGAAAATCACATAGCTGCCCGATTTTCTTAATCCTAAACTTTTGGATAAGGTACTTGCTAACTCAATAGAAATCATTTGTTCATTACTATGGAAACCGGGTTGCATAGAAGGCGTATTATGCTCGGCAAAATGTATAATGAGCATAAACGCCATTGGCCTTCCATCTCTAAAAGTGGGATATTTATCTGACTGAACAAGCGCCAATAGCCCTCGCATTGTTCGAACGAAATCCTGTTCTTCGTTCGAACCGCAATTTTGTTGCGGTTTATTTATTCCCAAAGAACTAAGGACTTTATCTATATCCTGCGATTCCGGTTTAGTCAAGGAATTTGCATCATAAGTTACGCCCGATGATTTTGAATATTCTATTAAAACAAGACCTCTAATCAATGCTTCAGACCTTACAGCTTCTAATAAAGGAAGCATACGTCCTTGGCTGTCTGTTGTTAAATCTCTCATATCTCGCCCTCTGTGTATGAGAATATGTCTGCCTTCATCTAAGGGCTGAAACAATTGTTGTACTGCCGTTTTCATTGGTTTAGCTTTTTAAATGTTTGTTTACTAATTTTTTTCTGTCAAATTTTATCGCCGGAGTAATAACTGGTTTCTTTAAGGGATTTGTAGGCACCCAATCTACAGTTTCTTTCCATTTAATATCCGTCTTGCGATATTTCAACCCTGCTTTTTCAAGTTCAATATCAAATTTGTTGAGAATATTATCACAAGACTTGTCATTGATACCGAAAGTTTCAGATACCAAATCCACCCTGCTTGTTTTTTTATCAACAGTAACATTGGTTTGAATAGATTGACCTTGCTCATTTAATGCTATTACCGTAATAGCTGCCCCTGTTTGTTTTACTTCAACAATTGTAAAACCAATTGCAACGCTTGCGTTTTCTACAACTGATGCAATACTTTCTGAAAAAATGGCATAATGTTCAGCTTGTACCTCATTCATCATTTTCTCTACTGCTGTTGCTAAGGTCGTTGTAGTAGTTGCTGCCAACAATTCTTGTACTCCAAGTTCAATCGATTTTACTGAATGAACTTGATATTTACTGTTGGCTAATGTTTCCACTACAGCCATTTTTTGTTTGGTTACTACATCAACATTTTGCGTAATTTCTGCGAATGCTTTTGTATAATTTTCAGCAAAAGAGTTTCGCAAGACCACCGGTGATTGTACTAACGTGGCCATCTTTTTTTCTAAACTCGTAGTAGTCGCATTAACAGATTCTGTGATCAATTCTCGCAAAGCAACATTGCTCTCTTGGGCAATAGTTGTTTCTATAGCAGTTATAATGGGAGTAGTATTTACTGTCGATCCTAAATCAACGGCAGTCAGTTCTGTAACGTTTTGTCTCTCTCGTACTTGACTCATGGTGTAAATAATTTAATTGTTAAACAAACTTGTTGTTATTGGAAATATTAGTTCCGAAAGTGGAATCCTCTTCTTCAGTATTATAGACCTGCTCTTCATCAGAATTCCGGTTATCGTTGTCTGTTTCGTTTACGTTCTGGTTTAACTGTGAAGGTTGAGTATTATCTGTATTTGGAATCAAATTGTTTTGACTTTTTTCAGGATTGCCTGTAGTGTTGTTCCAAAAATCGTAGAACAGCGCCACATCGCCTTGTGGTAATACAATAGACAATCTCGGCATAGGCAATACCTGTCGAAAATAGATTTGATTATTCAATACAAAAATATACTTGGGGCTCAACGAAATTTCGTTGGGTCGCTCCGACTCAGTTATTTTCAACCACTCTGTCAGCATGTCGGTAGCTATCAATTCAATTTGAACCCGGATTTGTTGCATTTCCTCGTTGATAGCATCTATCAAACGATTGCTTCCTTCTAAATTTTTCCGTAAAACATCCTCTGCTTTTTTTGCTTCTATCGTATATTCCATCAAGTTATAGTCTCTGCTATAAGAAGCTGCTTTACAATTCAGTAAAAAGGCTACTACCATAAAAACGACCCAAATAAAGTTCGCAGAGCTATCGGGATTCTGAATAATCAAGAAAAAAGACAGAATCGGAATAAGAAGTAATGGAATTATAAAGGAAAATCTGTTCCAATAATATGTGAAACCGGTATTGCGATTTTCTCGGGAATCGTCAACTAAGTAATGTATTGATAATTGTAAGAGCAGGTATGAAAACACACAACCTATTATTAATGCAACCGGCATAGTTATATTCGTCAATCCGAGAGTTTCTCCCAGTACCAACTTAATGGCAGGTATGGAAACTAAAGCATCAGCCCCAATTGTGAAGAGTTTCCTATTCTTCAGCCTTTTTTCTAATACTCTGTTTTGCACAGTGTAATCTGCAACTTGTACTCCCTCGTTTTGAGAAATAAACTCTTGGAGATTTTGATCAGCAATTTCTCTTTGGCGCTGTGCTTTATTAAAACTTGGTATAAGATTGGAAGCTTGTCCAAATTTTTGTCCAACCTTTTTTTGTAAGCTGTCAAACTTTGTACGGGCAGCGCTTGATTCGCTTTTAAAAAGAGTGTTAAATAAACTCATAAACCTTTTGTTATTTTATTGGCGTGAAAATCGTTTCAATTACTCTGTTGGGGTGCTCTAATTGAATAAGCTTGTCAGTAACCATTTTTTTGGAACTGTTTTGAACTGGATTTACTGCAATTATTTGAACACCTTCGAATGATGAGTTAAGCTTGATATTAATATTTGGAGCAGCTTGTATGAAATCAGAAAAACCGACTACATATTTTTTGCCTTCGTTGTTTTGATTATTTTGAAGAGTAATGAAAGCAGCATTCAAAATTCCGATAATATCCGTACTAAGGTTGTTTTTGCTTTTGACATATACTTTGTTATTTAATAGCTCTGAACAGTCGGCTAAAAACGCTACTTTGGCTTTTTTGAACTGAATAGCCGTTTTGTCCGAGTCTTTTTTTACAGCGTCCAGACTATTTTCCCAATCGCGTAATCGTTTGGAGTATTCGAAGCTTATTTCACCGTTCTCTCTCTCAGGTTTAAGCGGGACAAGTACTTGACTTGGAACTGATATATAGAGTACCTCGTTATTTCTGCTGTCGTTATCAACATGGCTTATATAAAACTTGCCGCCGGATGTCACATACATAGTGTCTAAAACTTTTTCGATCCAATCAATAGTTACTTGAGGGATATTATGAGGGCTCTTAGTAGATCCAGTGCCATCTGCCAATACATAAATGATTTTTTCGGGTTCTATGGGTGTAGCGGGAGGAGGGATTACTACCCCTATAATGTACCTGTCAATTACCTGTTTGCCAGTAGAGTTTAAAAAGTAAAAACCGGTTGCGACTCCAAGAAGCGTGAGGATAGCAATGATTTTAACAGACGATTTCATAATGTTAAGTGTTTTTGATTATATAATTTCAATGGTTTTGCAATTGGGTATAGCAATACAAATTGCCTTTCCAATAAGGCGGATGTCTTCACAATCCGACAAATAAGAATAGACCGGAAAAATCTCGGTGTAGGACGGACAGCCCTTTTGTAATTCCGACTGCTTTAACTTTTTAGGTTGAGGTATTAGTGGTAACTTTGAAAAAGTTTTGCAACACCGTAGCTTTTCTATTTTTCTGTTTATTATTGTCAGGCATAAGTTTCTTTTTGTGCTTTATAGCCTTAATACCCAAACCCGAAAGAAGGTAACCCAGAAAGACAAACCTTTTTTAAAAAAAAATTTCCCCTGATGAAATCAGCACAATACGCCGTTGTATTTTTTCTTCTCTTATTCTGTACTATTGGTTTAATAGCTCAACCCGTACCAAAAGATTTAGAGGGGCAGATAAATTACTATCTAGAAAAAGGTACTAAAGCATTAAAAAAAGAAAAAAATTCACAAGCCATTTCCAACTATGAAAAAGCCTTGGAACTAAGTATCATTGGTAAAGGAAATACTGATACATTAGTGGCATTTTGTTATGAGCAATTAGGGCATGTATATGGAAACATTAAAGATATTCAGAAGTCCATTAAATACTATACACAAGCTGCTGAAATATGGAAAGGAATAAAGGGTAATGAGAGTGAGGAATATTTACTAAAGACTATGATTATTTTTGAAAGCAGTGTAATGAATAACTACTTAGATGAAAGCAGTAAAACATACATTTTTGATTTTTTGGAAGGAGCGGAAATGGAAGTAGAAGAGCAGGACACAATTTGGTTTAATTTATTGTTTGGGACTGCAAAATTGTTTGATGACAATGAACTGTATAGTGATGCTGTTTTACTCTACGAAAAAGCTTATAATAAAAGCAAGTTAATGTGGGGGGAAAATCATAAAAACAATATCAATTTATTGGGTTTTTTGGCGATGGATTATTATTCCCTTGGTGATTTTGAAAAGGCAGATTCACTTTTTCAAGAAAGCCTAAATTTGTGGAACATAAACAAATTAAAAATTCAACACAAATACATTGATGTTTTAATTGTTACTGCCGAGTTTTACAAAAAAATGGGATTCTATTTTAGGTTGATAGATTTATATTTGGACGCAATTGAAGTTACAAATGAATTGTATGGGGAAAATAACACAGAACATGCTAAATTTATAAATCAATTAGCAGAAACTTATGAGGTCATTGGTTTATACGAAGCAGCTATTCCACTACGGGAACAATACTTACAAATAATGACCACAATTTTTGGTACCAAACACCCAGAATATGCTATGGCGCTCAATAATCTTGCAGTTCTCTATACTAAAATGGGTGCTTTTGAAGAAGTCGAGAATTTTTATATGTCAGCCTTATCTGTTTTAAAAGGATCCTCTTTTAAAAAACGTTATTACTATGCAGTTACTCTTAACAACTTAGCCCAATACTATGGGTTAACAAGCAATTTTACGAAATCTGAGCAGTTATTTCTTAAAGCCCTTTCAATTATCAAGAAAATTGCACCAAACAGTGAAACACACATGGAAGTACTTTATAACTTATCAGAAATTTATAGAATTACAGCTAACTATGAAAAAGCCGAATTTTTTTGTTACCAGTCTATACAAATGAAAAAGGAAGAATTGGGAGAAAATCATTACAAGTACGCCCTATCTGTAGTTAGTCTTGCAGAAACCGAACGCGCTAAAAGCAACTTTGAGGTCGCAGAAAACCTGTTTATATATGCGTTGTCTTTACTTGAGGAAAGTTTGGGTGAAGAACATATTTATTATGCAACCACACTAAACAATCTTGCCTTGCTTTACGCTGATTGGGGCTTTTATACTGAAGCAGAGAAATTATTTTATGAGGTTCTATATACAGCAGAGATAACAATAGGAAAGAATCGTCCTTTCTATGCTATTTTTTTAAACAATTTGGCTAACCTTTATCTTGCTAAAGGAGATTACTTGAAATCCGAGTCTTTGCAGTTAGAGGCCATATCAATTACAAGATCAGCTTTGGGAGAAAACAATATATACTATGCCAATTCATTGAATGGTTTAGCAGTCTTGTATACTAATATGGGCTTATATTCTACCGCAGAATCTCTGTTGTTGAAATATTTAACAGTTGTAAAAGAAATTTTAGGAAAAGAGAATCTCAATTATGCAGAAGGATTAAACAATTTATGTTTTCTTTTTAGTTGTGTAGAAGAATATGAGCAAGCCGAAAAATATTGTAAAGAATCTTTGTCCATACAATATACGTTTTTAGAAGAAAACAATCAAAATTATGTATCAAAACTAAATAATTTAGGGATTATATACTATAAAATGGGTAAGCACGATCAGAGCGAACCATTACTTCTTGAAGCATTATCCTTTCAAAAAAACATTTCGGATGAAAATCATCTCAATTATGCGATAACATTAAACAACCTTGCATTACTATATGACAAAGTGGGTGAATTAGAAAAAGCGAAGCTGTTATATCAAGAATCTCTTGGTATCGTAAAAAGTACAATTGGAGAGAATAATGCTGGTAATGCTTTGATTCTTACCAACCTTGCTCAATTAAATACTCAAACCCAAAACTACCCCACTGCTTATCCCCTATATACTCAAGCCATGCAAATCTATCAAAACCAAATAATCCAAAACTTTACCGGGCTGTCTGAAAGAGATAGGGAGCAGTATTTTAACGCTATAAAATATAATTTCGAAGCCTTCCATTCCTTTGCTTACAAAGCCCACAAAACTATCCCCCAAACGCTATCCAAGGATTACGATTATACACTTTTTATCAAAGGACTGCAATTAGCGACATCTCAACAAATGCGTAACAGAATAGCTGCAAGTGCTGATACAACTCTGTTGGCCGATTACGAAAACTGGTTGGGGCAGCGGCGTTTTCTCGGAAAACTCTATGAAAAAACCATTGAGCAGCGAAAAATCATAGGCATCAATATAGACAGCCTTGAAGAAGCTGCAAACCGCGCAGAAGCAGACCTTGCCCGCCGTTCTGAAGCGTTAGCCGAAGCTACAGATACCGTCCGATATACCTGGCAGGATGTACAAAAACAACTGAAAGCCGGCGAAGCTGCCGTAGAAATTGCCCGTTTTAATTGGTATAACAAAGATTGGACAGATACGGTGTATTATGCCCTAATGGTAGTTACCCCGCAAACCAAAGAACATCCCGATGTGGTATGGTTGGAATATGGGAAAGATTTGGAGGGCAGTCATTTTAAGAATTATACCGGTGCTATGAAAAGGGGGGAAAACGATTTTGACAGCTACCTGCAATACTGGAAACCCTTGGACAGCCTGTTGCAGGGAGCAAACAAGGTCTATCTGTCTTTGGATGGAATTTACCACAAAATCAACTTGGAAACCCTGATTACTCCCGAAGGCAAATACCTTGGCGATGAGAAAGAACTGCATTTGGTGGGTAGTACCAAAGATTTGGTCAAACACCGGAAAGCGGTTACATCCACTTTGTCGGCTGTTCTGTTGGGCAACCCGGCTTACAGCGCAGACAGCACGACGTTGGCAATTACTGCCGGGCAATTTAAAAAATCCTACAACCACCGATGCTTATCTTCCCGACAATACCCGTTCCGCTACATATTACCTGAACCCCTGCCCGGCACTCAAACTGAAATAGACCAAATCGGCGCAGTGCTCACTCAGGCGGGCTATTCGGTAAAATCATACAGCGGGAAAGAGGCAGCGGAGGAGGCGGTCAAATCAGCAAACAGCCCCCGTATTCTGCATCTTGCCACGCACGGCGCATTTTTGGAGATTTCCGATAAACCCGAAGAATTAAACCGGATGCAGTATTTAGCAGACATGGACATAAAACGGGCTATTGAAAACCCATTGCTGCGGTCTCAACTTTATTTCAGCGGAGCGCAGGAGACCTTATCGGGCAAATACCCCGCAAATGCGACATACGACAACGGTGTTCTGACCGCTTACGAGGCGGTGAATCTGAACCTGAAGGGGACGGAATTGGTCGTTTTGAGTGCCTGCGAAACAGGTTTGGGCGAGGTTCGCAACGGCGAGGGGGTATTTGGTATGCAGAGGGCGTTTCAGGTTGCGGGGGCGCAAAGCGTGATGATGTCGTTGAGGGAGGTAAGCGATGCCGCAACGAGCCTGTTCATGAATACCTTTTACCAAAACTTTTTAGAAACCGGCAACAAACGGCAGGCATTTAAAGCCGCCCAACAAACGCTCAGAAACACATCCGACTATAAACATCCTTACTATTGGGGGGCGTTTGTGTTGGTGGGAGAGTAGGGAGAGTTATTTGTTTTGTTTGCCAAACCTATAAGGTTTAGCCGAAAGATATTTTCTGTTTTATTTGGGTGTTCATACCTTTTTCTGCTTTCTGTTGTTTCTTAGCGCTTCTCTGTGGTTAATAATTTTGCCGCAGAGTTCCGCAAAGTTATACACAAAGTTCCGCAAAGAATCATTTAAGTTCCTTTGTGAAATCTATTGCGGGTTAAACTTTTGCCGGAAAGCCGGCTCGTTTTCGGTGAATGAGGATTGGCTGTTTTTTGTGTCTGATTCACCGAGTTAATAACCCGAAAAGTCAATGCTTCCCTCCATATACCCCCGATATTCCAATACATCCAAGTTTTCGGGAACGATAACGCAAATAAACGCCACTCCAACAGGTTTATAAACTTTTGTCAGACGTACTGATGCTGTTCCCCTTTTGGTATCATAATCATTAATATAACTCCATTTGAAAGTATAAACTTCTGCTTCATAATTTTCATAAGTTTCTTTAATCTCGCGGATATTCATTGAAAATAAACGTCCATAAGATTGAGTATTTTCGTCTTCCAATACATTCGCCATAAACAATTCTCCATCAACTTCATAGAACACGATATATCCTCCTGAACCGACATAACGTTCGGTATAATCATAGTCGTTAATCCGGGCATCGGAAATGATAAACCTTGAATATGTTTCCTGTTGCGCGAAAAGGGAGCTTTGCCGGCCTAAAAGCAGAAGAAGTGAAAAAGTAAAGATGCCAAACAGGTGTTTGAAAGAAAAACAAGAAATTGAATTGTGTAATTTTGATTTCATGATTTGTTGTGTTTTATGTTTGAGAGGTATTGAAACTTTTTATTGCTATTGTCACCAAAGACTACATAAGAAAACTGAATTTTAGCGTTCAGAGTGCAAACCTCTGAATATCATCACGGATTAAGTCAGTTTATCCGACAACTGAAAGCTATCTTCGATATTGTTAATTATTCTCTTAAATATCTTGCGTTGCTTCAAGTGGTAATAAACAATTAACTTTGTCTCTGACAGACCGTGTAACCACGGTTAAAATATCTCTTTCTTAGTGTTACATTCTTTATACCCAAACCCAAAAGAAGGTAACCCTCGTTTGACAAACTTTTTTCAAAAATATTTTCCCTCGATGAAATACTATTCAACTGTTTTAGTACTGATATTTTTATTTATCACTCAAATTTGGGCTCAAGCCCCTGTTTCACCTAATTTATTAGACGAACAAAACCGAAGAACCGGGTTATGGACGCATTTATATGATACCGATTCCATTCCATGGTATAGAACTACCGACACCTCATTGTATGAAGTTTATACTCAAGTGAACTATCAAAAGGGTCAGCTTGATAATAATGATATAAAGGGGTATTTCAAAAATGGAGGTGTTGCATTTGAATTAACTAATCCGGTAGAAAAAAATGACAGACTATATGGCTATTATGTATATTATTATGAAGACGGCAACAAGAGAATCGAGGGCACAGAAACTGAAAATGGATTAGATGGAACATGGTATTACTATAAGGAAGACGGCAAAAAATATCATTATATGGTATATTTAGATGGAGAGGCTCAGGGATTTCAAAAAAACCGACTGGCTGCTGATAGCTTAATTCAAATTGGCAATAAAGAAATGGCCAAGCCTCAAATAGAATTGACTATGGAATGGATGCAAAAGCAATTTTTAATTAAAGATCATCTTTCTTATGCCTCTTCCTTAAACAATCTGGCAGGTTCGTATTATACTATGGGCAATTATACGCAAGCAGAAACCCTCTACAAAGAAGCTTTAGCAATCAGGAAAAAAGTTTTGGGAGAAGAACACCCCGATTATGCCACTTCCTTAAACAATATGGCAGGTTTGTATTATACTATCCTCAATCTTGAGCAAGCAGAGCCCCTCTACAAAGAATCTTTAGTAATCAGGAAAAAAATTTTAGGGGAAGCACACCCCGATTATGTCAATTCCTTAAACAGTCTGGCTGGTTTGTATTGGGTTATGAGTAATTACGAACAAGCGGAGCAGTTTTATAAACAGGCATTGGAAATCAGGAAAAAAGTTTTGGGAGAAGAACACTCCGATTATACAACATCCTTAAACAATCTTGCAGGTTTATATAAAGCTATGGGTAAATACGAACAAGCGGAATCGTTTTATAAACAGGCACTAGAAATCAGGAAAAAAGTTTTGGGAGGAGAACACCCCGATTATGTCAATTCCTTAAACAGTTTGGCTTTTTTGTATAGGGTTATGGGTAAATACGAACAAGCGGAGCCATTGTATAAACAGGCATTGGAAATCAGGAAAAAAGTTTTGGGAGAAGAACACCCCGATTATGTCAATTCCTTAAATAGTCTGGCAGACTTGTATTGGGATATGGGTAAGTACGAACAAGCAGAGCCATTGTATAAACAGGCATTGGAAATCAGGAAAAAAGTTTTGGGAGAAGAACACCCCGACTATGCAATATCCTTAAACAGTCTGGCATTACTGTATCAATATATTGGTAAATACGAACAAGCAGAGTTGTTGCATAAACAGACATTAGAAATCAGGAAAAAAGTTTTGGGAGAAGAACACCCCGAATATGCAATTTCCTTATACAGTCTGGCTGGTTTGTGTAGGGTTATGGGTAAATACAAACAATCTGAAACGTTGCATAAACAGGCATTGGAAATCAGCAAAATTTTAGATAAAGAACATCTCGTACCAGCGTATTCCTTTAACAATCTCGTATTATTGTATTCTATTGTGGGTAATTATAAACAAACAGAGCCTTTCCTCAAATCAGCTTTAACCATCAGAAAAATAGTTATGGGTGAAGAACATCCTAACTATGCTACTTCTTTAACCAATTTGGCAGTTCTGTATAACCAAACCCAAAACTACCCCACTGCTTATCCCCTATATACTCAAGCCATGCAAATCTATCAAAACCAAATAATCCAAAACTTTACCGGGCTGTCTGAAAGAGATAGGGAGCAGTATTTTAACGCTATAAAATATAATTTCGAAGCCTTCCATTCCTTTGCTTACAAAGCCCACAAAACTATCCCCCAAACGCTATCCAACGATTACGATTATACACTTTTTATCAAAGGACTGCAATTAGCGACATCTCAACAAATGCGTAACAGAATAGCTACAAGTGCTGATACAACTCTGTTGGCCGATTACGAAAACTGGTTGGGGCAGCGGCGTTTTCTCGGCAAACTCTATGAAAAAACCATTGAGCAGCGAAAAATCATAGGCATCAATATAGACAGCCTTGAAGAAGTTGCAAACCGCGTAGAAGCAGACCTTGCCCGCCGTTCTGAAGCATTTGCCGAAGCTACAGATACCGTCCGATATATCTGGCAGGATGTACAAAAACAACTGAAAGCCGGCGAAGCTGCCGTAGAAATTGCCCGTTTTAATTGGTACAGCAAATCATGGACAGATACGGTGTATTATGCCCTAATGGTAGTTACCCCGCAAACCAAAGAACATCCCGATGTGGTATGGTTGAAAAACGGGAAAGATTTGGAGGGCAAGCACTTTAAGAACTATATAAACGCTATGAAAACGAGGGAAAACGATTTTGACGGTTACATGCAATACTGGAAACCCTTGGACAGCCTGTTGCAGTGTGCAAACAAGGTCTATCTGTCTTTGGACGGAATTTACCACAAAATCAACATGGAAACCCTGATTACCCCCGAAGGCAAATATCTCGGCGATGTGAAAGAACTGCACTTGGTAGGCAGTACCAAAGATTTGGTCAAACCCCGAAAAACGGCTACTTCCAATTTGTCGGCTGTTCTGTTAGGCAACCCCACATACAGCGCCGACAGCACGACGTTGGCAATTACTGCCGGGCATTATAAAAATCCTACAGCCACCGATGCCTATCTTCCCGACAATACCCGTTCTGCTACTTTTAACCTAAAACCCCTGCCCGGCACTCAAACGGAAATAAACCAAATTGGCGCAGCGCTCACAAAAGCGGGCTATTCCGTAAAATCGTACAGCGGGAAAGAGGCTGCGGAGGAGGCGGTCAAATCGGTAAACAGCCCCCGCATTCTGCATCTTGCCACGCACGGCGCATTTTTGGAGATTTCCGATAAACCCGAAGAATTAAACCGGATGCAGTATTTTGCAGACATGGACATAAAACGGGCTATTGAAAACCCATTGCTGCGGTCTCAACTTTATTTCAGCGGAGCGCAGGAGACCTTATCGGGCAAATACCCCTCCAATGCAACTTACGACAACGGCGTTCTGACCGCTTACGAGGCAGTGAATCTGAATCTGCGGGGGACGGAATTGGTTGTTTTGAGCGCCTGCGAAACAGGTTTGGGCGAGGTTCGCAACGGCGAGGGGGTATTCGGTTTGCAACGGGCGTTTCAGGTTGCAGGGGCGCAAAGCGTGATGATGTCGTTGAGGGAGGTAAGCGATGCCGCAACGAGCCTGTTCATGAATACCTTTTACCAAAACTTTTTAGAAACCGGCAACAAACGGCAGGCATTTAAAGCCGCCCAAAAAACGCTCAGAAAAACATCCGACTATAAACATCCTTACTATTGGGGGGCATTTGTGTTGGTGGGGGAGTAAGCGGGTAGTTTATTTGTTTTAATTCTTATGGGTTGGCAAACCTATATGGATTGGCAATCGGAAAGTCTTAATTCCCTTTTTGAGAGGGGCAAGGGGTGTGTACTTATTTGTTGGTTAACTACTTTTGTAGTTCCGACCTCCCCCGGTCCCTCCAAAGGAGCTTATCTTGCAGGGGTTTTTAGAAAATCATCCGATGTTTCCCGAAAAAGCCCGCCAAAATACAACCCGAAGAGGTGTTATGATTGCAGCAAACAAACGCCAAATCCTGCAGAACCCTGATGGATGACATCAATACCCAAATGCGACAAAAGGTAATACCAACTATGATTTAATTTTGAACCATCTAATAATGTCAAATGTCTTTAAAAATCCTGCCTTTCCCACTTAAACAGGGGCTGTGTTAGGGGTGGGTTCTTTTAGATATCGTTTATGCTCATCTTTGAATCGTTTATGTTTATCAATAACTGGGGAATGTTCAAAAAAAGTGGGTTTAAAAATTAAATCATGTTCTGTAATAGAATAAGCGAATAAAAAAGCCCTGCCGACATGGACAGGGCTGAAAAGGGGACACAGCCTAAAAATATGACTGCCATGAGTTCAATTTAATCAAACAGGGGTTGTTCAAAATCACAAGAAGAACTGTCGCTATCGGGAAGGTTGGATAAGCGAATACCAAATTTTCCGCGTTGCATAACACAGGTGTTTGGTTCAATTTTTCCGACTATGAGCAGTTGGGGAACATCCAAGGGAATTCTCACATTTTTCAATTCCCATTTACCCTTCGATGTAGCTCCGAAAATCTGTTGAGTGGTCAGGCAGTTGTAAAAAGCGTAATCTTCCCGAGTATCTGATTCTTCCAATAAAAAGCATACTACAAACAGGTCTATACCGGCTTTTGCCAATTCTTCACCAAAAGCGCACATATCCATAGCGGGATTACAGGAATCTAACCCGTCGGTAAAGAGGAGAATGGCTTTTTTGTCTTTTCCGGCAGAAAACATACCGATGCTGTTTTCCAACTGTTCAATCAGCGGCGTTGCTCCGTTGGGATATAATTGATTTATCATCTCAGACAGTTGTTTTCGCTTATCTTCTATCACGGGGAAATGGATGTCGGGAGTAATCTGACAATCGTTACCTACGGTAATAGCGCCCAGCTTAATAGAAGGTTTCAACTTCTGTAAAAGGTATAATGCGGAATGCTGCATGACCCCGAAACGGGAAGTGTTACGTTTTACTTCTTTTCCTTTTTTATTGGTTTCGGGCGGCAAAGGCATTTCGGCAACCATAGAGCCGGAGTGGTCTAATACAAACATTATTTCTTTGTATTTATCCATAGTTTTTAAAATGACTTCCATATTGTCGAGCAACATGTTATTAGCGCTTCCCAAGTTGAGCGGTTTATGAACGGTTCCGCCCGAATTTTTAATTGGTTCTTCTTTCCTCTTTTTGTATTGAAAAGGCATTAGCGAGTTAAGGTAATCGTTGTAATCGGTAAATTGAGGGCAGATATTGCTAACCGCCGGAGTTACCTTTTTCAGATAAGTCAGGTTGGCTTTTGCTGCTTGGTTTGCAGGGTTGAAAGTTAAAGCCCGTTCAAAAAAGCGGAATGCAAAGGTTATGTCGCAACTATCCAATGTAACATGGGTTTCGTGGTCGCCTTCGCTTTTGTCGTGAGAATGATACATCAGCCAACTTACCCCAAGATTATTCAGCAGTTTCGACATTTCTTCGTTTCGGGTAATAATCCCCTCTGACGTAGTATCAACCTGTTCTTGTATTTGAGATACGAGTTTCATAGCTTCGCGAGTTCGCTGCACTGCATATTGGGATTTGCCTGTTTTTGCGGCACAATACCCCTCCCATGCATATTTACCCCTTTTCAGTTCCGGGTTATCTTTGCCTGAGCCGCTTCGTCCCAATATATTTAAAGCGGTGTTGTACGATTGGGAGCAATCCATCAATTTCGCGATGTTTAATGCCAGGAGCGGGTCAGAAGGATTTTGCTGGAAAGCGTCAACCAAGTATTTTCTTGCCTTGTCAATTTCGTTGTTGCGCAACGCTACGTTTGCTTTCCATACTTTTATGACTACTTTGGCATTGGTGTAAGTGGTTGAACCCGTGTTGCCGGGCATCATTATAAAACCGGAAACAAAAACTGATACCAACACTAAAATCAGGATAAGGGACGCTCGGCACAAAGACAGTAAAAGGGTAAGTTTTTTGCTCATTTCAATTAAGTTTTGTGAATTGATATTTGAGTTTTAGGCATCTTTACAATCAGATGCTTTACCCTTGATACCACAGTTCACAAAAGGTAACCCTGAAAGCTGCAACGAGTAGGAGAAAAGGGCTAATTTGGATTAGCCTAAAGTGAAAGAAAATATGAAAGAAGTGAAATTGTATTTTTCGGTTTATACTTCTATATTTGCGATAATAAAATAAAAAAGGTTAATCTGGGTTACCTTTTTCCCTTTCAAGTTATTAAGTATGGATAAACGCAGTAAATATTCCGAAGATAACGAGATTCTAAATGCTATACGAAATGGGGAAGAGGGGTGTATTGAAAACCTTTATACAGATTATTATAATATGCTTAGCTCTTTAGTTCTTAATAACAAGGGATCTTCAGATGAAGCAAATGATATTGTTCAGGATACCGTTGTTGCATTTTATGAGAAAGCGAAAACCCCCAAATTTGAATTGACCTGCTCTATCAAAACATACTTATACTCAGTAGCGCGTAATTTGTGGTTAAAAGAGTTGAAGAGGAAGGGTAAAACCCCAATGATTATAGATACCTCTAAAGAGTTCTTAGAAATAGAAGTTGACGATAATGTGGAAGATAAAGAGAAAATAGAGTATTTTATTATAAAAGCCATGGAACACTTAAACACATTGGGCGGGAATTGCAAAAAAATTCTAACCCACTTTTATTGGGATAACTGGAATATGGCAAAAATTGCAGAAGAGATAAATTATACCAATGCCGATAATGCAAAAACTCAAAAGGCAAAATGCATGAAAAGATTAAGAGAATTGTGCGCAGACCTTAAAAACATATAAAAACCGCTATGAAACCTACCGACGGACAATACGAACTGATAGACCAATACCTGCAAGGCGAACTAAGCGGGGAGGAGTTAACTAAATTGGAAATGCTGATAGCCAATGACCCTGAATTTGCAGAAGCTGTTGAAACAGAAAAGATTCTGATTGCAGCCATAAAACGGTCGGCAAGAGAAGAAATGAAAAAGAAATTGATTGAATTTGATTTGGCTAAAGTCCCGGCAGCTAAGCACATGAGGGGCGATTTCTCACAACATTCATACATGGGGCGCGAATTCTCAAATCACTCTGAATCTAATGAATCTTCTCGTTCCATTATCTGGTTCTTAGCAGCAGCATCGGTGTTACTATTTTCAGGGTTAGGCATTTACTTTTTAATTGAAAATAACAATATAATTTCTCCGGATAACAAGTTGGTGCTTGTGCCGCCAATCAAAACCACTTTCAATTTACCTGTTAAAACAGTAGGCATTCAGGATACGTCTTTGGGATATGTCGTGTCTGACGGCGACACTGCCGAATTGGAAAGACTGCCCATACTCCTAATATCAGACGAAAAGCCTACCCGACATTACCAACTTACAGACACACTTACTCTCTCAGGCATTTTTCCGACAGACGGATCCGCTTTTGAACTCATCCGAATCAATGAAAACGAGTTTACCCAACTTTATTTAAAAATGGATAACCAATTTTACCCGCTATCAGAAACAAGGGAGTTTGCGCTACTTAAGGCAGAAACAGATGAGCGGATGATTGAACAGTTAAAGACACTGCTTAAGCCGGTTCAAAAAGATGCAGGAGAATAGTTTTGAGAGTGTTCCTAAAAACAGTATAAAATTGGACCTTGAACGCCATTAAACTGAAAGGATAATAGCTATACTCGCCCCTTTTCCTGATTTTTATACCCGCCATACATTTACCGGGCGACAACTTAAATGGCGAACAGGGTTAGAAACTGTCTTTTACCTTTTTATCAAGGTGTTTCCCTCTTGAGAGGCAGGAGCGTGTTCTCCTTACCATGCAAATCTTGTTGTCCAAGCATTTATATTTTTTCTCCCTATATTTACTTCGCCACCCGATAAGGTAAATCCCAATACGTAGGCATTAAACGTTTTTCAACAACCAAAGACGAAACACATCGGCACCGTCAATTACTTCCTTGTCTAATCACTACGGGATTTTTTTTCAATCCCAATATTTTCCGACTGCTTATTATCTAAAAGTTAAACGCAAAGTTTCACTAAGAATCCTCTGCGTTACATTTCGGTTAAACTTTTATCACAAACCCGAAACATCAAAAAAGGCGGATTAACCGGTGCCGAACAGCAGATTTACAGTAAAAAATAACCTTTACGAAGTTGCCGGTGTTTATTTTATACAATTTTACTGTTCAAAAGACAACGCAAAAAGAAAAAGTACTAATATTGGCTTTTAATGAGTTAAGCAGCAGGACAATCGCTTACTTTTAAGTGGTAAGTAATTCAGGCATTGTTTTTAAAGCAGATCACATCTATAAAAAGATGACATGCAAACCACTATTTTAACCAATACCGAGCGCGAGCAACAAATATACGAAGCACTGTTTTCGGTCAAAGATCCTGAAATACCTGTTATTTCGGTCGTTGATCTGGGCATTATTACTTCTGTAACCTGGCATGAAGATACAGGAACCGCTTTAGTAGTGATGACTCCTACTTTTACCGCCTGTCCTGCAACCAAGGTGATGCAAACCCAAATACAGGAATGTGTGGCGGCGTTGCCATTTGTTAAAGAAGCAACGGTAACAATTGATTTTACAATACCCTGGAACTCTAACAGAATCAGTGAAACGGGAAAACAACAACTCAAAGAATTTGGATTGGCTCCTCCACCTGTTTACACCGGAGAAGTTGATTTAGAAAAAATAGCAGAAGCAAAATGCCCCAACTGCGGAAGTTCTAATACTTCTCTCAACCTGCTTTTCGGACCTACTCTTTGCCGGTCTATGCACTTTTGTTATGATTGCCGGCAGGCTTTCGAGGCTTTTAAACCGGTTTAAAACTATTTTTATCAACAGTTGCGCTATTAAATTTTTTACTTGAAAAATATATAAAAAAAAACCGAGAAGACCATGTAATTTTTCCTAACCCCAAACTTTTTTAAAAACTATGAGTGTTTTGTGGAACGAAGGTGAAATTGTAGATATTCAACCCGAAGCGCCGGGAACCAAACGCTTTTTTGTCAAAGTGCCCGAATTTGAAGCAATAGATTTCAAACCCGGTCAGTTTATGACTTTCGACCTGCCCATTCACGAAAAAAGAAACAGAAGATGGCGCAGTTATTCCATAGCCTCTGCTCCTGACGGAACCAATGTGCTGGAATTTGTGATTGTGTTGCTCGAAGGAGGTCTGGGAACCGAATATCTGTTCAAACAAGCCACTGTCGGCACAAAATTTTTACTCCGAGGTCCGCAAGGTCATTTTACCCTTCCCGAAACCATAGACAAAGAAATTTGCTTTATCTGTACCGGAACCGGTATTGCCCCGTTCAGGTCTATGTTATGGCATATTCACCGGCAACAAATTGAACACAAAGGTATGAACCTGATTTTTGGTTCGCGCCTTCAGGAAAACATATTGTATCATCAGGAGATGCTGGAACTTCAATCTAAATTAAAAGGATTTAATTATCATGTAGCCCTGTCCCGCGAAAAATCCCCCGATTGGAAAGGATATACCGGATATGTCCATCAAATTTACAGCACGTTGTTTGCTGACCAGCGCGATGCTTATTTCTATATTTGTGGTTGGCAAAACATGTTGGACGAAGCCTGCCACCGCTTACTCGAAATGGGCTATCAGCGTAAAATAAACATTATCTGCGAGTCTTATGGTTAAAATTTTTTTCTATACAATACAATACCTGCAAAAGATGTTTTAAACTCATCAACCATCATCTTATTTTACCGCTAAACCATACTGCTATGAAAAGATACTTGTTCGCCTTAGTCGTGTTTTTATTGCCGGCATTAAGTTTACTGGCACAACAAAATCTGAATATTTCAGAGCCGGTTTCTCCCATTGAAGGGGTAAAACAATACCAGATATACTTTGAGAAACCCGTTCAGTCGTTCGAAAATTTACAGCATAAAGACGGAACCCCGCTAAAAGGAGAACTCACTGAAGACAGGAAACGGTTGATTATCAACAACTATGAAAAAAGGGCGGGTGTTACGGTAGATGTTATGTATCAGGACGGAGGAAGGGAAAACATCAGCCGAAGTCCCTGTTATATTGACCCAGTTCTTCCCCTGTAAAACCGCGGGAATATTTGTTTTTTCAGAAACATGCTGCACCCTTTAGTCATAAATAATATTAAAGCTGAAAAACAGCCCCCCTTTTTTATCATGACGGTTAAAGGAGTATTCAATACTGAGTACTTTGTCGTATAAGGTGTGGATGTCTATGCCTACACCGCCGCTTCCCAGCCATGTATTGGTCAGAGGGTTGTTTTTGTGGTAAAAATTATCCTGCACATAAGCACTGCCTGCATATACTTTCAGATACGCAGCAAAGGGAATTGTGCGAAACTGAGTCAGTTTTTTAAACAAAGGGTTTATAATTTTAAATTTCAGCGCTTCGTACTTCAGGGTAGAGCGAATCATGGCATAATGTTGACCGTCAATAATATAATACTCATACCCGGGCAGGTTGTTTCCTCCAAATCCAAGCCCTTCCTGATTAAAATAGGGTTGTTTGGTGGGAAATGAAGTTTTAGCCCTCAAATTGACAGCAGCAAACCAATGTTTACCGAGTTCCTGATATTTTGAATATCGGGCAGTCATCCAAAGTTGGTTGATATCATTGCCTATCCCAAATCCCGATTTAGCTACCAAAAATCCAAAAGAATATCCCTTCAAAGGATAAGCCGCGATATCGCGATGATCTTCCCAAAACTCGTATCGCGCATGAAGGTATTGTTGTTTGGTTTTCCCTTCCAAAAAATAGTTGGAATTTAAGGTTGCTACTGTATCGGCAATAGTATTGTAAAAGTAGCTGACATTAAAATAGTGGTTCGTGCGGATATTAGGCCGGCGTGTAATTCCCACTCCGGCTTTAAATCTCATGCGGATAATTCTATCATCGTCGCGGTAAAATTGTTGTTTGTTGTCGGAAGTAATATACTGTACTTCCCGGTTGGTGATGTAGGAGATAAAAGGGTTAATACCGGTTTTTCGTTGCTTGTCAATAAAAGGAATGACATAACTGAGTTCTATTTTTTTGGTATAACCCAATTGTACCAGCGTCTTGAGCAATTCTTTACGCCCCCGGAAGTTTTGATGCACAAACAGAAAGCCATATTCTGTGCGTTGAAGGCTTCGTTTGTGTGTTACCCACCATTCGTTAAAATTTCGGTCGGCTAATTCAAAAATAGGTGCCGGAATGATATACCACCGTTCTTCGACCTGAACACTTAATTCTATCCGGTTGTCCGGATGTTGTATAATATTTATGTTTACATCGTTAAATAACCGCGTATTGTAGATTTGGTTGCGGTTTCGCTCCAATACCTCTTCTATGTTTGCAGCAAAAAGCGTATCGCCTTCGGCAATATCCATTTCGCGAAAAATGATGGTTTTTTTGGTCAGTTTATTGCCTTGGGTAAGTATCTTTTGAACAATAAAGAAAACAGGTTTTTCTTCGGACTTTTCAGTGGTTTGAAGACTATCGCCGGTATTCAGATTCACCCGGTGGGTAGTATCGGTCAATTTTTTGTCCGTTTCGTGGAGATTTGTAAAAATTGGCTGAGCATAAATGACCGGACTTAGCAGAATCAAGAGAAGGGGCAATAAAGTCAGGGACTGTTTTGTGCAAAAGGGCAAAATACAACTCATCAAAATAAGGTTTGCCCTAATGGGACAGGGAAAATACTTTTTATCGTTTACTTTGGCAAATAGGCCTTTTCAAAAATATGGTTGGATGGAGTAAATACAACAGACAAATTAAATGTTCAGATAGTTCATCAGTTCATCCAATCGTTCTTTGATATCTTCGACATAATCACTTTCCTGAAATGAGCCGATGACCTTGTAATCATATCGTTCAAATGTGGTAAGAACAGACTTCAGGTCTGTAATATTGACTTTGAGCGTTACTTCCATCATGGAAGTATGGCTATGTGTAGTAACATACATACTTAAAACCCTGGCGTTGTTTGTTTCTATAATTTGGGCTATTTGGGACAAACTATAGTCATAGGCATTCATTTCAAGAATAATGATTCCTCCGGGTTCCTGAGCAGAACTTAACTGACCAAAATATTCAATCAGTTTATCTAAGGCTATTAAACCGAGATAGTTTTGTTCTTCATCAACAACGGCAATTGCACTAAGCTGATGCTCATTCATGGCTTTTAACACTTCGTATATATGAACTCCTTTTTTGACAAATAGATTACGTCCTTCAAAATCGTAGTGTTTAAGATTAACTCCGGGGTTATTAGAATCAAGTATATCATTTTCGCCAATCATGCCTATATATTTAGTGCCGTCAACAACCGGCAGATGTTGCAGGTGAAAAGTATTCATCCACATGATGGCTTTACCACCGGTATCGGTTAATTTCAAAGGGGGGATATCATTTCTTATCAGATTCTGAGCGATCATACCGTTAGTTTATCAGTTTTTTTTACTACTTTTTTTAAAAATTGTTCTAATATAGCGTTAAACTCATCGGGTTTTTCCATCATAGGGGCATGCCCGCATTTGTCAATAAAATGTAATTCAGAATTGGGGATGAGACTGTTAAAGTCTTTGGCTACTTCGATCGGAGTAATCCGGTCCTGAAGCCCCCAAACCAATAAAGTCGGAACCTCAATTTTATGTAATTGGTCTGCCAAATTGTTTCTGATGGCCGATTTGGCTACTGAAACAACCCGCAAAGCCTTTTCGCGGTTGGTAACGGTATTAAATACTTCATCTACCAATTCTTTGGTTGCGGTTTTTGGGTCATAAAAAGTATATTCGGTTTTTTCCTTGATAAAATCATAGTTTCCGCGTTTAGGAAAACTGTCGCTCATGGCATTTTCATACAAACCCGAACTTCCGGTCAATATCATGGAAGTTATTTTTTCCTGATTAGCAAGGGTGTATAATAAAGCAACATGCCCTCCCAATGAATTGCCTAATACCGACACCTTTTCATATTTTTTGTAAGCAACAAAATCCTCAATAAAATGGGTAATATTGGGTAGGTTCACCTTAAAAATTGGAAGTTCATAGATGGGCAACATCGGGATGATCACTTTATAGTCCCGTTTGAAATAATTGATTAAGGCTTCAAAGTTGCTCAATGCGCCAAACAATCCGTGAAGCAGGATGATAATTTCACCTTCACCTTCTTCGATGTATTTGAATTTGCCTTGTTGTTGGAGTGTGTAGTTCATAGTTTGTTAATATTGGTGGAGAGTTTTAAAAGAACAGCAGTTTTAAAAAGCCGGTTTTGTTCTGTGTTTTAAAATGACCCAAAGCGATACGATGGCAAAATAGGGATTTTTACTGCCTGTTGGTTTTTTTTATCAAAAAATGATAAAAGTAGGTCTGTTTTATTGCAATTATATGTTTTAAAACTATGGATTTGACATCAGATTAAGACAGTTGTTTAATATATTCAGTCCTTCATGGGTCAGAATAGATTCCGGATGAAACTGCACGCCGTAAATTGGTAAATGTTGGTGGGCAATAGCCATAATTTCACCTTCAACGGTTGTGGCAGTAATTTCCAAAGGAGTATTTGTAACTTCAGTCAAAACCAAAGAGTGGTAACGCATAACCGGAGTATGTTGGGGGATATTGTAAAACATAGGGTGATTGTGGTGAACAAGAGCAGAGGTGTAACCATGAATGGGTTGTTTTGCCAATACAAGTTTTGCTCCAAAATATTGGCCGATTGCCTGATGTCCTAAACATATTCCTAAAATAGGCACTTTTTGATGAAAACTTCGGATGACGGGTATAGTAATTCCTGATTTTTCGGGAGTTTCGGGTCCGGGAGATATGATTATGCCCTCAGGATTTAGAGCATTAATATCAGACAATGTACAGGCATTGTTACGCACAACTTTACAGGAAACTCCTAACTGAGCAAAATAGTCTAACAGGTTATAAGTAAAGGAATCGTAATTGTCTATCAGTAAATACAAGGCAAATTAAAAAGGGTTGAGTGAAACAGCGTTCATATAACACCTGAAAAGAAAGTTAGTTGAACAAACTCCAAAAAGGAGCGTGTTTCAATAAAAGAAAAACCTCCGGACAAGCAGGTTGTCAGGAGGTTTTTTCTATAAATAAAGAAGGGGGTTTCTTTTACTTACTAATTGTCAGTTGGCGTAGTATTTTCGGCAGGTTTAGCGTTTACAGTACCATGAATTTTCAAAACATGGGTTGAGTTTTCTGTTTCGTTTGTGTTCAGAGTAACTGTTTTTTGGAATGAACCAAGACGGTTAGTATCGTATCTAACTTCAATTTCTTTTGTTTCACCCGGCAAAATGGGTTCTTTGGGATAGGTCGGAACGGTACATCCACAACTGCCTTTTGCGCTGGTGATGGTTAAAGGTTCGTTACCGGTATTGGTAAACTTGAAAACTCTGAGCGGTTCAGAACCTTGAACGATTGTGCCGTAATCCATATCGGTAGATTCAAACTCCATAACAGGACCACTACCAACCGGGGTTAAATTTGTTTCCATTGGAACTGAAGAAACAACGGAAGTAACGGGAAGACTTGCAGATTCATTTACCTGTGCAAAAACCACAACAGAAAACAAAAGAGCCATAGAAAAGGAAAAAAGATTTTTCATAAGGCAAGAAAATGTTTTTGGAAATAAAAAAAGAAAGAAGAAGTCTCAAAGTTAAACAATCTTTAAATCACAAAACTTTTTTAACAAAACTTTAACACTAATATCTTACTTGATCCACTCCGATAGAACTTGTGTTGGGACGAATCATATTGGTAAAATCGGTTGTGTTGACATTTCCATCCATATTGGCATCACTTCGGTTGTAGGTATTCGGTAATGCAATTGTGGAACGATATACGTTGTAGTCTGTATAATTGATTACCCCGTTTGCATTGATATCGCCGGCCTTTAGAGCATAGAGTTCCAATGTTCCCAGTCTCGAAAGTTGTTCTGTTCCTCCTGCAACATTTTCTGAAAGCGCAAAATCAACAATAATTCCATCCGGATCGGCAGGTTGTGAACTCATAACTGCTAAATGGTTTCGATGCCGGATAACAATATTAAATGTTCCGGTTTGAGTAAATGTCAGTCCGAGATTAAGGTTGGTGTCAAAAACGTAACCAAACCTCGATAACAAACCTGCCTGACTGGCAACAAGAGCATTGGTAACAGGGTCGCGCAATTCAACCAAAACCCAATCTACAACTGCTGTAGGCATAGCTGTTACAGAAGCAGCAGGAGCATTCCAGGGGGCTACTGAGTAAGGAGAGTTTAAAGGCAGAATAGCATTGAGGGTGGTATTCATGGTTGTATCGGTAGAAGCAGTATTATAGGCAGCTTCTAAGAACATTCCGACAATTAGCGGTGAACGGCAGGTGGTGGCAACATTTCCGGTATAATTAACTACGTTTGCCCAAACGATGGGCAATGTTGTATTACAAGCGCCACTTGCACCGGTAAAAGTTACGGTAGTGGTGCCTCCGGAAGCGTTGATTTGGGTTTGGGTGACTTCCAGCCACAAAACAGTCAGGTTGGGAATAGTAGTAGTTGGTACTAAATCTTCTCCGACAAACTGATACAAAGTTCCCTGAGTTGTAGAAACATTATAGGTAACACAATCAACTCCGATTACTGCTACCGGAACAAACATGGTATGTTCGGGAACTGCCGGATTGGGAAAACCGGTTACGAAGTTTTCACAAAAAGCAGCAGGGGTAACACTTGTTACAGGATTTCCGGTTGTTGGGCTAAAGTCCACATACGTTCCGCTGATGGTACAGGGGCAATCTCCCGGGCAGTTGCAATAAGATTCTCCGGAAGCGGTATCACAAACAGTGTTTCCACATGTGCTGGGAGTACAGTTTGTTGCATTTGTGAGGGTAATCACTAAATGTCCGTTGTCCTGTTGTACTAAAGTTCCACAGGCACCTACAGGAGTAATGAAGACATTATGAACTCCGCTTTGCGAAGCAGTGAATGTAATGGTACAATTGGTGGCTGTAGATATAGTAATATTTCCCGGACCTACAACGGTAAATTCAGGAGTCCATCCACCGGCACCTCCACAAATAGACATGGTATAAGTATTTCCGCCAATTAGGTTGAACTGATAAACCTCTCCGCCCCAAACCTGCCAGTCAAAAGTTCCGCCATTAGCCTGAAAAAAAGTAGAACTATATGTAGTACCTAATGGCCCGCAAAGCGGATTAGGAGCACCGGTAATTGAAGTCAAGTTTGCAGGACTATATACAAAATCAGGATCTGCAATAGTCGTACAACCACCACCTGCACCTTTAAATGCCTGTTCCACCTCTGTTGTGCCAATACTTTGGCTGCTGAATTTTGCCTTTGCAGAGGTTTTGAAATCTTTAATTGTCAACTGCTCCATTTCCGGAAATCTGCCGGAATCATTCAACCGGATTAAACTGCCTGTTTGAGCGTGGCAATAAACAAAGGCATATATTGCAAACATACTAAATACTGCCAATTTAGACAGGATAGCTGCATTGATGTATTTCATTGCTGATCAAATTTGGGATTAGGGAAAAAGTGTTTTAATTAAATCTTATGTCAGTCGGATTATTATTTTGATTGAAAGACTATGCCGGAAAATAGGACAAGATTATTGTGCTGATTATCCGACATAGTCTGTTATATTAAATCTAAAGCAAGCGGTAAACCGTAACTTTACTCTACCACTAATTTGGCAGTAACAATACCCGAAGCGCTTTGCAGCGAAATCAGGTACATGCCATCCGGATAGGCATTGACATCAAGCTGAAGTTGGTTTAACCCGTTGGTAGTTTCAATTTCCTGATTGTGAACCAATTGTCCGGCAACATTAAAGAGTTGCAGGGTCATTGATTCGTTACCTGATGCGCTAAAAGTGACATTCACTCTATCCTGAGCAGGAACGGGGTTAATTTGAACAATTGACAAACCTGTTGCATTGCGGTTAAGCGAAACAATATTGCCTGCATAAGTGCGAACTCCGTTAAAATCTGTATCGCTCAAACGATAATAACTAATTCCTGCAGGGGCGGTTTTGTCTAAAAATTCGTAAGACTGAACCATAATGCTGTTGCCCTGACTTTGAACTGTGCCTATAACTTCAAAAGTTATTCCGTCTTTTGAGCGTTCGAGCGTAAAGTAATCGTTGTTAATTTCGGTTGCTGTATTCCAAAGCAATTGATTACCTTCGGGTAGTACACGTCCTGTAAAACTCAGCAGTTCGATAGGCGTTTTGTAGCAAATAAAGGGTTCATCGGCACTGCTGCCGGAACAACCAAAACCGTCAGAGGTTACCTCAAAACTGTAAGCCGTGGTTGAGCCTTCAATAAAAATGATTTCCACACTTTGTCCAACAGGTAACTGCGGGTCGTTGTAATCCCCTACAATAGTATATGTTGCGGTATTGTCGTAAGAAGGATATCCTCCGGTAACATAAAGTGTAACATGATAATCGCCGGTTAGCCAATCACAAAATTCATTGATCAGGATATTTACCGGGGTGAGGAAAACAACGGGCATTGCAGATGAAATATCGGTACAAGCGCTTGATAAATCGGGTAATCCGGCGGTAGTGCCTTCGGGTCCGGCAATTGCCGAAACATAATAAGGAATATTGGGGGTTAATCCGTCTCCTGAGAATACACCGGCAGGGTTATGAGCCAGGATTGATCCGGCAACATTTGCAGGATTGCTGTATAAGGCATAGGTTAAGATAGCACCGTTGTCAAGAATTTCATCACCGTTATTGCTGATAACTGCATTCAAACCATTACAGACGATTTGGGTATCTGAATTCATAGTTCCTGCAAAAGAAGGTGAGCCGGTGTTAAATACAAATAACGGAGCGGTAAGCGCACCTTCAACGACTGCATTTTCAATGGTTTGACTGTTGTAAGTTAAACCAAAAGCACCGGTTTCCGGCAAACAAATGTTGATAATGCCCGGGCAGGAGTTGATGCTAACCGTTGCAAAAACGGTTCCATCTGCCATATTGACGATATTGATAGCTCCGGGACTGTCCGGACTAACTTCACAACCTCCGCAACCTTCTACACTAACAGGGATTTGCAAACTGAAACCAACACTTTGTTCAATCAAAGTAAAAGATGCGGCTACAGAACAACCCGTGTCGTCAGTTACTGTTACTGAATAGAACCCTTCGGGCAAATTGCTGATGGTTGAAGCACCGCTGTTTTCTTCTACAAATCCGTTACTCCATTCCCAAACATAGGGAGGAGTTCCTGCAGTTGGGGTTGCGGTAACAGAGCCTCCGTTGGGGTTGGCGCATGTGGGATTAACGCCTGTCATTTCGGGAGCAGCGCAACAAGCCAACAAAGCCTTAAAGGTATATTCGGGGTCTTCGGGACAAATACTGAATGCACCCCAACTTCCGGTTTCAGAATCTGAAAAATTGAGGAAGGTAATGCTCAGGTCGTTGCCGTTTTCGCCGGGAGGGCAATCCATCGTAGAAATACTGAAGCAAAATGTCCAGGGACATCCGGGTTCTCCTACGTCGCCATAATTGTTTCCGGGGTTAGTGTCTAAGCCGGGACCTCCCGAAGCTGTTTCGTAGAAAAAACCGGGGCCTTGCGGGCCAATTGTTGCTGCATAGGGGCTTGTGCCTTGTACCAGTTCATACCACGACCATGTTCCGCTGCCGCTACAACTTGCAGGGGAAGAAAGTCCCAAAGTGCTGACATCCCAACCGTTTCCAAAAACAGGAACTAACCCATGAAACCAGTCGGCAGCATTTTGATTATAACCGGCAACGGTAAAACAAAAGTTGATGTTTTCGCCCGGAGGATAAGTTCCCAATAACGGTGGAGGAGAGATATTCAGAGTTTGGCCTAAAATACAGATATCGTCAATATTGTCTGCATAATTTTCAATACAAATACCAAATTCACCCTGATCGGTCAGGTCTGCTCCGCTGATTTGTAAAAAGTAAACTACCCCGGGGGCAACAGGGGCAAAAGTAGTATTTAGTGCGCCGCCAACCCCAACTTCACATTCCCGTCCGATGAGTGATCCGCAGGTTCCTTCATACAAAGCAACCGAAATGGTTCCGGTGTCAAAAGAAATATCAATATCAAGAATGTTGCTGACAGCGGTAAAGGTGTACCAAATATCGGCTGCGGGAGCAGGCATATCTACTCCTCCTAAACAATAACCCTGATTGATATAGGGCAATTCACCGTTTGCACCAATATTGGTACCGTTCAAACAAGTGGTTACATTGGAGACCAAAGGAGGAAATGGCAACGCATCAGAACAGACATCGTTAGGGACTATCTGAGCAGCTATTTGCCAGCTTATACCGGTTAAAAGTATAAAGGCAAACACAATTCGAATGAGTGTATTTCTCATTATCATAAACGGGTAGTTTAATGCTTAAAAATATTTTGCGCTAAAATAGGGATAAAGGCCGTTTTGTGCTAAGTTTTACTGCAATAAATAAGCTAAAACATAGAATTATGCAGTTTAGTCGGCTTATTATTAAAAAACCATGCGGGAATGTGGAAAAGGAAGAAGTTTTTTTTGAAAAGACATCAAGTCTCAACTCCATTAACTTTTTTATGGGTATAAATATTTATCGCTATGCTATCAAAAAGGAGATGGGTGGTTGTTTGAAAAAATTCAAAACAAAGATTCCATAACCTTCTTCTTGAACCCAAAAAAAAAGAAAAAACCAGCAAAGGGTCAGGCTATGCCGGGTGAGTATAGAAATGTTAAGAACTTAGTCTGGAACTTAGTATTGTTCCGGCAAATAGGGATATCGAACCAGATATTGTTCTCTTACCGTTTCCAATAGTTGTTGTCTGAAAAGGTCAATATTTAGTTTTTCGGTAGCAGAAATAAACACGACCGGACTTTGAGTTTGATTTCGCAAGTTTTCCTGCAATTCTTCCATCAGTTGTTCTTTTACCTCATTTGGAAGGTAGGCATCAAAATATTTTTGCCGGTACAGGTCTAATTTGTTATAAACGGTGATCACCGGTTTCTCTTCAACCCCGATTTCTTTTAATGTATTGTTGACAACGGCTATCTGATCTTCGTATTGTGGATGGGAAATATCTACAATGTGCAACAAAATATCGGACTCGCGCACTTCGTCCAAAGTGGATTTAAAACTTTCAATTAACCCGTGTGGAAGTTTTCGGATAAACCCTACAGTGTCGGATAGCAGGAATGCGGTGTTTTCAAACACCACTTTTCTTACGGTAGTGTCTAAGGTGGCAAACAACTTGTTTTCGGCAAACACTTCCGATTTGCTCAACACAGTCATAATGGTTGACTTTCCGACATTGGTATATCCAATCAGCGCTACACGGATTAATTCCCCGCGTCTTTTGCGCATGATTGTGTTTTGGGTGTCTATTTTTTCCAACTGTTTTTTTAGTGTTGCGATTTTTTCTTTCACAATCCGCCGGTCAGTTTCTACTTCCTGTTCACCGGGTCCTCTCATGCCAATTCCTCCTCTTTGCCTTTCAAGGTGGGTCCACAAACCTTTCAAACGAGGCAGCAGATATTGCATTTGTGCGAGTTCTACCTGTGCTTTGGCTTGGGCAGTTCTTGCTCTCGAAGCAAAAATATCCAAAATCAGATAGCTGCGGTCAATGACCTTGCATTTTAGTTCTTTTTCTAAAATGCTTTGTTGTCGGGGACTAAGGTCATCATCAAAAATGACCAACTCTACATTTTTAGTGGTAATGTATTGTCTGATTTCTTCCATCTTGCCTTTGCCGACAAAGGTATTTCTGTCGGGGTGGGGCAGTTTTTGTTTAAATTCAGCGATGACCTCTGCGCCGGCAGTTTGTGCAAGAAAGGCGAGTTCGGCCAAATATTCGTTTAACTTTTCTTCGGTTTGTTCTTTATAGATCAGACCGACTAAAACCGCTTTTTCAGGCTCGTTTTGTTGTTTGTTGCCCAAATTCAGATTTACAAATCCTTCCAAAATATGTTTTTTTTTCTTGTACTAACAATGTTTTGTTCTGATAAGTTTCCTGAAAATCAGACAACAGTATATCAGGTATCAGAAGTTTTTTTTAAACCGTTTAATCGCAATTTTTACCTGATGCAAAAGGGTGCCTTTTTATTCAGGTTTTTACCTGTAAAAAGTTTAAGATAAAAAGAATTACCCTACGGTGGGGGTTAAACCAAATTTCAGGTATTTAATCGTACTTGCCCCGCTCAGGTTGAGTTTTTCGTAACGGGTGGAAACAGAAAGTAAGGGGTTACTTTGGTGATTGGAACGGTATAAATCGGGATAATTGACCAAAATCGGGAAATTATTTTCTGAAAGCGTTTCGAGGGTGAACTCATACAACAGGTCGCTGTCGGTTTTGAGGTGTACAATGCCTGCAGGGTGAAGAATTTTTTGGTACAATTGTAAATAGGATAATGCAGTCAGCCTTTTGCGCGGTTTACCAATTTGCGGGTCGGGAAAAGTCAACCAGATTTCGCTGATTTCAGATTTTCCGAAAAAATGACCAATCAGTTCGATGGGTGCTCGCACAAAAGCGGCATTTTGAAGTTGATGGTTTTGGACAAAGGTTGCACCGGTCCAGATGCGATTGCCTTTAATATCAATACCGATCACATTGACATCCGGATAGAGCGAAGCCATCGCCATGGTATATTCACCATACCCACAGGCAAGTTCCAATATTATTGGGTTGTTGTTTTTAAAATAGGACGATTGCCATTGCCCTTTGTAGTCTATCACCCTGCCTTCATGATTGTACAGAACCGGCTCTTTCCAAATTCTGTTTTCAAAAACATGGGGCATAAGTTTTATTTCGGCAAACTTTACCATTTTACCTTTCGACATATAAAATTGAAGCCGGAAATGTTATTAAACCCTTCCTCCCACAACAAAAGCGTTTAAAATGAAACGGCACTTTTGATAGCTGCAAAAGTGCCGTACTGCATATTAAGTAAAATATAGGGAAGTGAGTTTGGAGTTAATAAAAACAACGAAGTTATTTAGCACCCAAAATATAATTGGCTTCAATCATAATACCACCGGTCAGGTTGGCAGAGGCGGCGCGATCATTGTCCCATACAGGGAATCCTGCGACTACAAAGTCTTTGTCTTCAATATCACCTAATGAATAATCTGCTCTTAAAGAAAGTCCTATGTTAAAACTGTCAGTAACTCTGAATCGGGAACCTAAGCTAAAAGCAGCAGATAAATCGGCTTTATTATAGGCATCTTTAAGTTCTAATCCCAATGCGCCAAAGTCAACCTCTTCATCATCCACGATTTGTTTGGCACCCGTAAGCAGCCCAAACTGAATACCTGCCGTTCCGACAAAACAAGCGCCGGCATCGGGGTTGCTGTTGAATTTGAGCATAACTGGAATTTTGAGGTAATTGAGTTTTGTCTGTGATGTTTCAAAACCCGAAGAACCGTCACCCACATACTTTTGCCCTTGACCCGAAATGAGCAAACCGGTTTGTATGCCTAAAGAGCTTAAAAAGTTATAACCCACATTCAAACCATAAGCCATTCCCCAGGTTCTGGTATAATCCAACCCGTCTCCACGGGCAGCATCGTCATCATTAATTATCCAAACCGATTGTGGAATTACCCTTACCCCTACTTCCAACCCTTTTTGGGCAAATGCTGGAGCACTCAGAATAAAAAATAAAAACACCGACAAAAGGAGTAATTGTGTACCTTGTTTCATAAATTGATTTTAAGGAGTGATATAATGTTTTGGTGAAAATTAAAAATAAATCAACACTGCTTAATTTTTGACCATCGCAAAGATAGAAAAATTCGTTGAGTTGTGTCAGGCAAACAAATTTGGGGTTTGGTGGTTAAAAACATGGATTAAACCGGTTATTCAAAATGAGAAATCTGTTGATTGAAAACATTGAAAAACATATCCGGCTCGAACCATCGGAAGAAGCGTTTATTATGTCGTCTTTTGGTGTTAAAAAACTACGCCGCAGGCAATTTTTTGTTCAGGAAGGAGATGTCAGCAAGTTTTGCGCCTTTGTTTTGTCGGGATGTTTGCGGATCTATTTTGTGGATTCCAATGGTTTTGAGCATATCATACAGTTTGCCATCGAAGATTGGTGGGCAGCCGACATGATGAGTTTTACCACCGGTCAGCCCGGCAGGTTGTATATTGATGCTTTAGAACCAAGCGAACTGCTTGTTATTTCGAGAGAAAAACAATTGGCGCTATTTGATGAGTGCCCCAAGTTTGAGCGTTATTTCAGAATTATTACTGAAAACGGATTTGTCAGCCAGCAATCGAGAATAGTCGAAAACTTAAGCCTTCCTGCCATTGACCGCTACAAAAACTTTCTTTCGCGATATCCTCAACTTGCAATGCGATTACCGCAAACACAAATAGCTTCTTATATCGGCATCACCCCCGAATTTTTAAGCAAACTACGAAAACAACTGAGCGGAAAAACGTCATCTCTGTAAAGGACTGTTTGGTTTTTAAGTTGCCGGACTTAATATAGATTAAGCCTTATTCTTAACCTGCTTCATTGTTTGGAGGCTGCTATCTGCCCTAATTTTGCAGTAAATTATTTAACAAACAAAAACAGATTGAATATGGCAACTTACACGATTGACCCCACACATTCAGAAGTATCTTTTAAAGTAAAACACCTGATGATTAGCACCGTTACCGGTAGCTTTGAGCAGTTTGATGCCAAAATGAGTGCAGAAAAGGAAAACTTCACTGATGCTCAAATTTCATTTGAAGCCGATATTGAAAGCATCAGCACAAACAACACACAACGAGACCAACATCTGAAAAGCCCGGATTTTTTTGATTCTGAAAATCACCCCAAAATGACCTTTGTTTCAACAAGTTTGGTACAAAAATCGGATACAGACTATTTGTTGAACGGAGACCTTACCATCAGGGGCGTAACAAAACCCGTTTCTCTTGCGGTGGAATATGCCGGTAAAATGACCGATTTTTACGGAAACGAGAAACACGGGTTTGAAATTAACGGTAAGCTCAGCCGCAAAGAATTTGGTTTGCAATGGAATGCGGTAACCGAAGCCGGAGGGGTGGTAGTTTCAGATGAGGTAAAACTCAGTGTGAACGTTCAGTTTCAAAAAAACTAAACTTTTTTTATTCGGGAAAACAAGGCTCATAAAGCAAGACAAAAAGCAAGTCATTACGGCTTGCTTTTTTTTATTTTACTTTTGATTCAAAAAGTATTGGTTCTAATCAAAAATTGATTGTTGAACCGCTGTTGTCTTTTTGATGTTTTATTTTGGTTTTAAACGATTTCCAATCAAGGGTGAAAAAATCATCAGAACATGAAAATAGGCATTGTTTGTTATCCCACTTATGGAGGAAGCGGTGTGGTTGCCACAGAATTGGGAAAAGCACTGGCAAAGAAAGGACATGAAGTGCATTTTATCGCGTATAGCCAACCGGCAAGGTTGTACCATTTTTTTGACAATGTTTATTATCACGAGGTCGGAGTTTTTGACTATCCCTTGTTTGAATACCCCCCTTACGAAACAGCACTTGCGAGCAAACTGGTAGATGTTATACAGTTTCACCGGCTGGATATTCTGCATGTTCATTATGCCATTCCTCATGCTTCGGCTGCTTTTTTGGCCCGCACCATTTTGTACGAAAAAGGTATTTATACCCCGATTATTACCACCTTACACGGAACAGACATTACCCTTGTCGGAAAAGACAGCACTTATGCTCCGGTAGTGGCATTTTCTATCAATCAATCGGATGGTGTGACGGCCGTGTCGGATAGTTTGCGCAAACAAACCTATGAATACTTTGACATTCATAACGAAATTGAAGCGATTCCCAATTTTATTGACCTGGACGAGTTTAAAAAATTCAACAAAGACCATTTCAAAAAGGCCATTGCACCGGCTGATGAGCGGGTTTTGATGCATACGTCCAATTTCAGACAGGTGAAACGGATAGAAGATGTAATTCGAATTTTTCATAAGGTACAGCAACATCTGTCTGCCAAACTTCTGTTGGTGGGCGATGGTCCGGAAAGGATGAAAGCCGAACAATTATGCCGGGAACTGGGAATTGCCCACGATGTTCGTTTTTTGGGAAAACAGGATGCAGTCGGAGAATTGCTTGCAGTTACAGATTTGTTTTTACTTCCTTCCGAAAGTGAGAGTTTCGGGCTTGCAGCACTTGAAGCGATGGCTTGCGAAGTGCCAGTCATTTCAACCAATGCCGGAGGAATACCGGAAATCAATATCAACGGTCAAACCGGTTTTATGAGCAATGTAGGAGATGTGGAAGACATGGCAAAAAATGCGCTGTATATTTTAGACAACAAAGAACGGCTGCAACAATTCAGAAACAACGCATTAGAGCAGGCAAAACGGTTTGACATCAGCAAGATTGTTCCGTTATATGAACAGTATTACCAAAAAGTTTTAGACAATTGCCGGCTTTGCAAACAAAATCCGCCTAAAAAATTACAGGATAAGGTCTTTTAGTTTTCCGGCCTGTTTTATTGAAAGGATAAACAACCGGAACAAATCTTGTTAAATTTGCCTTGTCCTACAGATCCTCCAATCCCGGATTTCACCTCAGCGATAAGCAATGATTGTACACCCTCTCCCCTCTTTTCTTTTTGTATGTTATGGAAACACCTGCCGAAGTCCGATGGCGGAGGCTTTTGCAAAACAGTTTTTACGGGTGGGCGAAGCAAATATCATCAGTGCCGGCATAGGCGCACAAAACGGACAAACGGCTACCGGACATGCGGTTAATCTGATGGAAAGCCGGTACAAAATTGATCTGAGTAAACACCGTTCTCAAAATATTGCTCAGTTGCATCTGGACGGGTTTACACAAATCATAGGAATGGACGAACCGGTCGGGTTGTTTTTACAACGCAACTACCCCCACCTCAAGCGCAAAATTCTTGTTTGGAAAATTGACGACCCCTACGGAACAACAGAAGAAAGTTATCAAAACTGCGCTGCAGAAATTTTTGCAGAGGTCAGGGATTGGTCAAAAACAATACGGGGGTTGTAAAACAAGGTTGATCAGTGAATCACCGAAACCTTAATGGTATTGGTATTTCCAAGTTCGTTAAAAGGGGTGCTGCCGGTGTTGATGACAATTTCTCCTTTTTGAATCATACCTTTATCTTTCAGGATGTTCTGAATATGGCGAACGGTATCTTCTGTGGAATTTGAACGATTGTAGAGATAGGCTCTTGTACCCCAGACAAGGCTAACCGCATTGAGCAAATTTGCATTTTCTGTAAATACAAAAATATTGCTGACAGGTCTGAAACTTGCCAGCGAAAAAGCAGTGTATCCCGAACGGGTAAGGGCTATAATACTGGTGGCATTAACGTATTTTGCCATCCGGCAGGCGGTAAAACAAACGGCATCAGACAAAAAAGTATGGGAGTCTTTGTCCGGTTCAATGCCCATATTGTAAATTTTATCTTCTTGTTCTACTTTGTTGATCACCTTTTTCAGCGTTTCAATCACCTTGACCGGATATTTTCCGCTTGCAGTTTCAGCGCTCAACATCAGGGCATCAGCTCCGTCAAACATGGCATTGGTAATATCGGTAATTTCGGCCCGGGTAGGAATCGCATTGGTAACCATGCTTTCCATCATTTGAGTGGCAATAATCACCGGTATATGTGCTTTGATACAACGGGTTACAATATCTTTTTGAACAAAAGGGATATCTTCCAAAGGCAATTCGACCCCTAAATCGCCCCGGGCAACCATAATTCCATCGGAAACCCGGATAATTTCGTCTAAGTTTTTATAAGCATCCGGTTTTTCAATTTTGGCAATCACTTTTGCCGGATGATTCCTGAATTCGAGCACCCCTTTCAGTTTGTTAATTTCCTCGGCTGTGCGGACAAACGACAAGGCAATCCAATTGACCGGCATTGTGAAAATAAACTCCAAATCCCGATGGTCTTTTGGCATCAGAGACGGAGCGGTAACAGTGGTATCGGGCAAGTTTACCCCTTTTCGGGCAGTTAATATGCCTCCGTAAATCACTTCGGCGGTTATTTCGTCGGCTTTATTGGTCGTTTTTACGACCAGTCCAAGCTTACCATCGTCTATTAAAATTCTGTCTCCGGGCTCAACATCTAATGCCAGACTTTCATAAGAAATATAAAGCAGCTCGGGCGTACTGACCTGTTCTTTGGTAGTAATGCGGATTGACTGTCCGTTGACCAATATAATTTCATTGTTTTCTACTTCGCCAATTCGTATCTTAGGACCTTGCAAATCGGCTAATATGCCGATATTGGTGCCTAATTCTTGATTGATCTGAACGATGTTTTCTATAACCGCAGCATGCTTTTCATGGGTGCCATGCGAAAAATTGAGGCGAAATACATTTACCCCCGCATGAACGAGCTGGGTTAGCATTTCTTTGCTTTCTGACCTGGGGCCAACGGTTGCCACAATTTTTGTTTTACTGAAAGGGGTCATATTGTATAAGTTAAAGTAAAAAAGGGAAATCTAAGAATGTTATCACCTACAACATCAACAACATTCGTTTGGTTGTATGGAGATGGCTTTTGAAATCATGGGAGTTTTTTTGTACAAACATTTTCGGACAACCCTTATCAGGCGGCTTGTTTGTGTAAAGGCTATCAGCTTGTGAAGGATATACCCGAACAGGGACAGCCGTGTTTGGAAGAGAAAGAAACGGAGAATATGGCGGCTCAAAGTTACATAAATTATCGGGATACTATGGTTGTTAAAAACTTAATAAATTGTTACCTTTGCGCTCAAATATTTGCAAACACACTTACATTAATTCAAAAAAATTGCTGATTTATGGAAAGTATAGAGAGCCGGGTTATTGCCATTATTGTTGAAAAATTAGGAGTAGATGAGGCAGAAGTAAAACACGAAGCCAATTTCATCAACGATTTAGGAGCAGATTCATTAGACACCGTAGAGTTGATTATGGAATTTGAAAAAGCCTTTAACGTACAAATTCCGGACGAAGATGCCGAAAAAATTACCACCGTTGGCGATGCCATCAACTATTTAGAAGCTAATGCTTCGGCGGCTTAGACAAGTCCCAACTCCTGTCAATACCCTCAAACTCAAAGGTTCATGTCTTTAGCAACCGGACTTTGTTTTATGTGGTAAAAGTTTAAAAATACCTTTTTAACAGAAAAATGTTTTTGAAACTTATTGGCAATATTCAAGCAGTCAATGACCGCTGATTCAACAGGACTACCGGTTTCGCCTCTTTTTTGAAGCGAACTTGGTAGTCTTTCTGTTTTATGCACTCAACACAGAACTTTAACCAATTTTTCGAAAAGTTTAAATTAAACAACCCGAATTAGACATGCAAGTTACCCTGAAAAGAGTTGTTGTAACCGGATTGGGTGCCATTACCCCCTTAGGTAACAACGTCGGTGAATACTGGCAATCTTTAGTCAATGGCGTGAGCGGAGCTGCCCCTATTACCAAATTTGATGCCACGAACTTTAAAACCCGCTTTGCCTGCGAAGTAAAGAACTTTGATGGCGATGCTATTTTTGGACGAAAAGAAGCCCGCAAATTAGACCTTTTTGCCCAATATGCCATCGCTGTTGCCGATGAAGCCATTGCTGATGCCGGATTAGACCATCCGGATATAGACAAAAACAGAGTAGGTGTCATTTTTTCTTCAGGCATTGGCGGCATCAGCACGTTTCAGGAACAATTGTTCGATTTCTGGCAGCAAGTACAAAGCGGAAGCACACAACCAAGATTTAACCCGTTTTTTATCCCCAAAATGATTTTGGACATTGCCGCCGGACATATTTCCATCAAACACGGATTTCGGGGACCCAACTTTGCTGTTGTTTCGGCTTGTGCTTCTTCTACCAATGCACTGATAGATGCGTTTACCTATCTCCGCCTGGGAAGGGCAAATGCCATTGTCGTTGGAGGTGCAGAAGCCTCTGTTACCGAAGCAGGCGTTGGCGGGTTTAGCGTCATGAAAGCCCTTTCTGAAAGAAACGAAAGCCCTGAAACAGCTTCCCGTCCTTTCGACCTCGACCGCGATGGTTTTGTGTTGGGTGAGGGTGCCGGTGCTATTATCCTCGAAGAATACGAACATGCCGTAAAGCGCGGTGCGACCATTTATGCAGAAATGACCGGCGGCGGAATGAGCGCAGATGCCAACCATATTACCGCACCCCATCCCGAAGGATTAGGGGCGGTACTGGTCATGAAAGATGCCCTTGGCGATGCCGGCATTGCTCCCTCCGAAATTGATTATATCAATGTTCACGGAACTTCTACCCCGTTGGGCGATGTGAGCGAATCAAAAGCCATTCTCAATGTGTTTGGCGAACACGCCTACCGGCTCAACATCAGTTCGACAAAATCTATGACCGGACACCTTTTGGGGGCAGCAGGTGCTATTGAAGCCATCGCCAGCATTATGGCCGTCAAACACGATACCGTTCCTCCAACAATCAACCATTTTACGGACGACCCCGAATTTGACCCCAAACTCAATTTTACATTTAACAAAGCTCAAAAACGACCCATCAGGGCTGCCATCAGCAACACTTTTGGATTTGGCGGGCATAATGCTTCCGTCATCTTTAAAAAAGCCTGATTTACCTTTTAACTTCAAGATCCTTTGTTTAAAGTCTTAAAAAAGCTATTTAACCGTTACCTCGCTTCGCAAAGAAGAAAAGTCGCATTCCTTCGCGAGTTGCTGGGATTTACACCCATCAACCTTTCAGTTTATTTAATGGCGTTTAAGCACAGCTCCAAATCAACAGATACCCATACCAGCAACGAAAGGCTTGAATTTTTGGGCGATGCCGTTTTAGATACCGTTATCTCGGAATATTTGTTTATGAAATATCCCCTGCGCGGAGAAGGATTTTTGACCGAAATGCGCTCTAAAATCGTAAACCGAAAACGATTGGGAGAAATCGGGCGCGAACTCAACCTTCAGCAATTGATTGACTATCACCGGGGGTTTGTTACCATCAACAGTACCATCCTGGGCAATGCGCTTGAAGCGCTGATTGGCGCTATTTACCTCGATGCCGGCTTTAAAACCTGTAAAGAGTTTATTCTGAACAGAATCATGGTGCCCTATATCAGTCTCGACGACCTTCAAAACTTAGACATCAACTACAAAAGCCGCTTGTTTGAATGGTCGCAACGCTACGAAAAAGAACTTATTTTTGAGGTATTGGAAGAAAAAAACGTCAACAAAATCAGAATCTTCGTCGTCGGGGCTTTTATAGACGGCGAATTGATGGGAAGCGGGGAAGGGCGCAATAAAAAAGATGCCGAAAAAGAAGCCTCCAAAGTCGTTTACCGAAAACTCAATGTCGAAACGGCAATGGAATGGGAATAACCGCATTTTTTGGGTCTCTATTCTAATTTTCTCCCTCTCATTCCCTACTTTTCAGATTTCAAACCAACCAGACTAACCCGCTGTTTGTAAACAAAACCGTTAGTTATGGTCTGAAAACGCACCGGCTGAAATAGGTTGCCCCCAAGTGCAACATATTTAAAGAATTGCTGAAAAATTGCCGGTTTTTATTGACTTTGAAAGGATTTTTATTGACTTCGAAGCAATTTTTATTATAATCGCAAACACTTTTAAAACAAGAAATGGGTCATTTCTTACTTCATTCAGGAGTTTAATTACCATTTTATTCGCTTTAATTGTTTTTCCCTTCGTAAAAAGAATAATTTTTGCCTTCGAAATTGCAGTTTCCTTGAATTTTAAATCGGTTTTAAGGGTTTTTATTGCTTTTTTACTCCTTAAAATTGCAATTTTTGAGGGTAAAATGTCAATTAAAATTAGAAAAATTGACTTTTTTTTTCGCCTCCTTTTTTCACCATTTCTAATAAAACCCGATAGGGATAGAGTTAAAACAAGACAGGGGTCACCACTTTTTGATGCAAGCCCCCCTTTTTTTATTTACCGGTTGGCAAAATTGACACCATGGTGTTTTGAGCGGGGTGCTTTCAGCATGGGTTTATTGCGGATTACTTGTTTGTATGAGATCATTCTAATCACGCTATTTTGTCAGAATTTTTTGCGATTTAAGATATTCATTGCAGTAAAATAAGTTAGTATCTCGTATTAAATGAGCCTTTAGGTAACTCTGATATAAGTATCGGAACTCACTGACGTTAACTGTCAATAGCTCAACTGCTACCCTGCCACCTTACCGACTTGTAGAAAATAGAAATCCCCTTGTGTACGGCATTACCCATAACACAAGGGGATTTTATGATTTCAGATGGACAGGTTTAGATTAAAGAACGATATCCGTCAAGCAAGAGTCTCCGTTTTCTTACCTCACCACCAACAATTTTAGTTGTTGCGTAGCTCCGTCGGCCCGGCGAAGCATTGCGTAGTAAGTACCTGAAGGCAACTCGTTGGCATCAAACATAAATTCGTAGGGAGTTTCTGCCTCAGTCATTCCGTTGAATAAGACGGCAACTTCCCTTCCGTCAACGGCATATATTGACAAATACATGAGTTCTGCTTTGAGAGCGGTAAAGGTAATTATTGTCAGATTGCCGGTTGGGTTGGGATAAGCAAACAGAGATTCTAAAGCTATCTGTTCTTCACCGTTTTTGCAGGCAGATACTGTAACAACTACGCTTGCGGTGGATTTGCAACCTCCGCTGCCGGTTACAGTTACCGTATAAGTTCCCGACATTGCAAAGGTTGCATTATTTCTCAAAACGTTGCTTCCTGTATGCGTAAATCCACCCGGGCCGCTCCAGTTGTACGAATTCCCACCGGAGGCCATCAGCAATACTTTCCCGCCGGCACATACATTCAGGTTACCGGTAATCGCTGCATTTGGTACAGCAACTATTGTGGCATTACGGGTAGCCGTTGAAATACAACCATCTGCATTGGTAACTGTTACTTTATATGCTCCGGCAACAGGTGGCGCGCTGATTGCAGCAGTATTGGCCGTAAAACCTCCGGGTCCGCTCCATTCATAAGATACACCCGAAGTAGTGGCAGCAAACACCACATCAGTATTGGAGCAGAAACTTGTATTTGTGGCAGTTGGGGTTACGGCGGCATTTGTTACGGCGTTAACAGTAACATTACGACTTGCCGTAGCTGTACAGCCTCCGGAATTGGTAACGGTTACTTTATACTGTCCTGACATGGTGGTGTTGACATCCGTGCGAACCAACGTATTGCTGCTTCCGGTATTGGTGGAAAAACCATTCGGACCGCTCCATTGGTACGAGTCTGACCCGGCAGGTGCGGTGAGTGTTATTGTTCCTCCCGAACAGATGGATGAACTTCCGCTCAAGGTAGCAGATGGAATGGGGTGAACGGTTACGACAATGCTCAATACGTCCACACACGTATTGTTGGTGATGGTTACGGTATAAGTGCCGCTCATGTTCACATTGGCATAGGTTCTGATGATACTGCCTCCGCTTGATGAAGTATAGCCATTTGGTCCGCTCCATTGATACATATTACCTCCGGTGGCAATTAATCCTATTATCCCTCCGGTACATAGGTTTTCTGTTCCATTGAGAGTTGCGCCTAAATTACAAAGTGTGCTTACAGGTGTGCCGGCACAGGTACAATCAGTGCCAAATAGGTCGTTTACGGTTTCAGGGTTGCCATCGTCACAAGGAGTGCCGGGCAGTGCAAGCCCTCCCGGCTCACCAAGACAATCTACACAGGGGCCTGTGATGGTCAGGTTCAGAATTTCGGTATGGCATCCACTAACAGAAGTATAAGTACCCGAGGCGTTGTAGGTAGTTCCGTTTACCGACCATAAATAGCTATCGCAGGTGGTAATGGTAGTCGTGTTAGAGGTACTTGCGGTGATGGTGAGGTTCAATATTTCGGTATGGCATCCGTTAACAGAAGTATAAGTACCCGAAGCGTTGTAGGTAGTACCGTTTACCGCCCACAAGTAGCTGCCGCAAGCATTGATGGTCGTGGTATTTGAGGTATTTGCGGTGATAGTCAGGTTCAGTATTTCGGTATGGCATCCACTAACAGAAGTGTAAGTACCCGAAGTGTTGTAGGTAGTACCGTTTACCGCCCACAAGTAGCTGCCGCAGGTATTGATGGTCGTGGTATTGGAGGTGTTTGCGGTGATGGTGAGGTTCAATATCTCGGTATGGCATCCACTAACAGAAGTGTAAGTACCCGAAGCGTTGTAGGTAGTCCCATTTACCGCCCACAAGTAGTTGCCGCAGGCATTGATGGTCGTGGTATTAGAGGTGTTTTCGGTAATGGTGAGGTTCAATATTTCGGTATGGCATCCGCTAACAGAAGTAAAAGTACCCGAAGCGTTGTAGGTAGTGCCGTTTACCGCCCACAAGTAGCTGCCGCAGGTATTGATGGTCGTGGTATTGGAGGTGTTTGCGGTGATGGTGAGGTTCAATATCTCGGTATGGCATCCGCTAACAGAAGTGTAAGTACCCGAAGCGTTGTAGGTAGTGCCGTTTACCGCCCACAAGTAGTTGCCGCAGGCATTGATGGTCGTGGTATTAGAGGTGTTTTCGGTAATGGTGAGGTTCAATATTTCGGTATGGCATCCGCTAACAGAAGTAAAAGTACCCGAAGCGTTGTAGGTAGTGCCGTTTACTGCCCATAAGTAACTGCCGCAGGCATTGATGATCGTGGTATTAGAGGTGTTTTCGGTGATGGTGAGGTTCAATATTTCGGTATGGCATCCGCTAACAGAAGAATAAGTACCCGAAGCGTTGTAGGTAGTCCCATTTACCGACCACAAATAGCTATCGCAGGTGGTAATGGTAGTCGTGTTAGAGGTACTTGCGGTGATGGTGAGGTTCAGTATTTCAGTATGGCATCCACTAACAGAAGTGTAAGTGCCCGAAGCGTTGTAGGTAGTACCGTTTACCGACCACAAGTAGCTGCCGCAGGCACTTATGGTAGTTGTGTTAGAGGTGTTTTCGGTGATGGTGAGGTTCAATATTTCGGTATGGCATCCACTAACAGAAGTGTAAGTACCCGAAGCGTTGTAGGTAGTCCCATTTACCGCCCACAAGTAATTGCCGCAGGCATTGATGGTCGTGGTATTGGAGGTGTTTTCGGTGATGGCGAGGTTCAGAATTTCGGTATGGCATCCGCTAACAGAAGAATAAGTGCCCGAAGCGTTATAGGTAGTGCCGTTTACCGCCCACAAGTAGCTGCCGCAAGCATTGATGGTCGTGGTATTGGAGGTGTTTGCGGTGATGGCCAGGTTCAGTATTTCGGTATGGCATCCGCTAACAGAAGTGTAAGTACCCGAAGCGTTGTAGGTAGTACCGTTTACCGCCCACAAGTAGCTGCCGCAAGCATTGATGGTCGTGGTATTGGAGGTGTTTGCGGTGATGGTGAGGTTCAATATTTCGGTATGGCATCCGCTAACAGAAGTATAAGTACCCGAGGCGTTGTAGGTAGAACCGTTTACCGACCATAAATAGCTATCGCAGGCATTGATGGTCGTGGTATTAGAGGTGTTTGGGGTGATGGTTACCACAGCACTTGCTGTAGCTGTACACCCCCCCGAACCGGTTACTGTAACCGTATAACTACCCGATGTGGTAAAGGTGTTCGATGCCGATGCTGGGGTAGCGCCCCCGCTCCACACATAACCTGACCCTCCCGAAGCGGTTAAAGTAACGCTGTTGCAGCCGGTTGTTGTGCCGGTAATGCTTGCGGAAGGCGGCGGTGGGCAAGTGCCGGGAGCGGTTATGCCTACTTGTACAGCATTGCTCCTGCAGCCATTGGCTGCCAGCACACTGGCGAGAATGGTTTGTGGCGGACCGGTTTGATTGTACGTGGGTAAACTGCTGCTCCAGTTTGTGCCGTTGTTGGTAGAATATTCAATTGTGCCGCCGGTGCCGCTTACTGAGCCTATGGCAATGCTGCCACCGCTAACAGTGCAGGCAGTACAACTGCTGTTGACTATAGACAATGTTCCAGTCGGGGCATTGAGTTCTGCCACTGTAAAAGTTGCCTGGCAGGTCTTATCGGTTTGGCAGGGAAGGTCTAAGGTAAAAGTAACCATTGCAGAGCCTCCGCAAGCAGATGGAGCACCTGTGTTGTTGTTGCTTAAAACCCCGCCGCAACCGCCTGAATAGCCGGCACTCGCCAACCAATTGTTAAACGCTATATCAATAGCCGTTTGGGTCTGACCGGCAGCAGTGGTGGTATTGTTCGGACAGGTTAATGTAGCAGTCGGGTCCACCGACCAAGTGAAAGTACGAGTGCAAGTGGTGGTGAATCCACAGCCGGTTAATGTGAAGGTAAATGTTTGGCTACGGTTGCAACCGTCGCTCTCAATATTGCCCTGGGAGCAGGTGATACCGGAAACATTGCCGCACTCGTTGGTAGCAGTAATTGCTCCACCGAAGGGCGTTGTCTGAACATTGGCACAAGAGGGCAGGGTTGCCGGATTACAGCCCAGGTCAAAGGTGTTATCACAGTTGGCAAACACAGGTGCCGTTGTTTCCTGCCAATTAAAAATCCTGATGCAAGTGCTGAAAGTGCCGCAGCCCGATGCGTTTGCTATGTAGGTAATTGTTTGACTGCGGTTACAACCATTTACCGTAATTGCACCGATATTACAGGTTACGGGTAGCGCTCCGCATTGGTTGGAGGCTGTAATGTCGGGGTTGCAGCTCGGAAGGGTTAATGGGTTGCAGCCAAGGTTGACAACACCGTTTCCACAGGTGCCGTTGAAAGAGGGCGGCGTTACTACAGTCCAATTGAAAGTTCGGGTGCAGGTAACCGTTTGCCCGCAAGCTGTTGCCTCGAAGGTGAAAACCTGAGTGCGATTACATCCATTAGCAATAATTTCACCTGCCAAGCAGGTAACCGGCACAGAGCCACAGGAGTTAGATGCCGTAACATTGCCACCAAAACTGCCCGAAGTTATGGCAGTACATGAGGGAAGGTTAGCAGGGTTGCAGCCGAGGTTGACGCTGTTGTTGGTGCAGTTGCTAAAAACCGGCGTGGGAGATGTTGTAGCAGCCACCGTAAATGTTGCCTGGCAGGTGGTTGTGAGGGGTCCGCAGGTGCTGGTGTAGGTAAAGGTAACTGTTGTTGAGCCGCCACAGGCTGAGGGCGCGCCTGAACTATTGTTCGTCAATACACCATCGCACCCGCCACCGGCAGATGCTGTTGCCAGCCAATTTGCAAAAGCAGCATCAACCGCTGCTTGAGTTTGGCAAGAGCCGACTGTGTTGTTAATTGGGCAGACGAGGTTGACAGCCGGTGAGTAAGTTATCTCAACATCGTCTGTGCTTGGCGTACATGGTGCATTAAAGATTGTCCATCGGAAAGTATTGGTGCCAACCCCAAGATTGGTGATGGTGGTGGTGGGGCTGCCGGGCGTGGTAATAGTACCGGAGCCGCTTACCAATGACCATTCCGCTGAACCAAAGCTGGGTGTATTGGCTGCCATAGTGGCTGAGCTTATGCTGACAGATTGGTTAGGACCTGCATTGGCAGTGGTTGGGTCGTTGTTAGTAACCACGACACTTGCAGTCGCCGTACAACCGCCCGAATTTGTTACCGTAACGGTATATGTGCCTGATGTGGTGAAAGTGTTGTCGGCAGTGTTGGGGGTTGCTCCGCCACTCCAGGCATAGCTGCTTCCGCCTGTGGCAGTTACACTAATGGATGTGGTAATGCAGGTGAGTACGGTTGTGCCCGTGTTGTTGGTAATTCCTGCCGTGGGAGGGGCACTGTAATTGGTTGTACTTTCATAAGCACCCATATCTATTTCGATAAATTGAGGACGGCTTGTGCCAATAATATCCGTACTTGGGGCACCCGTAGAAGTTCCGGCATTAATAGCCGGCGAACAAGAACTTAGTCGCAAGCCATCATCGGCAGTGCGGTGTATGCCATCTGCGCCGGCGGGGTTGGCAGGGTCTATAAAGAAGGGATTTTGGTTGTTAATGATACCCGTGCCGCTGCTAAAGGTTGAGTTTTGCTGGGTAAGGCAGTGGGTAAAAGTGGTAACTCCCGATTGCACATGAATATCAGCACCGGCAACATTGTTATTCGCTCCTTTTTTGTTTGCCCAAAAAATGTTGTTGTGGCAGTTTTGTGTTCCTGAATTCGAAACATACAGCCCGCCTCCATTACTATTAGCAGTGTTGTTGTAAATGGTATTATTGATAATCGTTTGCAGGGACGATGCGCTACTGCCACCCATATTTATACCGCCGCCTACACCAACAGCTGAATTATTGAAAATGGCATTGTTAGCGATAGTTTGTTGGGGGGTTGTGCCGTAGTTTAAGGTAGTTAATCCCCCGCCGCTGCCAGTGGCCGTGTTGTTAAAAACGGTATTATGTGTAAAAGTTTGTTGAGCATTTGTTCCCGAATTACTCAATGTAACACCGCCGGTATTACTACCGGTATTGTTGTAAATGGTGTTATTAGAAATGTTTTGTGTGCCAAAGTTAGTTGTATATAATCCCCCACTATTACTAGTTGAAGTGTTATTGTATATGGTATTGTTGGTTATCGTTTGCTGGCCGGATGCGTTACTATTGCTAATACTTAGCCCGCCGCCAGTACCGGTAATGGCATTATTGTATATAGCATTGTTAGTAACTGTTTGGGATCCCGAAACATTACCTATTGAAGCCCCGCCTCCAGAGACAGCCCTGTTGTTATAACTGGTGTTGTTGTCAACTATTTGGGTATTGTAATTGGTTAAATCTAACCCGCCGCCCGCATTGTTCACTATGTTGTTGTAAAAAGCGTTGTTAGAGATAGTTTGTGATCCAAAATTTAAAGAATAAAAACCTCCACCATAACCAGCCATATTGTTGTAAAAGCTGTTATTGGTTAGTGTTTGGGTACAACCGGATATGTTCCTTGCATACATACCGCCACCCGAATTTTTTGGAATATTTACAGAGCTAAACGTAATATTTCCGGTACCGTCGGCATTGCCCCCCGTAACTAAAAAACCATCAAACACCGAAGTATGACCGGATGTGGCGGCTCGCATAACGACTACGTGGTGGCAATTATCATCGCCTGTGCCACTTTGATAGCCGCCGTTGTTTATATCAAATACATCATTGCCATTAAGGTCGCCGCTGAGTATGGTGGGGTTGGCGGTAATATTTCTTTCATCTTTTGCGCTTTCTGTACCTGCAAACCCGCCATAGACCGATACGCCGGATTTTATAAGAAACGCATAATCGCGGGTAGTGCTGCAACCGGTACAGCCTGTAGGGTATGCACCGGGTTTGTAAGTGCCTGTGGCTACCCAGACTTCATCGCCTACGGCTGAGGCATCAATCATAGCTTGTAAATCGCCAGAGGCATTTGCCCAGCTATTGCCGGTACCTGTGCCGGTGGCGGTGGGTTTTACATATCGAATTGCGGCGGCGGCATCAACAAAAGTCGTGCACAAAATCACTGCCAAGAATAAGGCGCAAAGGAACAGATTTTTCATAGCTGTATTTTTTAATTGCTCGTGTAAATTTTAGTTTTGGATAGACACAAAAAGCAAGATGGGTAGGCGGGCAGGTTTAGGTTGGAGTTGGTTTTAGTTTACCGATTGAGCGGTTTTGGGGGTTTCGCTATCACAGGTTGCTTTTCTGCCCTCTTTATTCCATCACTACTTTTTGTAATGGCAAAATTGCAGTGGTGAGGTGGTTTTTAGGGTGCACTGATGTTTCTTAATGGTGCACTGAGGTAACGTTTTGAAGTTTTAAGCAGATTTGTCCACTTTTTTAGTGTGGATGGGGACATAAAGGCGGGTAATACAGTGAAATAAATCTGCCCTTACAGACCGTATGAAGCACACTACTTGCATACGGCTTTGTACATTTCACCCCGTTGGGGCTGGGGGATAAGTTACAGCACCTTACCCCAAAGTCAATACTGATTGGGATGACATCGTTATATAAGATAGAGTGACTTTGGATGTGATGACACGACATCGGATGGAATAGCACGACATGGGATGAGGTGGCAAGCCTGAAGGTCCTAAATATAAATAATCACAGGTGAAGTCTGTTGATGACAAGCAACTCAACCAACAATAACTCCGAAGGAGTTGAATAAGCGATGTGGCACTTGTTTACTGCACTTGGCTGGGAGAGATGCCAAATTTTTCTTTGAACGCGCGGGAAAAGTATTTTTCGTTGGCAAAGCCTACGTTGTCTGCAATTTCATAGACTCGGCCTTCTTGGTTTTGGAGCATAACCATGGCACGTTCCAGGCGGTAGTTGCGCACAAAATCGGAGACGTTTTGATCCGTAATGGCTTTCATTTTGCGGTGAAGTTGTACGCGACTAAGATACATTTTTTGTGAAAATTCTTCAACGGTAATGTTTTCATTGTCGAGGTGTTCTTCTACTAAGCAGATAAAGCGGTTTAAAAATTCTTTATCGGGGTTGGAGAGGAGTGGCTCCTGCGGATTGGTAGGAAGCGAATTCTTATCGGGTAAAAGAATGGTTTGTTGAGCAAATTTTTCGCGCAGGCGTTTTCTTTGTTCTATGAGGTTATCCATTCGGGCTATTAACTCATCGGTATTAAAGGGTTTGGTGAGGTAGTCATCGGCACCGGTTTGAAGTCCTTGTATTTTGGATTCGATGGCAGATTTGGCGGTGAGCAGGATAATGGGTATGTGCGAGGTAAGTGGGTTGTTTTTAAGTTCGTGACAAGCGGTATAGCCGTCTTTTACGGGCATCATAACATCTGAGATGATAATGTCCGGCAGGAGTTCTATGGCTAAGTCAATGCCTGTTTGCCCGTTTTCGGCTTCGTGTATCTGCCGGTTTGTGCCTATGGAGTGACGTATAAATGTGCGCAGTTCCGGATTGTCTTCAATAATTAGAACAACAGGGGCTTCTTGAGAGTGTTCGTTGTTTAGGTGTTCGGGCATCAACGAGGGTATGTAAGGGGCAGGTTTGGTGAGGGGCGGTAAAGTTGTGTTTTGTTGTAGGTTGCTTACAGGCGCTTCTGTGATGACGGGCAGGAGGCAAGTAAACGTGGTACCGATGTTTTCATGGCTGTTTACTTGTATGGTCCCACCCATGAGTTCTACGAGTTCTTTGGTAAGGGCAAGTCCTATGCCTGTACCGGTTTGATGTTGGGAGATGTTTACCTGATAAAAACGGTCAAAAACTTTGTTCAGGGCATCAACGGGAATTCCCACACCGGTATCTGTTACACTGACCTGTACAGCAGGTTGGTTATTCTCGGCTGTTTGAGGGGCCATATGGCAGGAAAGGGTTACTTTTCCGCCCGAAGGTGTAAATTTAAGGGCGTTTGATAGCAAATTGTTCACTATTAGTTCCACCTTACCGGTATCATAGTAAAAAGGAGTTATGTTTTGGTCGCTTTCAAAACTCAATGAAATTTGCTGTTTATGGGCAAGGGGTAAAAACTGCTCAAATACCTCGCGCAGGGTTTGGGTAAAATCGGCTTTGCGGTTGTCTAAGGTCATACTGCCGCTTTCTAATTTTGACATATCCAACAGTTGATTAACAAAGGACAACAGTTTGCGACTGTTTTTTTCGGCAAGGCGTAATTTTTCGATTAAGTTGGTGTCATTGGGGTTTTTAATCGCTTGGCGCAGGGGTTCTAACATCAGCGTAAGCGGGGTTCTGAACTCATGTGTTACATTGCTGAAAAAATCGGTTTTCAATTGTTCCAAAGCCTTTATCCTTTCGGTTTCTCGTCGTTCAAAGGCTAATTGTTCGTGCATTTTTACCCTTCTTATCTGAAAACGGTAAGCCTGCCACATTGCGCTCAAAACAAGCAACAGATACACCAAATAGGCTCGTGTAGATTGCCACCATGGGGGATAAATAACAATTTTCACCGGTTGGGCAATATCTTGCCAATCTCCCTCTCCATTATTGCCTTGTGCCAATAAGGTGTAATGTCCGGGTCGAAGATGGGTAAAATAGGCAAATCTATTGTTTCCTGTTTCAACCCATTCCGGGTCTGCACCTACTAAGCGGTAGCGATAGCGGTTTTTACCGGGGGCAGTAAAATCCAAAACAGCAAACTCAAACGTGAGATTGTTTTGATAATATTGGAGTTTAAGTTGATTGGTATAAGTAAGTGGTTGGTCAAGCAAACTTTCAGTTTCGCCAAACAGGGCAGGCTGTTGGTTTATTTTCAGTCCTACCAGATAAACAGAGGATAGCACAGTATCGGGTGTTATATCTTCGGGGAAAAAGCGGTTTAATCCATTCACTCCTCCAAAAAGCAATTCTCCGTTATCGGCACGGAAAAATGCCTGGGTATTAAACTCATTGGATTGCAAGCCATTTGTAGTGGAATAGGATATTATTTTTTCCACTTGAGCAGTTTCGGAAATTGTCAGTTTGGCCAAACCACGATTAGTGCTACACCACAGCTCGTTTTTTTTCCCGGGCAAAATTCCATAAACCACATCATCGGGTAGCCCCTCTTTAGTGGTAATGTACTGAAAATTGCCGTTTTGCAGATTAAGATAATTAATACCCCCTCCTTTAGTGCCAATCCAAAGTCCCTGTTTAGGATTGGCCGGATGTGGAAGCAAACAGGCAATCGCATTATTATTAAGTCCAAGTTGGCTGTTTTTTATCAGTTCAAACTTATAAGAACCCTGATGAGGCGTACATTTTACCAACCCAGATTGGGTGCCGATCCAAACTATCCCGTTACCATCTTCAGTCAGTGCTAAGGGTAGTACTGCGGCCGCATGGTTGCCGAATACCGATGCGTAACTGAACCATTCAAACCGGGTTGTTTCGGGATTAAACCGAATTAAGCGGCAGCCTTCTCCTACCACCAGCAAACTGCCATTGGAAGTTAGTTGTAAACCGGCATTGGCAAACGGCTTAAATATTTGTTCCAGTGTTTCGTCACCCGAAGCCGAAGTAAAGGTGTCAAACGGGAAAGAATATCCAACTGACTCACCGGTGTCGGGGTGGTAATATCTCAATTCGGCAGTGTTTTCAGCCTCACCTCTACCCAGCAGCCAGTAATTTCCAGAAGCGTTGATACACATATCAAGTACTCGCGAGGGCTTGCCACCAAAAGCGCGTTCTTTGGATAATTGGACTGTTTGCGGATTGTATTCAAACACTTTGTTAATCACTTTGCAGTAATACCTGCCCTTCGAATCGCTCCAAACACCCCAAAGGCTGAATCCTTCTGCTCCTTGTTTAAACTGATGGCGCTTGGGGTTAATTTTACGAAGGCCGTGCCCTTGCGTACCAATCCATATATTTCCGTTTTGGTCTTTATATACTGCTGAAATATCGGCATCAACTTCCCAGTCAGGTTTAGTAAAATCGGGAAGCTTTCCGTTTTTTACTAACCAAAGTTTGTTGTTTACAGCTATCCAATAATCCTCATTGCCGGCCGGCCGGCAATAAGTAGTTCTAATATCAGAACCAATAGCCGATATGTTGGAATTATAAGTTTTACCTTCTCTATAATACACAAATCCTTTGGGAATAGCGCACCATATTGAGGTGTTGCCGGTTTTATTTGCTTGCTCAGGTTCGACAACTTGTATATTTTCTGATTGATTATTCAGCAAACGATAAATTTGTTTACTGCTGTATGCCCAGATTTGCCGGTCGGACATAGCAACAACCCGGAAAACATTCACTTGCTTTTTTGACTCGGCTTGCTTGAAATATTCGCTCTTATATATAGTAAGAGATGCGTAAGCAGTTAAATCAGGCTTGTCCGGCAAGTGTTTTAACAGGTTTTCGGGTATAGCAATCTTGACTATAACATTATTTCTGTGTAAAATATACATTGCCCCATCTAACCCTTCTGTAATATTGAACACAGAATTTGCCCCCTCATCTGTTGCCCTGTTAAATGCTAAAGGAAGGTGATAAAATTGTTCGGTTCGGGGGTCGTAAATATCTACCCCCTTACTTTCCGTCCCTACCCAAAGCAGCCCTCTGCTGTCTTCATAGAGAGCGGATACAGTGTTTTCGGCAATAGAAAAGGTGTTGAGATGATTATGAACAAAAATCTTAAAATTATACCCGTCGTATCGGTTAAGTCCATGTTTGGTTGCAATCCATAAAAACCCATCGGAGGTTTGGCAAATATCAAATATCATTCCTTGCGAAAGCCCGGTTTCGGTAGAAAAGGTTTCCATAAACCGGTTTTGGGCCAACAAACAATTTGTAAATATAATCAGACAACAAAATATACGAAAGCAGAACTGCATACCATTCTGTATAAAACATTGCAAATATAAAAAAGTTGTGGTTGTGATTTTGCTATCTATAACTTGAAGATTGAAAATTAATGAAGAGTGAAAAATATGGTGATTCGAGACAAAAAACAACTCTACAGCAAGAAATGAAGTAGTGGTCATTCACCATTAACCGGTATTTGTAGTTCTAATAAAGCTATTACATGTCTTTGCCAAAAAAGACAAAAAATCCGGCTTTGTTGCTACCGTTTTTTCGGATATGTCTGCGTTAACCTCATGAATCACACAAACCCCTGATAAAGGGAAGGCTCATTTATTAATAAGGACAAACATGCCGATTTAATGTGCTTCTAACCAATTGCTTCCTACTCCGCTTTCTACCTCTATCGGCACTAAGAGCGAAGGAATTGCGGTTTGCATTTCGGTTTTTACCAAACCGGTCAGTTTGTCAATTTCGGATTGATGGGCATCGAACACCAATTCGTCGTGAACCTGAAGCACCATTTTTGATTTCATGCCTTCGGCTTTCATTCTGCGCTGAATATTAACCATCGCTACTTTAATCATATCTGCTGCTGTGCCTTGCAGGGGGGTGTTGATGGCGTTGCGCTCGGCAAAAGAACGGACGGTGCGGTTTTGGGAGTTGATGTCTTTCAGAAACCGCCTTCTGCCCAACAGCGTTTCGGCATATCCGAGCGTGCGGGCTTTTTCGACGGTGTCGTCCATATATTGTTTGACACCGGGATATTGTTTGAAGTATTCGTCAATGATGGAGCCTGCTTCGGAACGGCTGATGCCCAAGCGTTGCGACAGACCGAAAGCAGTGATGCCGTAAATGATGCCGAAATTCACCATTTTTGCTTTCCGGCGCATATCGCTGTCCACTTCTGCAAGCGAAACACCGTAAACCCGTGCTGCCGTTGCGCGGTGAATGTCCAATCCGTCTTTAAAGGCCTGAAGCATGTTGGAATCAGCGCTCATGTGTGCCATCAGTCGCAGTTCTATCTGCGAGTAATCGGCCGACATCAGCAAGTAGTCGTTGTTGCGGGGAATAAAAGCTTTGCGGATTTCCTTTCCTCTGTCGGTGCGAATGGGGATGTTTTGCAGATTAGGGGTAGTTGAACTCAATCGTCCGGTGCTGGCAACGGCCTGATTGTAGGTAGTATGTATGCGCCCCGATTTAGGATTGATCATCTGAGGCAAAGCATCAATATAGGTGCTGCGGAGTTTGCTCAGTTCGCGGTAATCGAGCAACAAGTGTGCAAAAGGATATTGCTCGGCTAATGATTGCAACATGTCTTCGTCTGTGCTGTATTGACCGGTGGCAGTTTTTTTTCCAACATAGGGAATTTTCATCCGGTCGAACAAAATGGTTCCCAACTGTTTTGGAGAGTCAAGGTTAAACTCAACGCCTGCTGTTTTAAATACCTCCTGTTTGATTTGGTAAATTTCTTCACCCACTTCTCCGGAATATTTTTTTAAGAACGGCACATCAATTGCCACACCCTCGAATTCCATATCGGCCAAGACTGACACCAAAGGCATTTCAACATCCGAATAAAGAGAACTAAACCCGGATGTGGCGACAACAGGGTTAAATTTATGATGGAGTTGCAGAGTGAGGTCGGCATCTTCGGCGGCATATTCGGTAATTTTTTCCAATTCCACATCGCGCATACTCAGTTGGCTTTTACCCTTTTTGCCGATCAGCTCTTCTATTTCTACCGGACTGTAATGCAGGTAAGTTTCGGACAAAATGGTCAGGTTATGTCGCATGTCGGGTTCAATAAGGTAATGGGCAATCATCGTATCGTGCAAAACTCCTTTTACCTCTACCCCATACCATTTCAGCATCAGGGCATCGTATTTCAGGTTCTGGGCAACCTTGGCAATGTTTTCGTTTTCATAAAATGGTTGAAACCTTTGTACCAACAGTCTGGCTTGTTCCTGATTTTCCGGTACCGGAACATACCATCCCGAATTTGGACTAAAGGAAAAAGAAAGCCCGACCAATTCGCTGTTGTTAGGGTCAATGCCGGTGGTTTCAGTATCAAAGCTGACCAATGTTTGTTGTAATAAAAGCCGAACCAACTGCTCCTGTTTTTCGGTCGTATCAGCCAAATGATATTCGTGGGGAGTATTGTGAATGGTTTTACCTTTTGCAGTGTCGGTATTAAACAACTGCCCCTGAATTTCATTTGACGGAGCTACGGACTGGCTGTTTCCAAACAAATTGAGTTGCTGTTGTTTGTCGGTAGCGGGTTGGTCAGAAGTGTTTTTTTGTTCGGAGGTTGAGCCCGTGCTAGAGTTGACTTCATAACTGTCGCCCAAAATACGTTTGCCCAAGGTTCGGAATTCAAGTTCTGCAAAAACATTGGCCAAAGCCTGACGGTCGGGCTCTTCCATAATATACTTTTCCGGCTCGTAGGGCAAGGGAACGGCGATGTCTATCGTAGCCAACTTTTTGGAGATAACGGCTAACTCTGCTCCTTCTGCTACTTTTTCGGCAATTTTACCTTTTATTTGATGCGCATTTTCCAAAATACTTTCTAAAGTTCCGAATTGTTTGAGCAGGCTAACAGCGGTTTTTTCACCAACACCCTTAATGCCCGGAATATTATCGGCCTGATCGCCCATTAACCCCAAAATATCAATGACCTGATCCACCCTTTCAATATCCCAACGTTCCAGTACTTCGGGAACGCCTAAAATTTCGACCGGTTTTTTGAGATGTGCAGGTTTATAAATAAAGATGTTTTCGCTCACCAACTGCCCGAAATCTTTATCCGGGGTAACCATATAGACAGCATATCCGTCTTGTTCGGCGCGCTTGGCAATAGTACCGATAATGTCGTCCGCTTCATATCCGTCTAATTGCAACATCGGAATATTGAAAGCGGTTATAATTCGCTGAATATAAGGAATAGAAAACACAATATCTTCTGGAACCTCTTCGCGGTGGGCTTTGTAAAACTCAAACTCCTGAGCGCGGAGAGTAGGACCTTTTGAATCGAACACCACTGCTATATGGGTGGGTTTTTCTTTGACTATCAAATCGTAAAGGGTGTTCGTAAATCCCAAAATTGCCGATACGTTCATCCCTTTGGAATTAATGAGCGGCTTTGCACCTCCTAAGGCAAAAAAAGCCCTGTAAATAAGGGCAAAGGCATCGAGCAGATAGAGGGTGTGTTCTGAATCTTTTTTGGCAGTTGGCATGATGAATGGTAATGGTCAATAGATTATGGTTCGTATTTTATAGCAACTTTCCTCGAAGTTGACAATAAGTTTTAAACGGTTGTTAAATAACTATGTACATTCAGGATAAAAAATTTCGTATTTGCTAAGACATAAAAAATCAATAAGCATAGGCGACAAAAAGGGATTATAAATTTCCGATTTCTTCATCTGTTAATCCGGTGATTTTTTTAATTTGCTCGTTAGCAAATCCTTCCTTTTTCATTTGACCTGCAATTTCAAAATTCCTTGCTTCTCTTCCTTTTTCTATCCCTTCTAACCGCCCTTCCTCACGTCCTTCCTCTCGTCCTTCCTCTCGTCCTTCCTCTCGCCCTTCCTCTCGGGAAGTGTCAATCACGTTTTTTAAATCCCGGTAGTACTTCAAACTCTTTTCGTAAGACTCTCTTTCTTTGGGGCTGAATTTAGCAATCTCTGCGGCCTCAAACAGTTTGGCAAATATCCGGTCTTGCAGTTTCCTGGGGCGGTCCTGAAGCTGGGAAAGATGCCGCAACACATACAGCCACTTGTCAAATTGGGTCTCTAATGCTTCCTCCTCCTTATTGAACTTTGGCAACTCAAGGTAAACAAATTTTAACTTCTCGTAAAAAACTTCGCAATTCTGGTTTTTCAACTCAACAACATGCAATAGTTCATCCTCGTATTTGTGGTCGTCAAAAATGAAATCTAAGATGCCAACCGAATAAACAGGGTCTAACTTATAGTCCCAATTATACTTCTTTCCTTGTTCCTGAATGGGAAAGGAGGCGTAAAATACACTCCGGTCTTTAAAAAAATTTTGTTTCGCTTTTTGCATTTCTACGATAAACCTTTCTCCGTTATCGCCGGTGCAGTACAAATCGAAAATAGCTTTCCTGTCCAATTCGGTTGAACCCAAATGTTCGCCCGACGAATAAGTCAGGTCAGCAATCTTTCTGTCGGGAAGAATTTGATTGAGAAAGTCAATCAGCAAACTTTTATTTATCTCCGTTCCAAAAAGTTTCTTGAACCCAAAATCTGTTAGCGGGTTGATATATTTTTCTTTTTGTTCGAACATCACGGAAATTTTGGTTTTGATGACAAAAATAGCTTTTTTTTGAATGGGCATATTCATTTAAAAGCTAAAACTTAGAATACAGGGCGAACAACGTACTACCAATAACTATTAACTGACGTATCTTAGCTTGTTGGCTAACGATTTTATCTTTTTTGCCTACCTTTATGCCCGTTAATATTACAGACCATCACACAAAGCAATCCATATATGTCAGCACTGTTCGATAAACATCACGATGCCCTGCGAAAAGCAATAGATGCCGTTCATCACCGCACATTTTATGCTCATTTTCCCGAACATCCCAAGGCTTATGGCCCTGATGCACCGGCCGAAGGACAACAAGCGTTTGAAAGCCAGCTCAATAAGCCCTTTATCGGATTGTTGCAAACCGGCAGCACCAAACAAACAGGAGAAGAAGAATCGCCTTATTGGGGAACTTCTCTCGGCATCAGCTATCCCACCACAGAGACCGGTGTGTTGATTGGCAATGCCAAAGCAGCACATTCCGTCTGGCGCAAAACTTCGGTTAAAGATCGCACCGGTTTACTCATCGAATCGCTGGAAAGAACCAAAAACCGTTTTTTTGAAATTGCTTACGCCACCCAACATACTACAGGACAATCGTTTATCATGTCGTTTCAGGCCTCAGGTCCTCATGCTGCCGACCGTGCTTTGGAAACTATTGCCATCGGCTATCAGGAATTGTCGAGGTTTCCCAACACCCTTCGATGGGAAAAACCCGCAGGAGGAGGGGCTTTTATTACCTTGGACAAAACCTTTACCCCCGTTCCGAAAGGGGTGGCTTTGGTGATAGGATGTTCCACCTTTCCTACCTGGAACACGGTTCCCGGCCTTTATGCAAGTCTGATTACCGGAAACGCTACTATTGTTAAACCACACCCGAAAGCCATCCTGCCCATCGCCATTTTTATTGCCGAAATTCAGAAGGTGCTGGTCGAAAATGGTTTTGATGCCAATACCGTTCAGTTGGCACCCGACACGAACAGCCATCTGATTACCAAAGAAATTGCAGAGCATCCGGAGGTAAAAATTATAGATTATACCGGCAGCAGTGCTTTTGGCGCTTATCTCGAATCGTTGGAAAGCAAGGGTAAAACTGTCTTTACCGAAAAAGCAGGGGTCAATTCGGTGATTATTGATTCTGTGCTCGACCTTCGGCAGGTGATGCGAAATCTGGCCTTTTCGGTGTCGCTCTATTCAGGACAAATGTGTACAGCTCCGCAAAATATTTTTATTCCCGAAAACGGCATAAAGGAAGCAGACGGACAGGTTGTTCCTTACGAAACAGCCGTTGAACTCCTAAAAAACGAGGTAGCCGCACTTGCTCTCAACCCCAAAATGGGCGCAGGTACTTTGGGAGCTATTCAAAATGCAAACACACTTGCCCGTGCCCGCAGCGTGAAAGAATTGGGAGGGGTAGTGGTTTTAGAAAGCCCCAAAGTGATAAATCCCGATTTTGAGCATGCCCGTATTTGTGCTCCTACTATTTTGGAAGTAGAGGCCAAGGATGCTGAAATTTATGAACAGGAACTGTTTGGACCCATTGTGTTAGTGGTAAAAACCAGCAATACCGACGAATCGCTTCATCTTGCAAAAACGATGGCTCAAAAACACGGCGCTATTACTTGCGGAGCGTATTGCACCGATGATGCACTGACCCAACTTATCACCGATGAAATGAACAGCGTGTTTGTACCCGTTTCGCTCAATTTTACCGGTTTTATCTGGGTTAACCAACATGCGGCATTTTCCGATTTTCACGTTACGGGCGGCAACCCTGCCGGCAACGCTTCATTTACCGATGCCTCGTTCATAAACCGCAGGTTTGTTTGGGTTGGCAACAGAATAAGTATGTAAAGAGGATCTTTGCCGGTTTTTTTCGTTCAAGGAATAAATATATCAACCGATTTTGTAATTTTGTGGACGGAGTAACTACAAAACAACCGTAGTTTGTCTTTATTTAAAACACAGATGAGGGTATTTTTTATATTTGTGCTGCTAAGTTTACAGGTCTGTTCGGGCATTTTTATGCTATCGGGCAAAGAACCCGTTCCCTTTGTAAATAGTGTTGCTGCTGCCAATTTGTTACCCGATGCCGGTTTGTTTGAACACAACCATCTTAGCTTTGAATCGCCGGTTGCCGGTCAATCTGGTACGGTGGTGATTTGTGGCGGGAAATATGCCACCAAGTTTCACAGCACCGCCGATTGTAGGGGGTTGAATAATTGTAAAGGAGGGCTACACTCCGTCTCCGTTTCAGAAGCTCGAAGGAAAGGGTTTACCTCTTGCCTGATTTGTTATTGACTCTAAGATTTGTTTTTTTTTGGCGGGCAATGGTTATCTTCACCTCTTGTTGCTGATTTCTTTCTTACCGTAAACAAGTCCTTTAACATGCTCGAAACCTTTGACATTGCGGTTATTGGCGGGGGGATTTCGGGCTTTTCAACAGCCTTAAGGTTGCAAAGCAAGGGGTTCAAAACGATTGTTTTAGAATCGCACGGTCAGTTAGGAGGATGTGCCGGTTTTTTCACCAAACAAGGATTTTCGTTTGATGTAGGTGCAACCACATTAGTAGATTTTATTAATGGGGGCGTAGGAGGAAATTTTTTTGAGGAAATCAATGTGCCGCTGCCAAAAGGGGAATATCTCGACTACCTCGCCTGGCTGCCCGACAGACAAATCGTTTTGTATCGAGACCGCGAAAAATGGAATCGCGAAAGACTTCTCAAAATTGGCAGCACAAATAACCACAAGGATTTCTGGACGTTGATGGACCGTGTAACCGATGTGTTTTGGCAGGCAAGCCGTCGAAACCTCAAACTTCCAATTCAATCGGTATCCGACCTTTGGAATTTGATTAGAGCCATCGGAGTTAAAAATTTATTTCTGTCCCGGTTTTTAAACGTTTCAATGTCAGACGTTTTAAAGAAATTTAAACTTGAAAAAGATGCAGCTTTGACCGGGTTATTAGCCATGTTGGTCGAAGATACGGTTCACAGCAGTTTGGATAAGGCTCCTTTTATCAATGCAGCATTGGGAACAACCATCAGGGGAGCTGGGCTGATGAGGCCGGAGGGCGGTATGAAAAGGTTTTGGCAGTACCTGTCGGAAAAATATCTTGAAAAGGGAGGAACCATTAAAACCGGACACAAGGTAACCGGCTTTGAAAAAAAGAGCGGTGTTTGGAAAATCGAAACTTCTAAAGCCGGATTTTTGTCCCGTAAAATCATCAGTTCGTTGCCTTTAGATCTGACCCGCCAAATAGCCCCTGAACACATAAAAGTAAAATTGGAAAAGTATATCCAATTAAACGAGTCCTATAGGGGCAGCGCCATCGTCCTGTTTTTAGGGGTGAGGGAGGAGGCAGTAGAACGGCAAACACTAACACACCATCAGATTTTGAACAGTTATGAAGAACCTTTTGGTAACGGGAACAATATGTTTATTTCCGTTTCGTCAAAAGGGGACAACCTTTCAGCCCCGGAGGGTTGTCGGGCGGTGATGATTTCGACACATTGCGGCATTTCGGAATGGCAAAACCTAACCAAAGACTCATACGATCAAAAAAAGAAAGACATCGGCAACAGGTTATTGACCTTTGCCCAAAAGGTGTACCCCAATTTGGACAAGGAGCTCATCGTCTTTGAAACCGGCACTCCCAGGACCTACCAAAAATATACGCAGAGAATGGATGGCAGTGTCGGAGGGTATAAACAAACCCTTCTTAATTCAAACTTAAAAGCAACACCTCATCATTTCGGCGAAAGAGATTTCTGGTTAGTAGGCGATAATACATGGCCGGGACTTGGTACGGTTGCAGGTCTGATGGGCAGTAAAATTGTTTCCGAATATGCCGGTGCAACTTTTGGTTGATGCTTTATTTTTTGGTGGATTGCGAGGTCGCAACCAGGCCGGGTAAAATAGGAATTATCAAAATCTCCCCGCCCTTGCCTTTGTCCACACAAACCCCCCCCACCAAAATTCTACTATTGCAGCACTGCTTCTGTCTCGTTAGTAGTTATTTCGGTCTGATTTACCTGAACAAATTGCCCGAACCGCTTTACCTGAATCTTGTCGTACTCATTGACATAATTGGGGTTTTCGGTTTTCATCACCCTATCCCAAAACCTGAAGTACAAACCATAGTTGCCCTTAAATTTGGAATGGTGCAGGTTATGGTGTACAGAGGTATTCAGTATTTCAAAAGCCCAGGTATGTCTGAACCATTTGGGCATTATCTCGTAACCAAGATGTCCATATACATTAATCAACATCACGCAGATACTGAATGCCAATAGTACAAATAAATGCACCGGCAATAAAAACAGTATTATAGGAACAATCATAATTTCTAACAAGGCTTCTAAAGCATGAAATGCTTTTGTCGCCCAGGGCGATGGCACTACCGATTTATGGTGTACGGCATGTACGGTTTTAAACAAAGCAGGCAGGTGCATAAACCGGTGCATCCAATAAAAATAGGTATCGTGAACAATAAGCATTAATATTAAACTTACAGGCATCCACCAGATAGGATAATCTGACGGGGACAAATAAATTTTGGTAAATTCTACCAATGGGGTGCCGGTAAATGCTAAAACTACCATTACAAACAAGAGGGATGATTGTATTGAATACAGGATTTCGCGGAGAAAATCTTTGCGCTTTGCTGTGCGTTGTTGGATTTTAGCTTTGTGAAATCGGGTAGAAAAAAGTTTATAAACAATTAAAAACGGAATACCGGCAAAAATAAAATACTTCAATAGTGAATAGCTGACCGAGATGAGGTAGGCGAAAAATAATTCCATGGCTGAATGATTTGAATTTTTGTTTCTCACAAAATTATCGCAAGTCAGCCGTCTAAGCGATTAACAAAAGATAATTACCGTTTTCGCTTTGCAATTCTTTTCCTGATTCGGCTCAAAGAAACAGGGGTGATGCCCAAAACATGAGCAATGTATTTACCCGGTACGCGGTTGATGATATCGGGGTTAGATTCCACAAACTTGATATATCGCTCTTCAGGAGAATACAGCACAAAGCTTTCCAAATGGGTTAATGAATCACAAAGCATTTGGTGAAGAAACTCTTTGCGGGACTCTTCAAGTTTTGGGTTTCGCTGTATAATGGTTTGCATGAGGTGAAAATCCATTTGCAGAATTTCGGTGGGTTCGATGGCTTCATAAAAGTATCGCGAGGGGCGGTTGAGCAAAATCACATCATGCGAAGCGACAAACCGGTTTTCGTTTAACAGGAGAAAGGTAATGTCTTCTCCTTTTTCGTTGATGATATATGCCCTGATCATTCCTTTTCTAATATATCCGACCGACTTTCTTACAGCGCCCTCTTCCAAAAATAATTCTCCGGGTTGCAGTTGTACAAATTTGAACAAACCTGCTACATCTTTGACATCTTCGAGCCGCAGCCCTTTAAATATCCGTGCATAAAATGCTAACTGTGAAAAATCTATCATTTACGCAATGTAACGGAGTGAACAATATATTGCCTCTTTAGCGCATACTAAGAGCAGGTAAACCTATCCGATAAGTATAGCAGTTAGGAAAGAAATTACATAAGCTTTTCCCCGCCTGAAAAAGAGCATCGCACGATTGTTTTCAGAGATAAATCTTGAAGAATGTTTAGAGGTGTTACACATGATAACGGTTAGCAGCTGTCCAAGGTGGGGAATTCAGCACCAAACTTTAATCGAAGATACTGGTTTGTTTAAACACTAATCGGTCAATAGAATCACGACAGCCGCCTTTTGCAATTCGCGGTTATAAAGCGTTTTTCATTTTCTTTGGTTTAAATTCAAGTATTTCGTCTCGTTTTGAGGATGTAATATATTGCTTTTGATTTGCTCCATTTTTGTCCATCAACCAAATGTCTGAATTTTCTGACACACGAGTATAGGCAATAAATTTTCCGTCCGGAGTCCAACGTGGCCATCTGTTATCAAAAGTGTCTGAAGTTAATTGTGTGATGTCGCTACCATCTAAACTCATTGTATAAATGTCTGCTTTACCATTTATAAAGTAATGACAGACAATTGTTTTTCCGTCAGGTGAAATGTCCAATGCGCCATCATTACCAATTCTATTTGTTATTCTTGTAGAATAACTCCCTAAAGTATCGGTAACAAATATTTCACTGTTAGTTATTTTATTAGCGGTATCTCTTTCCATAAATGAAGTATAGAAAATGCGATTGCCATCGGGATGAAAATTCGGGGAGCCATCTAATCTGTCATTGTACGTAATTCGAGTTGTCTTTTTTGAAGTCAGGTTCATCAAATAAATTTCGTATTGCTTATGGTCAATATTTGATACGAACAAAATTGACTTTCCATCCGGAGAAAACGAGGGTCCGTATTGGTCTAAGGTGTCTTTTGTCAGTTGCTCAGTAGTTTTTAAGTTAACATTGTATAGATAAAGATCGTATTGCTTGTTTACTTGTTTTGCAAAAAGGATGAAATTACCATCAGGACTCCATTTAACTCCGTAATCAACATATTTGTCGTTCGTAACATTAAGAGGTTGGTTGCTCGAAGTTGAAACATATAAATCCAAATAGCCGCCTCTGTCAGAAATAAAAGCGTAGTTGTATTTAGAAACTTTACAGGAGCTAAAAAATAAAAATCCTAAAAGGAAAAGGTGAAATCTTGCCATTCTTTTAAAATGCCCTTAACGGCCGTCTGTGAAAAAACCGGTAACAAAAATACTCTAATATTTTAAGCAGTGATAGAAAATGCAAATAGTCTGTCTTGACAACAGCATCAGTGCCGGTAACCTTGTTCGGTTTATAGATGCTTAGTTGAGCATCCGGAT